>JBBREZ010000104.1:0-16666 GCA_038225095.1 Caldilineales bacterium
TTATTACAATGAGATGTAAAGCGAAGGGAAGCCTATAACAGATGGATGAACAGGAAAAAAGTGAAGCTAGACAACGCGTGCTGGACGTGGCGGAACAACTCTTTATCCAACGCGGCTATGCAGCAGTTAAGTTACATGATATCGCGACTGCCCTTGGTATGCGCCAATCCTCACTCTATTACCATTTTCCAGAAGGGAAAGAGCAACTGTTTGTAGCGATGGCGACGCGCGTCTTCCGGCGTCATCAAATTGGCATACAAACGGCGATTGAGCAGGCTCAGCCTCGTCTGGTCGCCCAACTTCAGGCGGTGGCCGAGTGGTTTGCCTCGCAGCAGCCAGTTCACTTATCAGGCATGATGCACGCCGACATGCCTGCGTTGCGTGCTGCCCAGGCCGCCGCGCTGGCTCAAGTGGTCTACCAGGCTATGTTTACACCATTGCGCCAGATGTTTATGGCAGCCCAGGCCCGTAACGAAATTCGCAACTTGCACCCAGATTTATTGGCTGGTTCTTTTCTCGCTTTGATGGACGGTCTCCATTATGGTCAAAATCAACCGGGTGCACGGCCAAAGTCCGTGATCATTGCCGAACTGATCACCCTGTTGCTCGATGGTCTGCGCCCGCGCCCTGAACCAACTACAGCAAGCTCTTCAGACAAATTGCAAGGATGAACAGTATGAAACGGTGGGTCATCAGCATTGCCCTCATTGCGTTGCTAGGCGTTGGTGGTTATGCTGCCTATGCAACAGGGCTGATCAAGCAACGCGGGCAGCCAGCTAATCCTCAATCAGCAACCCCTGTGCAAGCCGCGCCCGTAACCAACAGTGAGAACGCCAAATCGGCTGTTGCCCAACACGCGGCGAATGGCCAGATTGAGGTGGATGCGCGCGTCGTGCCGGTGCAATATGCCGATCTGAGTTTCACGCTCGGTGGCGTCATTGAAAGCCTGGCGGTGAAAGAAGGCGACAAAGTGGCCGTGGGCCAGGTGCTCGCACGCCTGAATGGGGCGCAACAGCGGGTGGCGATGGCGAGTGCAGAGGCAAGCCTGAAAAAGGCTCAGGCAAAGTTGGCCGAGTTGAAGACCGGCGCGCGTCCGCAAGAAATTGAACAGGCGCAGGCAGCGCTGAGTGCAGCCCAAGCCCGCCAGCAACGTCTGGCTCAGGCTGGCTTGCCTGGTAATATCAAAACAGCAGAAGCTGCTTTGGCAGCCTCGCAGGCTGCGTTGGCCAAAGTATTGGACGGTGCATCCGACCAGCAACTGATTGCGGCTAAGGCGGATCTGTACAGCGCGCAGGCAACGATTAAGCAAGCGCAAGCTGCCTATAACCTGGTGAAATGGCGCAACGACATTGGCGCGCTGCCCGAATCGGCGCACTTGGAGCAGGCGACAACGGCGTATGAGGCCGCCAACGCCCGTTTAGCAGATTTGACCAAGGGCGCAACCAATGCCGAGATCGCCGGTGCGAGCGCTGAGGTACGGCGTTCGCAGGCGCAACTCGAAGCGATCAAGGTGGGTATGCCGGCGGATCTGGCGGCAGCCGCGGCCGATGTACGGAGCAGCCAGGCCCAGTTAGATTTACTCTTGGCCGGGGCGCGGTCGGAGGAAATTGCGGCCGCCGCGGCGGATGTGGCGATGGCGACCGCCGCCTTACAACAGACGCTGGTCACCTTGGCCGAAACGGAAATTCATGCACCCTTTGCCGGTGAAGTGGCCATTGTCGATGCACGCGTTGGTGAACAAGTGACGCCGGGCGCCATTGCCATCCGGCTCGCTAATTTTGCTGCCTGGCAGATCGAAACGGAAGATTTGACCGAGCTTGACATTGCTGGCGTGGCGCCCGGCAAGTTAGTGACCGTGACCTTTGATGCGCTGCCCGATCTGCAAATCAAAGGAACAGTGCGCTATGTACGCCCGATTGGTGGCGACCGGCGCGGCGACATTGTCTATACCGTTGTCGTCGATCCAGCGCAACAGGACAAACGCTTGCTCTGGAATATGACAGCCGTGGTCGCATTGGATACAAAGTAAATTCAGGTAAAATCATGCCCGTTTTTCTTGCCATTAAAGAAATCTCCTACAGCAAAGGGCGCTTTTTGCTGATCGCCCTGATCGTCGCTTTGATTACAACGCTTGTGCTCTTTATTGCCGCGTTGGCCGAAGGCTTGGGCAGTGGCAACCGCGAATATATCCAAAAACTGAACGGAGAATTAATCGCCGTTCAAGAGAAAGTCGATTTGTCGGTTGCGGCGAGCCAGATTGGTCGTTCAAAAATGAGTGAGATCCGGCGGATCAAAGGGGTAGCCGATGTGGGCCAGGTCGGTTTTGCCAATGGTACGATTGTCTTTCCAGATGGACGGAAGTCCGTAGACGTTGCTTTGGTGGGTGTAGAACCGGGGCATCCCGGCGAACCCGAGGTGCAAACCGGGCGTCAACTGGGGCGAGATCGCAGCAGTGAGGCGATTGTCGATGCCAACGTGGTGACGCAGGGCCAGGTGAAATTGGGCGACACGATGACGATCAAAGTGATTCAGGGCACCGATGAAAAGTTGTACAACTTAAAAGTGATGGGGATCAGTGATGGGCGTAAATATCAACTGCGCCCTGGCAGCATCTTTGTGCCCTACTTGGAATGGGACAAAATTCGACCCCAAGCGACACAGACGATTGGCCAGGGGGAGTTGGTCTCGAATATTGTCGCGATCAAATTAGACAACCCAAGCGATTGGAAAAATATGGCAAACCTTATCCAAACGGCTGTGAGCAAAATCCAGGTGGTGGATCGTAAGACCGCCTATGAAGCGTTCCCTGGCTATTCGCAACAGCAGAGCACGTTGAACACCCAGCGCTATTTCACCTTCTTCATTAGCATTCTGGTTATCGGCGGTTTTTTCCAGATTCAAACCTTGCAAAAGGTGGCCCAGGTCGGCATGCTCAAGGCCGTGGGTGCTTCCAATTTGACTGTCGTCATGGCCTCGTTGACCCAAATTGTCACGATCAATGCCTTGGGCGTGCTGCTTGGCACGCTTGGCACCCTGGCCTTAGCACGCGCCATACCACCGAATGTGCCGGTCGTCTTTGTCGGCCAATCAGTGCTGACAGCGATCATTTCGCTGCTGATGATCGGGCCAATCGGGGGCTTAGTATCCGTGTGGGTTTTGCTTAAAGTGGAGCCGTTGACGGCTTTAGGACTGGCGCAGTAACATTTTAGATTGAAGATTTACGATTGACGAAGGCAATCCCGTCGAATCAAAGGGGCTCGCAAAACAGGTTTAGAGTAGGGTCAACGTGTTTCGGGAGCCCTTCGGGCGCGTTTCTTATAGCAGGCGGCGAATGAATTCGCCGCCCAGATAATTGGTAAGTTGGCCCAAATCACAATGGCAAGTGACAACTATGACGGAAGCACTGATCGCTGACGGTGTGACAAAAATTTACGGAGAAGGCACTGGCGCGATTACCGCGGTGGATCATGTTTCGTTCACGATTGAGCCAGGTGAGTTTGTGGCGTTAGTGGGGCCAAGTGGATCGGGCAAGACCACCATGTTGGCCATCGCCGCCGGCTTATTGAGTCCTTCGTCTGGCACAATTGCGATTGCTGGCCAAGATTTGCAAGCGATGAGCGAACGCAAACGGACGCGCTTTCGCGGCAGTTCGATTGGTTTTTCCTTCCAAGCGAACAATCTGGTGCCCTATTTGAATGTCCAGGAAAATGTAGAGTTGATGTTGCGCCTCAATCACAAGTTGGATCGAAAGGGCCGGCAGCGCGCGATTGAGTTATTGACCAGGCTTGGTCTGGGCGAGCGACTGCGTAGCTATCCTGGTCAACTTTCTGGGGGTCAGCAACAACGGGTAGCCATTGCGCGCGCCTTAATCCACGAACCGAGCGTCGTACTGGCCGATGAGCCGACGGCGAGTTTGGACACCAACCGGGCCAACCAAGTGGTGGCTACCTTTGCCGAATTGATCCATGAGCAACAACGCGCTGGCATTATGGTGACGCATGATCTGCGTATGTGTAAATATGTCGATCGGGTCGTGCAAATGATGGATGGCAAGGTGAGCCAGATTTTAACCGAGCGCCGGGCGATTGATGCGTTAGCCAATCTGCATGTAGCGATCGACGAAGGACGACAAACACAATAAGGCTTGGTAGATTTTGGAGGTTATCCTCTCAACGGTCACAGATAAGAGCGTTGGTAGACAGTAGACGGTATAAAAGGCCGTCTCCGGTCTACCAATGACAAAAAACGCAGCTATGCCCGTGCCGATTATAATCATTCCGCACTCCTCACTCCGCATTCCACACTGAAATTATGCGGGTTCCTTATCCAACACAGCCTGGCACTGTTTCTGGATCTCGTTGGCTGCTTCCTCTGGCTTCATCTTGCCTAAAATCATGGCGTCGTACACAGCCTGGAAGGTATTGTCATATTCTTCACCACGGAAATTAGCGACCGTGAAGTCCGGTTCAATGCTCTCCATAATCGGGCGTAGCTTCGTGTAGGTAGGTTGTTCTTTGTAAATGCGATCATCAGCCCACACGTCGGCGCGTGCGATCGGGCCTTTTTGACCCTGAACCAGCGCCTGCACATTCATCTCTTTGCCGGCGATCCAGGTGAGGAATTTGAAGGCTTCCGGTGTGTGCTTGGAGGCGGTGGTAATGCCAAAGACATGCTCGTTGAGCATACTGCGGCGCTTGTCGCCTTTGTTGACGACTGGCGTCAGCACAAAGCCGATTTCAAAATCCTTAAAGGTGGCTGGATAAATCTGAATGCGGAAAGGCCAGATGTCAGCGGCCAATAGCTTCTGTCCAGCGAAGAGTTCCGGATCGTTGATCGCGCCGGCTGAGGGGGAAGGAGAAACCTTGTACTTGTTGGTTAGGTCGTAGTCGAATTGGAGGGCCTTTACAAACGCTTCTTGCTTGTCCAGCACGATCACTTTCTTCCCTGTTGCATCAACCTGATCGACACCCCACTGGCGCAAATATGGTGCGCCGCTGAAGGCCAGGTAGGATCGGTCGCCGGCATGATAGCCGAAGACGCCATCTTTGGTGGCTTTTTGCGCCCAGGCGGCCAATTCGTCGAAGGTCCAGTCATCCGTTGGCTCTGCCACACCCATTGCCTTCAATTTTGTCTTGTTATAGGCAATGACTGGCACAACGGGTTCAGAAATGTAAGACAGCCAATATTGCTTGCCTTCAAAGGTGTTCACATCCAGTGCACCTTGGAAGAAGTTGGCTTTCATATCGTAACCGGCGGCCTCGGCTAGCGGCTTGAGATCCGTGACCACGTTGTATTGCGTGCCCCAAGCAATGTGGGAACGATGGCGCGGTGGGAACCAGACGAGATCACCCAACGTGCCAGCGGCGGCCAGCGAGAGGATTTTGGGAATGTACTCGGGCGTCCAACCGGGGATCGTCTCCAACTTTACATCGATGTTAGGATTTTTGTCCTTGAAGCCATCGATATTCTTGTCCAAACCGGTCTGAATCCAGTCAGAGACATCCTGCTTCTTGACCATGTGCGCGTGGATTTCAACTTTTGCGGTGCTTGGCGCTGCGGCTGCCTGACCGCCAGTGGTTGCCGCCGGTGCACTGGCCGGTGCTGGTGCGCAGGCTGCGACAAGCGTGGCGCCCAGCGCTGTTGTCCCGATCGCCGCCATGAAGGCGCGGCGCGAGAGCTTTTTTGAACCCGCTACATAACTCATTCTTTGTTCTCCTTTAGTAAAAAACTTTGTGAGTAAAGCAAACCGTGGGTGGGGATAGCAAAACTACCTCATTGCGTCATGTGGCAAACCTGATGACACAAATAATGGTTGATCATAAACTCTACACCAACGGGTCACTGTGGGAAGCTAGCATAACCATTCGGTAGATGACCATTAGTAGATGAACTGGGGGTAACTACTCATCAGCAGTCTGGCTTTTTAGGGTTTAGAAATTTCACTCAAGCGTGTTTTTCAGAAGTATAGCTGCAATAACTTGTAGCCATACAGCGAACGTAAACGAAAGCTCTAACGTCAATTTTTAGTTGGCGATCAAAAGTCAGGCTTCTTTGGGGAGGCCGAGTAGTTACCCTTAGACAACTTTTTACGTGTAGAGATACGAACTCAAATTGATTGTAACATTCCTACTATTGTGTGTCAAACGAATTTAAGGCGCAAAATAGAAATACCGAAAAGGAGAATGAAGTGGTCGTCAATCGCTTTATGACGCCAAGATCATGGCCCGTTAAATTGTGGCTGAGTGGGTGATGGTGGCATACTGAGCGCTATGCAAACACATTTTAAATTTACCAAACAACCTGCGGTAGGATTAGCTATTGCGTTGCTGGTTTTTCTTTGCTTTTCCTTTGTTGCACTAGGCCAATCGGCCGCGACCGGCACTGTGATCAGCAATGCGAATCTGCGCGCCGGGCCGGGCACAAATTATGCGATTAGCGGGCAAGCGGCGCAAGGCCAGCCTGTGACCATTCTTGGCCAAGACGATGCGGGCAATTGGTATCACATTGCGCCGGATCGATGGATCGCCGCCTTTCTGGTTAACGTCGGCCCGAGTACGCCTACTCTAAACATAACCGTAACATCGGCTGTTCAACCTGCTAGCCAGTCAACCCCGCTGGCATCGGCCAATGCCGGCGCAACCGCTGTTCGCGCCGCAAATCTGCGCGCTGGACCAGGCACAAGCTACGCCGTGACCGGTGGGGTGAGCGCGGGTCAGGCGCTGGTGATTGCTGGCCAGAATGTAGATGGCTCCTGGCTCCAATTGGCCAATGGCGCGTGGATTGCGGCCTTTTTGGTTAGCCAATCGTCATCAACAATGTCGGTGGCCACACCGGTTGCTACGCCGGCCGCGCCCATAGCAACTTTACCTGCAACGCCACCTGCTGTTACCAGTGGAAATAATTTTGTGGTGGTTCAAAAGCATTTGTGGGACGTGTATGAAAATGGCGGCTCGCTGTTTGGCCCATCGGTTAGCTGTGGCCTAGCGCGCGAACTAATTGTCAATGTGCTGGATGAAAATGGCAATCGTTTGAATGGCGTGGCTGTCCAAGTACAATATGGCGCGCGCGAAATTTATGTCACCGGTGCACAAGGCAAAGGCGATGGCGTGGCCGAATTTGTATTGGGTAGCGGTCAGGATGTCAAGGTGGTGCGCGATGTCGATGGCCGGGATGTAACCAGTGACGTGGCGACGGGGCTTTCGACCAATCCGGCGGCCATCCCTTACGAAGCGTTGATCGGCGCGCAGTATTGCCAGGATGCCGACACCTGCAAAAATTTTGGTGATAGCCATAGCTGTCTTGGTCACTTTAGCTGGACCATCACCTTCAAGCGACAACGGTAAGCGACCTAAGCCAGTGGCTTGTAGTGAGGACTTCAGTCGTTCTTGGTCGTTCAACGACTGAAGTCCTCACTACAGGTCATCCTCATTTCATGCTTGACAAGACCTAGTACAGCGTTGGACTACAAAGCGCGTTAGCTCATTTCATTCCCAAATGGGGAAATACCAGGCCCCGATCACGGTGAGGAGCTTCCTAATCAACTGGTCGCTCGGGTTGATGGTGGTGGAGCGGGATTCGCCCACAAAGGCGACTGCTCCCTGTTTACGGGTGCTGTCGAGGGCAGCGTTCTGTCCGGCAGGGTTGCCCGAACAGTCAATGGCGACATCGACGCCATCCCCATCGGTCAAGGCACGCAGCTGCTCCACCGGATTTTCTTTGGCGCTATTGATCACAGCATCGGCGCTAAGCTGCTGCGCCATCTCAAGGCGCGACTCAAGCACATCAACCGCAATGACCCTGGCACCACGCCCTTTGCCGATCAAGACGCCCGCCGCGCCCAACCCGAAGACGGCGACTGTCGTGGATCCCGAAACATTCAACCGCTTTTGGGTGTGATACTGGGTGCCCACCATATCGGTCATCACTGCGCCGGCTTCATAGGAGATTTGATCGGGTAGTTTGAGGCAGTTCTGGGCAGGAACGACCAGATAGTCGGCATCGCCGTGCAGCCGATCCAGAAGGCGTGGGCGCGCCACCAGCATTGTGGTCGGCGGTGGCAGATAGAGTTTCGTAGCGAGAATCTGTCGCGTTGTGTTCATAGGCTGCCATTGAGTGGGCGTGGAACAACTGCGCCGGGCATGAAGCTATAACTTCATGTCGCACATTGGCTGAAGCTACATTTGGAGTATAAAACAGATGCAGGATATCGACAACCGCGCACCAGCGACGCGGTAGAAAGACGAATACACACGCGCCGTCGCTGGACCGCGTCCTGCATGTGCTGACGCTAATGGGCGAAGTGCGCTGGCGGTACTGGGCGGAACTCCTCGACCTTGAAATGTTGACGATGATCCCGGGCGGACGTAAGCGACCTCAGAGCGAGTTCCAGACCCCGCTCGCGGTGCGTGGCTGACGCTGGCACAGGTGGTCCTGACGGCCTCGGCGCTGCGTGTGCTCAAAGCTCGTCCAGTCTATGATGGTACGCTCGCTCTAATCCCCGGTTCATGCCGCCTAACAAGGCGCTCGAGCGGACTGGCGAAACAGACTGCTTTATGTGGGCGCCGGTGACCGCTCAGCGCTCGGCCGTTGGGTATCCATCTGTCTCACCGGGACTTCCTGCGGGATGCCCCTGGCTTTAGACATGGGGAGGACTTCGGCGAGCTCAGTCGAGCCGTAAGCAGGCAAAACCGCACCCAAAGGACTCCCGGTTGTGGACATCATTGACTTCGGCGAGGCTTCGAGTGAGCTCAGCCGAACTCTCAGTCGAGCCGTAAGCGCCTTGTCACAATTAAAATCCTCAAAATGTGGTACAATATATCTGTGCTAAGGCACTCTCTTCGGAGAGAAAACGGTTTGCACCGTACATTACCAACTGAAAATAGGGCGTTGCCGCCAGCCAACGTTGGTTGCGTAAAATTTTCAACGTTAGCATGAAAATTCTACAACTCGGTCTTAGTCTTCGGACTAAGGCGGCACCTGTAAGCGTGCCATACATCCCGGACCGACCTTCGGGTCGGCGTCTATCTCGGTTCCTCTAGATAGTAGAGCCAGGGATAAAGCCCCCGCGTTTACGCAGGGGGTTAGCTTACAGAAGAAGTGCAGGCAGGAATCCGCCAACAAAGGCATCGCCAAGACCAATCGTTGTTGCATTTGACTGTTCAACATGTACGACTGGCACACAACATATTTTATTGGCTAGCAGCTTCTTTAACGCATCGGCAAAGATTGCACCTTCCTTATTTGGAGCAAGGCTTTCGATTTCTTTGTAATTTTCTACGGTAAAATCATCGCCATAACAGAAGCGTGTCGTTGCCATCGTAATACCGCCTTTGAGCGCTTTCGAAACACTGATCGCTTTTTCGCCATAAGCAAGCGCCCAATACATGGAATGGACGACAATGATTGGTACAGGGATTCGTTTTTGTAGATCCTCTAATGCTGCTTTGATCTGAAAGACATTGAGCAAATCCAGCTTTCTACCGAGATGGGCTTGCAGTTCATCCTCATTGAGGCTGAAAATAGTAATCTTATTCGCCAACGTAGCATGAATCAATTGGCTAAAGCTTGGATTATAAAAACCTGCGTCCTCATAATAAACCAGTACATCTTTGGGGAGTTTTTCCATGATGCTTAAAAGCGACGCCAGCCGGTTGGTAAGAAGTTCCTCGCGCTGCATCGCATTAAAGCCTGAAATCAAAAATACCCTTGCATCCGTGATCAGGTTAGAAAAGTCCTCATTAAGCTTCATGATGATATTGTCATCATCATTATGATAGATTATACGATTGGCCCGGCTGGTGCAGAGTTCGATATCACCGGCTCGCACACAGGTCTCTTGCCCAAATTGCACAATCAAGTGCGGATACGCGCGCTCTTTGGGATTGCTACAAACATAGGGGCTATCCTGCGGAATGAGCCTGCGTACATGGTCATTGATGGTGACAAGATGAAGCGCCGAGGTATAGCCCAGTTTGCGCATGGCGATGGCCGCGCGCACAGATGTCCCGCCAAGCGTGATCTTTACTTCAAAATTCTGCGAAAAATGCTCAATGATGGCCGCCGAGGAAACAAAGCGTTCGCCGCCAGTCCCGGACTTCAAAAAACTCAGGATCGAAATCACCAAATCACGTTCGCTATTGACAGCTCTGCTGGCATCCAACTCATCAGCATAGATGTCATGCTGGATGATCAGGTTTTCAATCACCTTAGAATTCCATACAATCTCATAATCGATGTTGTCGCCAAGTCCCAAGGCAATGCTTTCGTTCATGAAGCTTTTTCACTCTTTTGCAGGCATGATATAGGTAGGTAGGTAAACAAGTAATACAGGTAGACAGGGAATTCCCTATCTACCTGTTTACCTATACATCATTGCTGTGGCTGCACACGAGAATACTGATAAAGTGCAGCTTTACCGGCTGCGTTAAAAAGGTCAATTTTATGGTGGCAAACCTTTTTCATGGCTTCGATACAAGGAGGGTAAATCGAGTTTGGCTCTCTAAGATGAGGATCGGCTAGCACTTCACGGCACTTCTGGTAAAAAGCATCCTTCATATCACTGGAAATATTGATCTTATTGATACCCAGTTTGACGGCCGCAACAATCTCATCCTCAGGGTTAGCAGAACCGCCATGCAGAACAAGCGGAATATCGACCATGGAAGCAATCTTCTTCAGCAAGTCCAGTTTCAATTCAGGCTTCTTGTCTTTGGGATAAATACCGTGCGCAGTACCAATCGCAACCGCCAACGTATCAACACCGGTCGCCTGAACGAACGTTACAACATCGTCTGGATTGGTATAAATAATGACATCCGTACCTGCTTCCGCCTCGGGACCGGTTGTGCCGATCGTGCCTAACTCACCTTCAACCGAAACATTGAGCGAGTGAGCAAGTTCTACGACTTGTTTGCAAATTCTGATATTTTCCTCAAGCGGAACCAAGGAAGCATCCATCATCACCGATGTGAACCCGCACCGGATGGCTTCCATAATGTGAGCCATTGATGAACCGTGATCCAAATGGATACAGACCGGAATCGTCGCGTTGATCGCTTCCTCAACGACTGACTTCATAAAGGAAGGACGAACAAAACTCAACTCTTCTGGATGGATTGCCAGGATCAGCGGGGACTGCTTTTCTTCAGAGGACTGAATCACACCGCTTAGCAGCATATTACTGCTAATGTTAAAAGCCGGAACAGCAAAATAGTTGGCATGTGCGACCGCCAACAAATCTTTCATATTCATTAACATACTGATATCTCCATAATTTGTATACTACCAATTGCTAGATTGCAACATTTTTGTGGTAGACGGGTAGACAAGTAAACAGGTAAGTTGCCGAGATTCCACCTATTTACCTGTCTACCTATTTATGCTTACCCTTTGACGGAACCTGCGGTCATCCCTGCGATAAAGTAGCGTTGAAAAAACAAGTAGAGGATCAAGACCGGTAGACACCCAAGCACGCTCATCGCCATCATTTCATTCCATTCGTAGGAATGCTGACCCATCAGCATTTGAATCCCGACGGGAACTGTTCGCATATCCATCGTTTTCGTCAGGGTGAGCGCAAACAGGAATTCGTTCCAAGCCTGCATGAATGTGTATATACCTGTCGCAACAATGCCAGGTAAAGAAATCGGTACAAGCACGCTCCAGAGCGCAATCACACGACTTCCGCCATCCATCATGACGGCCTCATCCAATTCCTTGGGCAGGGTATTGAAATAACCGGTCATCATAATGATGGCATAGGGAAGCGTAAAGACCATGTAGGTAAGCACCAAAGCCGCATAGGTATTGTATAACTTGAGCGCAACGATAAGGCCGAAGTAAGGAATCAGCAGCGTAATGGGCGGCACCGCCTGTACACTGATGATGATCATGTTTAAAGGTTTCTTAAATTTGAACTCATATCGGCTAAAACTATAGCCGGCCAACGTACCCACAATCAATGTGAAAAGCGTAACCAGTATCGAGACCAAATAGCTGTTGAAAAAGAAACGCAGCTTTTCTGGCGTGGTGAGAACGACTAGGTAGGCGCTCGCCGAAAAGGATTTTGCAATCAGGTGCGGTGGATACGCAAAGATTTCTGGATTGGGCTTAAACGAGGACGCCAGCATCCAAAGTACAGGGAATCCTGCATAAACCGCGCCAAGCAAAAGCGCAATAATCAGCAATGCCTTCGTAATTGCAGTTTTGACCGGTTTAGAAAACGTGTTATTCATCGCTGGCTTTCTGTTTCCTCACATAGAACAGGGCCACAAACATCGATAAGACCAAAATAATAAAGGCACTGGCCGAGGCATGAGAAAACTTATAGGAACTAAAGGCCATTTTATAGGTAAACGTACTCAGCATCTCCGTGACATGGATCGGTCCACCGCCTGTGGTCATCCAGATCAACGTGAATTGCTGCATGGTCCAGATAAAATCCAGCATAGCCAAACTGATGATAATCGGCATCAGTTGTGGGATCGTGATATATCGGAAAAGCTGACGGCCATTGGCGCCATCAATGGTTCCAGCCTCATAGAGTTGATCGGGAATTCCTTGCAGACCCGCCAGTAGGCTGACCATATAGAAGGGGTAACCCGCCCAAATATTAATAAATGTAATGGCATGGAGGGCCAACTGTTTGGAACTTAGCCATTCGATTTTTCCACTGACGAGGCCCGTCCAATCAAGGAGATAGTTTATGATGCCGTTTGGATTCAGCATAAGCCGCCAGAGGATCGCGATGATCGTTGCGGTAAATACCCACGGCAGGACGTAGATAACCCGGAAAAGCGCTCTGATCACCGGGGGGAGTAGTTTGGTATTCAAAAGCATGGCGAATGTCAAGCCAAGCATCAGGTGAAAAACAACGCTCATGATCGTAAAGTAAAGCGTGTTAACAATGGCTTGCTGAAAAACGCTATCGCTGATGATTTCTACATAATTGGCAATGCCCACAAAAAATGGATTTTTTTCCATAATGACATTATTCATCATGGAATAATAAAAGACCATCGCGATGGGCAGGAGTGACAATACAGTTAATAAAAGGATCGTAGGTGACAAATAAGCAAAGGGGACAAGTTTTTTCGTAACGCTTTGCAAAGTACGTTTCTTTGAACTTGTCGAAATATTGTTATCTGCCAACAAGGGAGATTCTTCCTTTTTGAAGAGATGATTTAGTCAGAGGTTGCAAGGCAGTACTGCCTTGCAACCTCCAAACCACAACAAGAAATCTGATTTAGGCGTGTTTCATTTGAGCGGAGTTCACATTCTCTAATGCGAACGGACGGCACAAGAGAGTGCCTATTCCTCAACTCATTTGAAACACACCCAACTGATTTAGGCAGGCCGCGTACGTCCTATTTAAAATTCTTCATCCAGGCTGCTTGCGCCTTGTTAAGCGTATCATCCAGTGACTGACTGCCATCCAGGTAGGGCTGGAGCTGCTCGTCGAACGAGCGCATCAGCTCTTCAGCAACCGGAAGACCGACGAACTCGTTGGCAAGATAGCCGTCCTGGAAGACCTTAAAGGCGGCGCCAAACAACTTATCCGTCTGAACAAAATCAGGGGTGGAATTTTTGTTGCCGGGGAATGCATTGGCAATCGATGACAGCTTCGAGTTGACAGCTTTGCTCATCAAGAACTGGACCAGTTTCCAGGCTTCGGCCTGGTGCTTACTGGTGGCAGAAACACCGATACCCCACGAAGCATACGGCAGACCCCGTTTTCCAGTATAACCATCCGCCGCCGGCAACGCGGTGATCGCAAACTTCAGGTCTGGGTTATTTTTACGAATCAAATTGATGTGAGCCAGAGAATCGATCATCATCCCAACCCGTCCGTTGGTAAACTCTTCAACCTTGTCCTGCTCTTTCATCGAGAATGCACCGGGAGCAACGACACCGGCAGCATACAGACCTTTGATGTATTCCATGGTGCCGCGAACAGTATCATTGGTCAGATCCGGCTTACCATCTTTCATCATGCTGCCGCCCGAAGCCCAGGCCCATGACATCACATCATTCTGAATGCCGTTCGGCTGTTCCATGGTCAACGGAAGCACCCAGCCATAGACGTTGTTCTTGGCATCCGTCAACTTCTTGGCGGCATCGGCAAATTCGGTGCGCGAGGTGGGGGGATTCGCAATGCCCGCCTTCGCCATCAGGTCCAAATTGACGAACACAGGATAAACGAAGTTAACCACTGGAATCATGTAGGTAGCACCGTTCAGCTTAATCTGTGATGCCAACTCGCTGCCATCATAGCCAGCTTGCTTCATCAGATCAGTCAAGTTGGCGATCGAGCCTTGCTTGACAAAATCACTGACCCAGGCGCCGTCCAGACCCACAACATCTGACATAGTTCCTGCCGCAGCACCGGCAACTACCTGCTCCTTGGTAGAAGCATAAGGGCCACTGATCAGCTTCACTTTAATGCCAGGGTTCTGTGCTTCAAACTCATCCATCAGCGCTCTGAATGCGCCGGCAGGAAGCTCGGGTTCCCACCACTGCGTAAACTCAAGCGTGACGGCTTCGGCAGCGGGCGCAGCAGCAGGTGCTGCTGGCGCGGTGACCGGGGCACAACCGGCGGCGATGGTGGCAAGCATTGCCACCACTAAGAACAGACTGATAACGCGCATTTTCATTGGTTTCTTCTCCTTTGAGTAAAGTTTGAACGGGATGATTAGAATGGGATAGTGCCATATAGGGAGATACGGCTACCCCGCCAAGACTGCCAGCATCTCCTCCGATGCTGTCCTACTTTGCCTATGCTTCATCCAGCGGCGTTCACCTCCTCTCCTCTTTCTGTTCTCTAATTTCTATTCTCTAAACTCAATACTTGCGATGCTGGGTCGCCCGCACCGTTTTGGAGACAGCTTGGACCGAAGCGTCGGAACGCTGTACACAGATGCCCACATAGAGCGCTTCCGTCAGCGCCAACATTGCCAGGTTGGAAGCCATCGGTTCCTCGCGAAAGTGGCTGACCCGCGTGGATGTGAACAGACAAAAATCGCCGTGACGAGTCAGGGGCGAATCGGAGTGATTCGTAATGCAGATCGTGCGCGCGCCGCGTTGTTTTGCCAGTTCCAAGGCATAGACGGTGTCTATGGAGCTTCCCGTGTGCGAGATGCCCACCGCGACATCTTCGGCGGAGGTCAGGCTGGCATACATTTCCTGCATCGTCGGGTCAATCGAGAAGCGGCTACGCATTCCAATCTTCGTCAGGCGGAAATCGAGATCCATCGCCAGCGGGACCGAGTTACCTGAGGCAAACAGTTCAATGTGGCTTGCACTGCACAAGGCCTGGATGACAGCTTCCAACACTGGCATCTCTAGGATACGCACTGTATCCTCCAGTGAACGCATGCCCGCCGTCATCGCTTTCTGCACGGCGCTGGCCGGCCCGTCGTCCGGCTTCACGTCTTCGTGGACGAAAAACATGGGCGAGACAATATCTTCGGCTAAGCCAATCTTGAGGGCGTGAAAGCCAGAGTAACCCAACGACTGTGCAAAACGGACGATGCTTGCCTCGCTCACGCCTGCGCGCACGCCTAACTCGGTAATCG
The DNA here is from genome assembly GCA_038225095.1 of Caldilineales bacterium. Lineage (GTDB taxonomy): Bacteria > Chloroflexota > Anaerolineae > Caldilineales > Caldilineaceae > JAPLGZ01. The sequence continues at coordinate 15,573 of JBBREZ010000104.1, forward strand.
TTAGGTTAATCGTCTCGCGCGGTGCGTTGACGATGAACTGCGCCGCCTTCTGCGCCGAGCCCTTTAGCTTTGGCAGAGCGTCTGATATAGCCGCTAGTGTGCCACGCTCGTAGTTGGTTTGATTGTCCATAGGTGATGAGCATTGAACGATGAAACTTATTTTCACAATCATACCATATATGAAAATAATTATCAATAGCATTCCTTATGAGAATTAGGGCAATCGCGTCTAAATAGGAGTTGACAGTGAAGTAAAAAGGACTAGACTTCGTCACAAAAACGAAGGGTGCCTAAAAATGGAAAACAATCCAGCGGCCAGCATCGAAAAACACTTTAGCGGCTTGGAAGATCCGCGCGTGGAACGGACCAAAGCACATAAACTGATCGACATCTTGGTCATTGCGATCTGTGCGATCATCTGCGGGGCGCACGACTGGGAAGCCGTCGCCGAATAGGGGCGGGATAATGCCGGATGGTTCAAAACCTTTCTTGCCTTGCCCCATGGCCTAGCCAGTCATGATACGTTTTGGCGCGTGTTTCGCGCCTTGAACCCTGAACAATTTCAACAGTGCTTCGTGTCAGGGCTGCAAGCGGTCAGTCAGGTGATCGCAGGCGAAGTCGTGGCGATTGACAGCAAAATGGTGCGCGGTTCCCATGACAAAGGTGTCGAGCGTGGTGCGATTGATATGGTCAGGGCCTGGGCCACTTGGTTAAGCGCTGGGGCAATCATACCTTGATGACCTTCGGTGTTTTGTTGATGAGCCTCCATCCCTTGCTCACGGCCTTTACCACCAGTCTACCGGCTTTTCTCTTGGCGTCACTTGTCGGTGGTGCAGCCTGGTCATTGGTTGGCGGCGCTGTGGGCAATTATCGGCTGGAAAAGGTGCCCAACACCGACCGGCCCGCTTATCTGGAGTGGTATAATTTAGCGCTTAATGCCGGGGTGTTGCTCGGTTCGCTAGGAGGCTCTTGGCTGGCCAAAGCGATCGATCTGCCAACTGCCTTGATCGTCAGCTTTGGCCTACGCGCTTGCGGCGTACGCGATCTGGCAGGCGGAGTAGCGACTTTTGCTTCAGATTGACGATTGCTCTTAT
>JBBREZ010000105.1:0-16483 GCA_038225095.1 Caldilineales bacterium
TTAGCGCTGGGTTGGAAATTGTGTATTCCAGGACCAATTACTGCGCCAGGAGCCATTAGTAGCTCAAGCACAGTAACAGCCATCGCCACACCGGCGTCTACGCCAGCCAGCCCTGCCCCCGTTCAAACCGCCGTGGCGCAAGTTGATTGGAAGGCCGTGGGCGAGTCGATGACGATTGCCAGCATGCGCCAAAGGGTCTATCCCGGTAGCGCGATCACCATTGAACAGACCCTGGATCCAGGGATCAACTACAACCGCTACATTGCTTCATACCGTTCCGATAATTTGAAAATTTACGCCCTGCTGACCATTCCCAATGGTCAAAAACCAGCAAGCGGGTGGCCCGTGCTCGTGTTCAATCATGGCTACATCCCGCCTGAGGTTTATCGCACGACTGAACGTTATGTCAATTATGTAGATGGCTTTGCGCGCAATGGCTACATTGTCTTTAAGTCCGACTACCGAGGTCACGGTAGCTCGGAAGGCGAGGCAACGGGCGGTTATGGCTCACCCGATTATACGGTTGATGTCTTGAATGCCGTGGTGTCGCTGAAAAAGTATCCAGATGTTGACCCAACCCGAATGGGCATGTGGGGTCACTCAATGGGTGGCTATATCACCTTACGCTCTATGGTGATCAGCAAAGATATTAAAGTGGGGGTGATTTGGGGCGGTGTGGTTGGCTCGTACGATGACATCATGAACAATTGGCATTCACCCGTGCGCGAGGTGCCGACTGGGGCGCGGGCGAGAGCTTGGCGCCAAGGCATGACAAATATTTACGGCACGCCGCAAACCAACCCAAGATTTTGGAATTCGATCTCAGCGAACAGTTATCTGTCCGATTTGTCGGGTCCACTTCAGCTTGATCATTCGACAACCGATGAAGAAGTGCCGGTTGAATTTTCGCAAAACCTCTATAAGCAAGCGCAAGCAGCAGGTAAAACGGTGGAGTTATATGCATACGCCGGTGACAATCACAATATCTCGGCTAACTTTACTGTAGCGATGAGCCATTCAATCCAGTTTTTTGATCAGTATTTGAAAACAGTTCCAGGGCAATAAAGACAGTGGGTGATAAAGACAGTGGGTGATGAAGCATTACGCTTCATCACCCACTGTCTTTATATTACTTCTGAGCGACAAGTTATTTATCCACCAAAGGTCAGAATCGGTCGAAATTTATAACCATAGATAATCTGGCCTTCTTTGCCATCTTCACGTAATTTGCGCGTTACCATCTCCACGCGCATACCAATCTTCACATCTTTACTGTCCACATCGGTTAGCTGGGCAGTCACCATCGGACCTTCATCTAGCTTAATTAACCCAACGGTGTACGGTTTTTGTTCTTCAAAGCCCTGCGGCACATTGTACATAGTCGTGAAGCTGTAAAGCTCGCCGTGTCCACTTAGATTACGGGCAACACTCGCAGCAGCGCTCTCTTTGGCAGTATCGGGCATTTAATCATCTCCCGATACCGGAATGCTGGCTCCTGTAGCCACTTCCATTGCGGTGGGAAGAAAGGTAAGCGCAAAGCTATACATGTTATGTTGCGTTTTATCTGACCCAGTGCCGTGCATAGCGTGACTGCAATACGGGCAGATTTCGCGCGGGGGAAAGACAGCCTGGCTACAGGTTGGGCAAATTTCACTTTGTAAACTGTAACGCTGTTTCTTCGTGCGCCACAAATTAGGGACTGCCATACGAATAAAACTCCTGATTATCGGATCGAATAAATTATCTAAACTGCTTACTTTTATAAATAGAATTTTAACAGCTTTCAGCTTTCAATTGCTATCTGGCTAGATTTATACGCAAATGATAGCTTTTGAGAGCTTTGCTAGCCCGCCAATTCTATGCATTTACTCGAGAACAAACAAAAAATGACCCTGGTCAGGCAACCAGGGTCAAATGTATGTAAAACGATTTTTGAAATCGCTCTGCGCGTTATCAAGCCCCTAGAATATGCGTTACAATCGTGGCCCCACTGCCGCCGATGTTTTGCGCCATCCCAATCCGAGCGTCTTTGATTTGATTCAGCCCCGCCATGCCCGTCAATTGCTGCACCAATTCGACAATCTGATAAACGCCAGTTGCGCCTACGGGATGGCCGCGACTCTTCAGGCCGCCCATCGTGCTAATTGGCAGGCGACCATTAATGCCAATTTCCCCTTCGTGTGCTAACCGCCAACCTTCGCCGCGGCGGGCAAAACCCGTTGCTTCCAAGCTCAGCGCACTCATGATGGTGAAGGCATCGTGTAGCTCGAAAAGGTCAAGATCGTCGGGCTTGATGTGCGCTTGTTGATAGGCCTTTTGACTGCTGATCTGCGCCGCCTGCAAAAAGAGTGGATCTCTGCGGTCGTGCACGGCCAACGTATCATTGGCGCTGGCGCTAGCCAAAATCTGCACTGCGCCGCGCTGATGGCCGCTGATGAATTCGTGCGCTCGTTCTGTAGGCACCAGCACTAAGGCCGCGGCGCCGTCACAAACCGGGCTGCTATCCATTATGTTGATCGGCGTGGCAATAATTGGCGCTTTTAGATATTCGTTCAGGCTAATCGCTTCCTGAAACATGGCGTTGGGATTATTCGCCCCGTTGCGGTGCGCGTTGATGCTGAAACCGGCAAAGGCGTCGATTGGCACATCATATTCATACATGTAACGCTGCATCAACAACGCATTCAACCCCACAAAACTGATACCATGCAACGCTTCATATTCAGCATCCGACGCCGTAGCTAGACCCGCGGTCGTATCTTTGCCCACCGTGTCGGTCATCTTTTCCACACCGGCCACAATGACCACATCATGAAAGCCACTGGCAACGGCCATCGTCCCAATCCGCAACGCAGCCCCGCCACTGGCACACGCGGCTTCCACTTTGGCCGCCTCGATCCCGTGCAGGCCACAAAAATCCGCCACCAAGGTTGCCAAGTGCTCTTGGTCAAGCAAATTGCCGCTGAGCATATTGCCGAGAAAGAGCGCGTCGGCGGTCTCAATCCCAGCATCAGCCATCGCGGCTGACACCGCCTTATAGGCAATCTGGCGCGCTGACTGATTCCATAATTCGCCGACTGGCGACTGACCAATGCCGACGATCGATACACTACGCATAAAAACTCCTGATCAAGCATTCCCTACGGAATGAATCTACAATAGTGACAAGTGAATAAACCATTATTTCGTTCGCTATCCTAGCACATGAGCGACTGCCAAAATGTCGCACGATGCGGACAAGTTCCGTCATAAACTACCACACTAAATCGGCGTTTATCACTTCAAAATATAATACGTAGCCCGCTTCGAGCCGATTCTGATCAGGAGATTCTTCTCCACTAAATCGGCCAGATCACGCCGAATGGTTTCGGGGCTGACGTCGGGGATTAATTCCTGAAAATCACTGTTCGTAATCCGCCCCTGCGTATGCACGTAGGCAACGGCCTGTTCCTGGCGTTCGTTCAAAAACAGATGACCCCAGCGCTGCTGCTCTGGCTGGGCGCTCACCAATTCGTCGTCAGCCGAGTAGAGCGTGACTTTGAAACCGGCGGTGGTCTCTTCAAACACGGGCGCTGGCAAATTGGCTTCTTGCATCGCGCCGATCATGCGGTCGATGCCGTAGCCCAGTCGTTCAATATAGCCCAGATCACTCAGCACGGCGACAATCGCTTCATTGCGGCTGTAACGTTCATCTTTCAAATTGTCCAAGGTGACATGGCCAGGCAGCCGACCAGGGCTGTAAATTTCTAGCCGGTTGCTGAACATGAGCAGGCGAATGCCTTCGCCGCGGATGCCATAATCGCGATGGGCGATGGCATTGACAATCGCCTCGCGCACGACAGCCAGTGGATATTCAGTGGTCTCTGCGCGCGCCATCCCACTGATTTTCATACCGCGACGCATATTGCTGGTGACAAACGTCTCGGCCTGGCGCGCCTGTTCGGCCAGCACACCGCCTAAGTCTTGCCGCACAAATTCATCACTCATCGTTTGCCCGCCATAGCGCACGCAAATGATTTCGGCGCTGCGCAGAAAACGCTGTGGCTCACGGCCAAAGAGCAACAACCCTGCTGCGGTGGGGGCTAGTTGCCGTTCTGGAGTATAGGTGACACAGCCGCGCGCCAACAAGGTCTGCACCGGCTCTTCATCCGCGGCAATCTCTATTCGATCAAAGTAGCGCTCCATGCGCGCCGGATCGAGATCCGTCAAAGCCGCGCCTTCGATTGCCAGACTTTCAAAGCCGGCATCACCGCGTTCTAAGAGTAAACGGCGCAATTCTGGCGTGGTTAGCGAACGGTTTTGCGCCGCGGTGCGCGTCAGGTAGAGCCCACGCAAGCTATAAATATGGGGCAAGCCGGGTGGCACCTGCACGACTACCACCGCGCCTTTATCACTTTCCACCACTTGCGACGCCGGCAGGATCAAGGGTGGATCGGTCAGCAGGCCAGCGGCGACTACGGCTTCACGCAAAGCGGCTTGATCGTCATTTTTTTGCGGCAGGCCTTTGGCGCTGACCCCCAACAAAGCGACACCACCATTCGCATTCGCCAGGGCAGCCAGCGTTTCCGCAATAATCTGCTGGGTGGCCGCCGCGCTCAAAAAGGCAACGCGATCACTTTGGCCGCTGTTCAGGAGATTGCCCAATTCTTCTGCCGAAATAGTGCTGCGACTGTGGCGCAGCATTCGATTTTTATCCATGTGTAGGTTATTTGTAACTATCAGTCCTTATGTAAACAGGTAGACAGATAAACAGGTAAACAGGGGGTACGCCCGTGTATCCGTGTTACCTGTCTACCTGCGCATCACTACGCCGGAACAGCTACGATTATTTTACAAAACTTTGTATCACTTGGGTACAGTCTAATTCAGTACCAGCGCTGGCTGCAGCAACCCGGTTTACATTGATAATCGCCAGTTGATCCACAGACGCTGTGCCAGGCGTTGACAATTGATAACGCAGGGTAAAGATCAGCCAGCGCGGCTCAAACACAGTGGCGGTGGCGTCAGTCCAAGCCATCACCTTGGCGCAGACAGTGGTTTGAATCGCTACGTCAGGTGCAGGCGTAATGGGGCGGGCCAGCGGGATCGCTTGCTGGCCGCGGATATCGTCTACCAGAATCAACCGGGCTGGATCAATGACACTTTGCACCTGCGTAATTTCGGCTGAGTTTTGCACGGATGGGTCTAACAGGTCCATGCGATTTTTGGCGTCCAGCAGATAAGCTAGCACAACGCCTTCTGGATAGAAAGGATGAGTTGGCGCGCCGTCACAAAAATCGAGGCCACGATTTGAGGCATTATAGTGAATGTCTTGGCGGTAGGAAATATTTTCGCCCGTGAGCGGCGTTCCCGTTGTGGGCGCAACGTCAGTGCGGTCATAAGTCACCTTGCGACAGAGTAGACTGCGATCGTGCAGCGGATAGAGGCCAGTAATACGGCTGATCGGTTTGGGGTCACGCTCCCATGCCGTCCAATCGATGCCCTGAAAACCGCCGGGCGCGTATAGTTGCGCCACACCATAGCCATCCGTGGCGCCCTTCCACCAGATCAAAGTTAAATAGGTGCTACCGCCTCGCACTACTAATTCTTTGCGCGTAACGGCCGCGCCCTGGCTGTCCGTAGTGGCATAGGTGACGGGGTTAACCAGGATATTGGCGGCCTGGCTCGGTTCGGCAATAAAACCCTGACCAGCGCCTTGCCAATAGCTGGGCAAAATCTGATAGCGCACCAACGAACTAGAAGATTGGCTGGCAACGACCGCGCCCTGGTTCGTGACAATCGCTTTGTCTTCACGCGGATCGTAGATCAGCGCGCCAATTGGGCCGAGCTTGGTTTGCAGGCTTTGGTCATAGCTAAAAAAGACCAGCCGTTCGATTGCCGCGTCGTCATCAATGTTGATCTCGTGCACGTCGCCTACCGCCGTCCAGCCACTGGGCAACAACTCGTTCAGATCAAATGACATGTTGGGAACGGTAGCACGCCGAAAACAGCCGGCCAAGAGGAGGGCGCAGGATAGTGCGAAGACAAGGAGACAAGGAGACAAGGAGACAGGATGATGTGGGGGCATGTTCTCATCTGGCGCGTGGGCAGATGGGTTAGACAATTCATAGCCGCAGTACGCTTGCTTTATGCTAGACTTGGTTGATTTTCGCCAGGCGGCTTTGAACATGAACCATTAACCATTCGCAATCGACAGTGTTCACTTGATAATGCGCAATCAGTAATCAAATTTTAACGTAGGCCACGCTGGAAGTAAAAGTACGCACCCTGATATAATACTTGCTTAACTTGGTCAGATTAGTACGACAACGTACGATTAGCTTGGTGTAGGTGAGTGCAGCGCACGGGTCAAGCAGTGGTCACTAGTTTGCACGATCACGTGACCGTGCAATGCACGCACGGGCCGCTACCATCTAACGTTGTCAACGTAGGCAGCAGCGTGAGAATGTCAGTCCAAAGGAGCTAGGCCCGTGCAACGCCAATCTTATGCGGCAGGCCCAGGCCTCAAAATTGTCGCGATTGGCGGCGGCACCGGCATGCCCCAATTGTTACGTGGTCTGCGGCAGTATACGGATAATATCACCGCGATTGTTACTGTTGCCGATGATGGCGGCAGCAGTGGCCGGTTGCGTCGCCAGATGGGCGTATTGCCACCGGGCGATTTTCGCAACAACATTGCGGCGCTCAGTGATGCGGAAGAACTGATGACGCGCCTTTTTCAATATCGGTTTGCCGACAGCGATCTGGGTGGCAGCAGCAGCGAACTGGCCGGCCACAGTTTCGGCAACTTGTTCATCGCCACGATGGCCGCCGTAACCGGCAGTTTTGAGGCGGGTCTGGCCGAATGCGCGCGCGTTTTGGCGGTGCGTGGCCGTGTGCTGCCCAGCACGCTGGAACATCTAACCCTGTGCGCCGAAGTTGGCCTGACTCAGACGGACGGCCAGGAAGAATGGGTGATCGTCGAGGGTGAAAGCAATATCCCCAAAGCCAACGGCCGCATTATGCGCGTCTTTCTAAAGCCCGATCACCCGCGCGCCTATCCTGAAGTCATTCGCTCGATTCTCCAGGCCGATCTGATCGTGGCCAGCCCAGGCAGCTTTTTCACGAGCGTTATGCCTAATCTACTCGTGCCTTCTGTGCGCGACGCGATTTGCGCGTCCACAGCCCCACGGATCTACCTTTGCAATGTCGCCACCCAGCCGGGCGAAACCGATCACTATACGGTCTCTGAGCATATGCGCCAACTCCGTTTACATGCGGGCGAAGCCTTCACGACGGTATTGGCGAACGCAACCTACGATGTCGCCATCCCCCCTTCGCCGTATGGCCAATGGGTCACGTTACCTGGGCCTGGTGAGGTGCTCGATTATCAACTTTTCACGGGCGATCTGATTGACGATCAACAACCGTGGCGGCACAGTTCGGCCAAGTTAGCCGCCCGCCTGATGGCGCTGTATGCAGAGTTGACAGCAGGGGAATGAGCGCAATCTGGCTACGTTTTCTATGTGTGCGGTCTGATCCGCAGCCTACTGGGTATATAACGCATTGTTTACAAAGCAGGCGGTTGCAAAGTAGGGCGAAGCAAGTAAATATGGTAACATACGCTGTGTTGCCATGCCGCGCAGCAAAGGAATTTAGTCAGCCTTTAGGGATTGGTGATGGGGCCAAATCCTTTCAAAAAATTATTGTATGACAAACGATTCTTTAAATAAGGAGAAAAAACATGGCAGTTAAAATTGCAATTAATGGTTTTGGCCGCATTGGCCGTCAAGTGACCAAGGCGCTTTTTGAGAAGTACGGCGGTCAATTTGATCTCATCGCTGTCAACGACTTGGGCGATGTGAAGACTAATGCACACCTGTTCAAATATGACAGCAACTATGGCGTCTATCCGGGCCATGTCAAGGTAGACGGCAACAACATTGTCATCGATGATAATCGGGTGAAGGTGTTGAGCGAACGCGATCCGAGCAAATTGCCTTGGGGCGATCTTGGTGTGGACATTGTGATTGAGAGCACGGGTCTTTTCACTTCAAAAGAAAAAGCGGCTCTCCACCTGAGCGCGGGCGCAAAGAAAGTGATCATCAGCGCCCCCGCCAAAGGCGAAGACATCACCGTCTGCATGGGCGTGAACAATGAAAAATATGACCCAGCCAAGCATCATGTCATCTCTAACGCCAGTTGTACCACCAATGGCCTGGCGCCAGTGGCCAAAGTGCTCTACGAACGCTTTGGGATTGAAAAGGGCATTCTAACGACAGTTCATTCCTATACGAACTCACAACGGCTGCTCGATTTGGCCGCCCCCGATCTGCGCGATGCCCGCGCCGCGGCCTTGAACATTGTGCCTTCTACCACCGGCGCCGCCCGCGCCGTTGGGCTGGTCATTCCCGAATTGCAGGGTAAGTTCACCGGCATGTCCTTCCGCGTGCCAACCCCGACCGTGTCTGTGGTTGATTTCACTGCGTTGCTTGGCAGAGATGTGACCGTCCAAGAGATCAACGCAGCGATGAAAGAATACGCCGATGGCCCGATGAAGGGCATTCTGGCTTATACAGAAGAACCGCTGGTTTCGTCAGACTTAAAGGGCAATCCACATTCCTCGATCTTCAGCGCGCTGGATACGCTGGTGATTGGCGGCAATATGGTCAAAGTGATCTCGTGGTATGACAACGAGTGGGGCTATAGCGTACGCGTCACCGATCTGGCGAATTACATCGCAGGCAAGGGCTTTTAATTTAAGGAGTAGGGAGTAAGGAGTAGGGATACGGGATTAGATGGCTCCGATCCTAATCCTTACTCCCGTATCCCCTAATCCCTTCCCAAAAGGTCACACTATGAACAAAAAAACAATCAAAGATATTGACTGGCAAGGAAAAAAGGCGTTGGTGCGCGTCGATTTCAACGTGCCGCTCAGTGATGGTCACATTACCGACGACGCCCGCATTGTTGCTGCGCTGCCAACCATTAACTATCTGTTAGAGCATGGCGCAGCAGTGATCTTAATGAGTCATTTGGGGCGACCCAAGGATGGCCAGCCTGATCCCAAATTCAGTATGAAGGTAACGGCAGACCATCTGGCGACGTTGATCAAAGCACCGGTCAAATTTGTGGCGAGCGTTACAGGGCCAGCCGTTGAAAGCGCTGCCAAAGCATTGCAACCAGGCGAAGTGTTGGTGTTAGAAAATACCCGGTTCGATGCGCGCGAGACGAAAAACGAACGCAGCCTGGCCCAGGAATTGGCTGCATTGGCCGATTATTTTGTCAATGACGCTTTTGGCAGCGCCCATCGCGCCCATGCCAGCACCACGGGCGTGGCGGAATTTTTACCGGCGATGGCTGGGTTCTTGATGGAAAAAGAGCTGGAATATCTAGGCGCAGCCTTAGAAGAACCGAAACGACCTTTTATCGCCATTCTGGGCGGCGCGAAGGTCAGCGACAAGATTGGTGTGATCGAAGCGCTTTTGCAAAAGGTCGACACGATTCTAATCGGTGGCGGCATGGCCAACACCTTCCTGGCCGCCCAAGGCTTTCATATGGGCAAAAGCTTAGTGGAAAGTGATGTTCTGGGCATCGCCGCTGGCCTCATGGACAAAGGTGCCGATATTATTCAGCTTCCCGTAGATTTGCGCGTGGCTGATACATTCGGCGCCGACGCCGAAAATAAAGTGGTCAGCGTAGAAGATGTGCCTGCTGATTGGATGGCGCTTGATATTGGTCCGGCCACGATTGCACACTATGCGAATAATCTTTCGGGGGCAAGAACAGTAATCTGGAATGGCCCGATGGGTGTTTTTGAATTTCCTGTTTTCGCCCAAGGCACGGTTGCGATTGCGGAAATGCTTGCCGGTCTGCGCAATGCCACCACCATTATCGGTGGCGGCGACAGTGCAGCCGCCGTTCGTCAGGCTGGCCTGGAAGAAAAGATGTCGCATGTCAGCACCGGTGGTGGTGCCAGCTTAGAATTTTTAGAAGGCAAAGTTTTACCCGGTGTGGCGGCGCTCAATAATCGCGAATAGGGATTAGGCATATGGGATATGGGATTAGGCAACAGACCGCTGACCCACTCCCCGCTCCCTAATCCTTACTCCCTAATCCTTACTCCCTATCCCTATGAACTTCTTCAAAAGTCTAAGCAGTCTCTTCAGTGGAAAACGCACTTCCTCATCCCGCTATCTGACGATCTACATGTTGAGCCGTCGCTGCAACGAGCCAATCGCTGGTCAAGTTGACTTGCTCAACGAATTGAGCCAGCCGGATGAAGATGATTCGGCCTATTATGTGCGCAAAGTCTTCCGCACCTCTGGTCAGAAACGCTGTTTCGATCAAGTCGAGATCGAACTTTGGCTCAATCAGGACAAACAGGTAGTCGAGCATGAAGTACAAGGCGGACGCTGGCTGGGGTCAGAAGAGTATGAAACAGAATTAGCCCGGTTTAATGCTCCGCCCGAGGAAGATGACAAGCCGAAAGAATGACCTAATAGACAAACCAAATCAACTTGGCACAAACGCGGAGGAGGTATGCGCTCATGCCGGTCCGGTCGCACAAGAGCGTGCGCGCTCCACGTTTGTGCGACTTCTCCTTGTTTGCTCTATAAGGCAAGCGCCGATCATTCAATTTGTTACCTTCTATAACCTTATCTCAACTACCAATTCATCAAATTGGAGAACTTTCCATGCGTAAACCCATGATGGCCGGCAACTGGAAGATGAATAAAACCATCCCCGAAGCCGTTGCGCTGGCTAAAGCCATTCACGCTAGTGTGGCCGGTTATGACAATGTAGACAGTGTGGTTTGTCCAGCTGCGGTCTGTTTGACTGCGGTGCAGGCCGCATTACAAGGCAGCTCGGTGGCGATTGGCGCGCAAAATATGCACTGGGCAGAGAGCGGCGCCTACACCGGCGAGATCAGCCCGCTGATGCTCAAAGGGTTGGTCAGCTATGTGATTATTGGCCATAGCGAGCGCCGCCAATATTTCAACGAAACCGACGAAATTATCAATAAGAAAGTTCTAGCTGCCTTAGCGCATGGCCTCATTCCGATTGTCTGTGTCGGCGAGACATTAGAACAGAATAAGGCCAGCCAAACGCATGCGGTGATTAGCCTTCAAGTCCAAGATGCGTTGAATGGCTTAACCACTGACCAGGTGCAATCCCTGGTCATCGCCTATGAGCCACTTTGGGCGATTGGTACGGGGCTGGCCGCTACCCCTGAACAAGCCTGTGAGACCTGTAAGACGACAGTGCGGGGTACGCTGGCGCAGATCTACGACAATAACACCGCCCAAAATACCCGCATTCTCTATGGCGGCAGCACCAACGAAAAGAATATTGGTGAAATTATGCAGCAGTTCGACATTGATGGGGTGCTGATTGGTGGTGCGGCGCTGAAGGCCGAGAGTTATGCGGCCATGGTGCGGATTACGAGCGAACTGTATAAATAAGCGTGTGGCTACTCCAAAACTCAAACAACGATTTAAATTTTCTATACAAAAGGCCTTCGATATCACTACATCGAAGGACTTTTGTATAGAAGGCGAAGCGCGTGTCGATTCAGAGCAGCCAGCAACCAACCGAACATTTTTCCCACCTACGCAATAAAGTTGTAGAGCTTTTCAACGGGCGCGCCCTATGTCCTCACCCGATCATCAAAAACAAAATCAAATGTATAGATAAACAGAGCGAAATGTGGATAATCGGGCAAGCAGCGACAAGCGGCTGGAGCAAATGATAGGAAGTGGATAGGTTGTCGAAGCTGATTTAGGATTATACTGTTAATCAGATACTCAAAGTCAATAAGTTGCCGAACTTTTCTGCCATACTCGTCACTTGTTGACGCTCCGCACTACGTCTACCAGGGGCAGCGCGTTCTGAGGCATAAAAAAATATGAATTCATTCACGACGCATCCAGATATACAGGCGGTGCTGGAAGCTGTACGCACTTTGCTGCAAACCGCCGCGTACACCCAGGCCGGGCAAATGCTGGTCGCCCAGATCGAAACATTGTTGGAATCGGGCGATTGGCAAGCAGTACACGCGCTGTTGCCACTTTTCCCTGGCCACTTGTTTGATGAAGACCCCGATCTGCGTTATGTCGAAGGCTTAGTCTATGCCAAGGCTGGACTCGTGCAAGAAGCGACGAAGCTGCTGGAACGGGCCAGATTTTCCTATACGACCCAGCAAGCGTATGGCAAAGCGGTCAAATGCAGTCTTGAACTCGCTCGCTTATGCCTGAGCCGCGATAACTTCCGCACCGCCTACTATTATCTATATGAAGAAATTCAGCCATTGATCGAGCAGGGGCTTGTGACTGATCCCCAATTGCAAGCACGCTTTTTCCTGCGCATGGCCGAGCTTTGCCCAGATATTGGCAAATTACAGGCTGCTACGGACTACGCAAAGCAGGCTTTCGCCGTCTACAAAGCAATGGATGATGTCACCGGTCAGTTTTACGCCTTGGTGCGGTTGGCTGGCACGGCGGCCCATTTAGGCAACTATGGCGACGCCGCCAGCAAGTTGGAACTTGCCTGGTCTTGTTATGCCGCTGGCAATTTGGGCGCAAACGCTAAGGCGCGCCTACTCAATCTGTCCATCCACCAAAACTGGTATCAAGGTAAATTGCCGGAGGCGTTGGCCCAGACCTATGCCTACATGGCGCTGGTAGACCAGGAACAATTTAGCAATTTTCGGGTTTATGCGCGGATGTTATTGGGCAATTTACATCGTACAGCGGGTCAGTTTGACCTGGCACAGCAGTGGTACACCGAAGCCCGCCGCCTCGTTGCCGAACTCGACTATCAATTTTATGCGCCCTGGATTGACGCGCAGACGGCTTGGCTGCGCGTGCTGGAAGGCCATCTGGATGAGGCGCGTAGGCTGATCCATGCCAGTCTAAAAACCTCGGATCTGGGCCAGTCGATCAGTTTTCAGGTGCTGCTCGCGATTATCAATTTACTAGATAAAAGTTGGGAAGTTGCCGACCGGCTGTTGCGTGAATCGCTGGCCTATTACACGGAATCCGGCGACGTGCTCTCGTGTTGCGCCCTTCAGTTTTATCTGGCATTGGTTAGTTTAAGCAGTGGACAGCGTGAAACAGCGCACGCCTATTTGCGTCAAGCTTTAGGCTGGCTGGCGCAACAACATCTGGATGGCTTTCCGCATTGGTGGCATCCGCCGCTGGTCAGTGAACTATGCGCCTATGCTTTGCAGGTCGATATTTTTCCCGACGTGGCAGAGCATATCTTTGTCAATCGCTTGGGGAAAGCGGGGAGTGGCGCCTTACGCGCACTCTTACATGTGGACAACCCTGCGGTGCGTATACACGCCGGAGGGCTGCTTCACCTGATTGAAGGTCACACCTTTGACGAACTAGCAGGCCTGGCAGATCAGACGTGCAGAGCGATCCTAGAGGAACTGATCTATCAGGGTAAACTGCGGCGCGAGGGGTTGGCACGCCTTACCCAGCTACTGCTGACAGCACAACAACGAAAGACACCTAACCCTACTTTGTTAACTGTTTTTGCCCTCTACGTGAATGGTTATCCACGGGCAGAAATCGCGGAAAAGATCGGCTGTTCGGTGGCAAGCGTGCGCAATTATATCAACCTGCTTTATCACATTTTTGAGATTCCCAACGAAGGCTTTCAACATCGACGAGATCGCCAAAAGCAGTTTGCCGAACTTGCACGAACGCAAGGTTTTATTTAGGCACTAGATACCTTACGATTCAGTAAGAAAAAGCATGATTTAGGACTTCTTTGTAGGACTTTACGATATAGGACAGGTTCATCATTTTATGCTACATTTTATAGTGAGTGCAAACCTCGCAAGTGAATCGGTCGATCCCTCATCAAGCCATCACTTGTACTCCGAACATATCCCCCGATGTTCGGAGTGTAGAAAGGTTTGGACTTACCATTTGATCTGGCTGGCCTGTACGAAGAAAACCTTGCCTTCTTCTACAGGGTTGAAAACGATAGTTGGCATGCGGTTGAGCAGTTAACATTGGAGCCAGTGAATAATACACTCACGGCCACGTTGAACCATTTGACCATCTTCGCCGTGTTGGAGAAAGCCCCCAATCCTCTCTATCTACCACTGATCACACGGTAAGATCATAAAGCAGCGCTATGCCAACAAGCTTGTTGGCGTAGCGCTGCTGATTACGGTCAATGCTATCTGCATCCAAAACGGGCCAGGGAGTAGGTCAAGCCGAGTTTCACGTTTGACGCAATCTGTTGTCGGTGGTATCCTGCAAACTATGCAGCGCGTATCATTTCGATCAATTCTTGTTCCTTCCATAGCGACAATTATCTTTTTGTTGCTCACAGTGCCAGTCTGGCGTTGGTTGTGGGGCGAATGGATGGGCAATGACTATTATAGCCACGGGATTCTGATCCCGCCGGTAGTGGTGTTTCTTGCCCTCCAACGCTTTCGCCATGATAAAAGTCTGCGCTCAACATCGGAGCAGGGGAACAATCTTGGCCTGATTATACTGATCACTAGTTTGGCGGCTTTTCTCTTTTTTCTCAATAACCTGGCCTACTACCTGGCGGCTTTCGCCATGATCGGTCTTATCGCCGGGCTGGTCTGGACGTTAGGTGGGATGGGGATTGTGCGTAAATTGGCCTTTCCAATTGGCTATCTGTCACTCATGATTCCGCTGCCTTTTGTCGAACGTTCGACTTTGCCGCTAGCGCTCTTTACGGGTGTCTGTTCAGGCGGGTTAGCGCGTTTCTTGGGGCTAGACGTGATTATTGTCGGCAATGCAGTAACGTTGCCCAATGCCAATCTTGTGATTGGCGCCCAATGCAGCGGGGTCAATTCTTTAATCGCATTGACCTCGTTGATGGCGCTGGCCGCCTATTTGCTAGAGGGGCCATTGTTAGGACGTGTGATGCTGGTCATTCTAGCGGTGCCGCTGGCGATGTTGGGCAATATCCTACGCGTGGCATCGCTGCTCTTTATGGCGCGGGCGTATAGTGTAGACGCCGCCTTTACATTTTATCACGATTATTCAGGGCTCGTTTTTTTTGTGCTTGTTCTCCTGCTCATGGTTCCACTCACTCGCCTTTTGCGAGCCAGCACGTTACGGCTGGATGTCATCTAATTCATTAGTGGTTTACACATAGGGGCAGGGTGGCGCAAGGGCGTTGCCTGCCCAAGTATTGATGGCGAAATCGAGCAAATTTTCTAAGGGCGCATCATCAGGCTTGCCAATTGATTGATTTAACAAAGCAGACTATAATAGAGATGCGCTCGTTTAGCGTGGCTATATTGGCGTTTTGTGGCGACTAGATCAAATACAAGCAACCGTTCTGTTGTTTTTGGTTTTCAGCTCTTTCACCCAAGTATCACCCATGTCAATCAACACCAATCAGCGTAATTTTATCGTCATCGCCATGCTGCTGGCCAGCTTGCTGGTTGTCTACTTTCCACAAATTTCGCCCAAACTACTGGAACAGCACGTAGCAGGATCGTCTAATCAATTTGCCTACATTACCGATCTGGACTTTTGGCAACGAACGCCCAGTGAGAAAACGGTCATTGCCAATTCGCATTTTGATCTAGCCACCGATCTGCACAATGTGCCGCTCCAGATTGGCGATTGGCAGGGGCAGGAAGTGCCCGAGACAAATAAAGAGGTAATGATCCTGCTGGATCCAGTCCAATATGTGCAACGGCTTTATAAAAATAGTGCTGGTCAGTATATCTGGCTCAGCATGATTGGGGGGCGCAGTTCGCAACCATTCCATGCCCCCGATATTTGTTATAAAGCCGATGGTTGGCAATTTAATACGGATTCGCACACCGTGAAGTTAAATGATGGCAGCGCATTGAATGGCCTTTGGCTTGAAGCAAAAAAACAGATGCCCGGTGATGCCTTCTTCACCCAACAAGTGGTCTACTACTTTTATCTCTTCCCTAACAAAGCGCGGAATCTTTCCGATGGCATTGTGCTTTTTAAATTGACCTCTGAACGTTATGGCGATGCGGAACAAACATTGGCGATGCAGGCCGATTTCGTCCGCCATTTATTTACCAGTGCACAGTAGCATGCAGCGCCTGTCCATACGAATCCTATCCTTTACCCTGGTTCTGCTAATCCTCAATGGATGCAGCCTGCTTGTGACGCGCCCAGCCAGCCCACCGGCTGGTTCTTGTCTCCTGGACCTGGATCAGGGTGCTACGGATCAACAAACAATTCGGGCAGTGTTGAACGCAGAGGGCCAATTGGTAGTTAAGCAAGATATTAACCAACTTATGGCACTCTGGGCCGACGGCGCTTTCGTCGCAGATGCCAATAACACGCCTGCCAACCGGGATGATGATGAATTTTGGCGCAACAAAGATGCCATCCGTCATCGTTACGTACGTATTGTCTTTCCTGGTGCGCCGTCTGTGGCTACGCCAGCGGATTTAACCACCGAGATTACAGATGATCATGCCCTAGTTACCGCAACCACTCGCATTGGCAACGAA
>JBBREZ010000106.1:0-16452 GCA_038225095.1 Caldilineales bacterium
TACGTTGCGCGCGTTGACCTGGCAAAACTTTTTTGCCGCCGGCGCCAGTCATTTTGGCTTAGCCGAATTGGAAACCTTTGTCAATGACACGCACAAATTTGAAGCGCGCTATCTGGACGGGTTGATTGGTCCGTATCCAGAGCAGAAAGCGCTCTATTATGAACGTTCACCGGTCAATTTTGCCGATCAGTTGAGCAGCCCGGTCATTCTGTTTCAGGGGCTGGAGGACAAAATTGTGCCGCCCTCGCAGGCCGAGATCATGGTTGCGGCGCTCAAGGCCAAGCATTTACCGTATGCGTATCTCGCCTTTGAAGGGGAGCAGCATGGCTTTCGCAAAGCCGAGAACATCATCCGCAGTGCCGAAGCCGAACTCTATTTTTATGGTCAAGTCTTTGCGTTCGACCCAGCCGATGAGATCGAACCGGTTGATATTGCTAATTTACCGGCAAAGCAAGTGACTCATGTTACGCAGGAAAAGCAGTGACACAGAGCACACAGAGCGCGCAGAGGAAAAGCCAACCATCCCTCGTGTTTTTTTCTTTGTATGCTCTGTGTCGCTTTTCCCTCTGCGTGCTCTGTGTAACCGCTTTTTTATGATGCGTGAGTAAATGACTAACTTTCGTTGCCCCAATATTCGTTGACAATCGACGCTTGACCTTTGTCCTAACGCCCATTGTTAAACTTAGCAACTATAAATGGATAAATCGGAAAGAGGAGTAAACCCAAATGCAAACGGCCGCAGTGGCAATCCAAACGGGACACAAAGCGCTGACTCAAGCGCAAATCGATGGTTTCTGGAGTGATGGTTTTGTCAGCGTGGGCAAAGTGCTCAGCGATGAACAGATCGAACTGTTGCGCGGTGAGTATGACCGCACGTTTGAACAGGCGCGCGCCGGAAAAATCAACTTCCGCAACTTGTCGATCAACAACACCGATGAACTGGAAGATAAAAACCAGGCCAGCCAACAGATGTTGCAAATTATGCAAATGTGCGAGATCAATATCGAATTTCGCCGATTGGCCTATGATGACCATTTGCTCGACATTATCGAAGATCTGATTGGGCCTAATATCCAACTGTTTCACGATCAGGCGCTCTATAAGCCAGCCTATCATGGCGGGCCGGTTTTTTGGCATCAAGATAACGCGTATTGGAAATGCGCACCGGCCAACCTGGTCAGCGTCTGGCTCACGCTGGATGATGTGGATGAGGACAACGGCGCGATGCAATTTATCCCAGGATCACATTTGCGCACGGTTGGGCATGGCCAGGCCCAAGGCACCAACGCGCTGCTCGATAGCGGTGGTGAGGTGGATGAAAGCCAAAGGGTCGTGGTCGATTTGCCGGCCGGGGGCGTCTGTATCCATCATTGCCAGACGCTGCACCACACCGCGCCCAACACAACACCGCGCCAGCGCCGCGCCTTTGCCATCCATTTTATGACGCCCGGCACGAAATCATTGCGCACGAATCAATATCTCCCCGTCGCCTTTGGCCGTCCGATGTTGCGCACGCGGGCGTAGATGAGTGGGGAATGCGGAGTGAGGAGCCGAGGTCAGTAAGGGTAGCATAAAACAGAGAGTGGGAGATTATGAGATTGAGAGATTGCTCGTACTTATTCTCAATCTCATAATCTCCCACTCTCTCCTCATCCCCTTCCTACCAAGTAACTTACTCACGTTACGCAGGGTGTCGTAGGCTGGGTTCGCCGCGGAATGATTAGCGGTTACACGCACCGGTGGAGCGGCGAACCCAGCCTACACGAGGATTGCGTAACTTGACTAACTTATTACAAGCACAGAAACTGAGGACACAGCCACATGAAAACAATTGGGGTCGGCGTGATTGGTCTGGGCATGGGCACAAACATGCTGGCGATCAACCAAGATCGCGACTCGACAATGGAAGTCCGCGCCCTGTGCGACACCAACGAAACTAGGTTGGAACAGGTGCGAACGGAACACAATATACCATTTGCGACCACTGACTATCGCCAACTGTTAGCGCGACCCGATATCGACGTGATTGGCATCTATTCGCCGGACCATTTGCACATGGAGCACATTACAGCCGCAGCCAGCGCGGGCAAACATATTATCTGCACCAAGCCAATGGTCGTGTCGCTCGAAGAAGCCCAGCGTACGGTGCAGTTGGTGCGCCAGCATCATATCAAATTTCTGGTGGGGCAGACGGCGCGCTTTTCGCCCGAATTTATGGCCGCCAAAAAGCTCTACGGCGATGGCGATTTGGGGCGTCCACTCTTCGCCGAAGCCCATTATGTGCACGACATGCGCACAGTGTTCGACCGTACGCCCTGGCGCCATGAACACCCCCAAGATTTTCTCTATGGCGGCGCCTGCCATCCGATTGATTTGTTGCGCTGGTTCTTTGGCGATGTGGCAGAGGTCTTCGTCTATGCATCGCAAAGTAATTTCGACGCGCGCTATCCCAAACATGATAACTTCTTGATTAATCTGCGCTTTCATTCGGGCGTGATCGCGCGCGTGTTGGCCGTCTTTGGTCTGGTCGAACCACCGCTGCCCATGCTCGGCCTGGGCATTTACGGTGACAAAGGCTCGGTGGTCAATGATCAGATCGTGCTGGATAAATTAGTTGGTCAGCCTGTGCTCAAACTGAATTTTGGGCATGAACAAGGGCATGGCCGCGAGGTCTGGCGCTATATGCGCCATTTTGAGGAATGCCTACTAACCGACAAACGCCCGCTCGTTAACGAACTTGAAGGCGCACAGGTGATTGCCACCGCCGCCGCTTGTTGGGCATCGATCCACACGGGCTTACCGGCCAAGGTTGTGCGGGTTGAATGATAGCATGTGTAGGTTATTTCGCTTAAGTCATTCATAGTACCCTCAGTGCTGCCTTTTTTGTACACTAATCAACACGATTTACCATTTAGCGATTGCCGAATACAATGAGTAGTCAGCGAAGGTCGTCACTTCTGGAGTGATAAGCATGGGCTCTCTTATGCTTGTCACTTTGGAAAGGATGACTTCCGTGAGGACGATAAGGGGTGTCATTCTACAAAAGTAAATTTACATTGTTAAGTTTTTGAAGGAGAAAAGGAGAAAGGCATTATGAAAATCTTGATCAGAATGTTTTTGGCCGTCCATGTTTTCATCTACCGTCTGACCGGCGGCAAACTAATGGGCAAATTTGGGGGCAACCCGATCCTACTGTTAGACATGGTCGGACGTAAAAGCGGTCAGCACCGGACAACACCGCTGATGTACCTGCGTGATGGCAAAAACTACGTGATCACGGCCTCGAATAGCGGCGCTGACACACACCCGGGTTGGTATTTTAATTTGAAAGCCAACCCAAAGACGACAATCCAGGTCATGGGCGAGAAAATGACGGTAAATGCCCAAGAAGCGCCAACGAAAGAGCGTGACCGGCTCTTTGCCCAGTTGACGGCCGCTGCACCGCAATTCAAAGCGTATGAGCAAAAGACCAAGCGTACGATCCCGATGATGATTCTGCGTCCTGCGAAAAAATGATGCCCTGATCCCGCTCTAATAACTCTTCGCCGCCCGAAAACCGGCGTCCTGCGCTTCTTGCTCAGTGCAAAACCAACGGTCGCCCTCGACGGGCTTGATGTGGGTGAGCGCATAATTTTTGCCGCCGGGCATGTGATAAATTTTGTCACCTTTTGCGTTGACATTGCCTTTGATGGCGCAACTTGGATCGGGCGCTTCGGTGCAGCCACCAGCACAGGTAAAGCCATTGGGATTGCTGGCGCTGACCTGCTCGGCGGGCGTGGCAGTCGGTTCAATCACAAGCGCTTCACCGGTGGCAACGGGGGCAAATGGGGTGGGTGTGGCGGCAAGTTTGGCCGCAGGCGTCGGCGATGCGGTCATGGTCGATAGCACGGTAGGTAGCATTGTTGATGGTTGGGCATGGGTCGGCAGGGGTGGTCGGGTGGGCGTTGAGGTCAGCAGCCACGGCGTCGAAGTTGCGATCACGATGGGTGAATTGGTAAAAACCGGTGGCTCGGTTGGTGCTATCGTGACCGCTACTGACTTTGAAGGGAAGGGGTGAGTCACCGTGGTTACGGATAATGTGGATGGCGAGAATACTAAAACAGCTTCGATCGGCGATGGTTTGGTCAATGTTAACGCAGTGGATGGTTGCTCAGCGTTGTGCAAGCTTGGTGGCGTAGCGAATGAAAGACCGGTTTTCTCAGCTTGTCTTGGGAGAAAGCTGACGCCAATCAGCAACCAACAGACGGCCCATAACGTGGCAAATACCTTGCCAATCGTTTCATATTTCCATAGCCAAACCGGGAACTTCAACGGCCAGAACAGGATCCAAAGGGCGACATTGTATAACAGTTCCATTAGATAAGCCTTGCATGGCGTGATGTGTCACTTGCTTGTTACTGACGCAATTAATCGTTCAAACGAAGCCAAATTCTTCGCGACGTGGCGCAGAAACGCAACATAGAATTGACAACATGACCACCTATAGATCAGACATTATCTGGATTAACAAAGATGGGTAATACAGGTATACAGACATACAGGTGATGGCTACCTGTTTCCTTGTCTACCAGTCGCGATAAAATTGATGGGCAGCCTATTTTTGCCCCAAAAAACAATTTTTGGCTTATGTCTGCATTGACTGAGCAGTCCAGTCTCACTTCTAGCCAACTAGTGAGCCATTTCGACGGTAGTTTGGAGTGGCACAACACGCTGGACAGCCTGACGCAATGTATCGATGGTGAAAGGCTTGTAGACCACATCGGAAAAACCAAGCTTTGGCAGTTGGTTTTCAATGGCCTCGGTAGAATGGGCGGTCATAGCAATCACGGGCAATGTTGGATAATGGCGTCCGACCCAGCGCATCAGGTCAAAGCCACTTTCACGCGGCATTACAATATCGGTAAGCACAAGGCTCCAGGGGTGCTCGTCGAGTTGTTTGCGGGCTTCGGCCACTGATTGACAGGCAATCGACGTATAGCCAATTTGTTTTAAAACCATGCTGATGAAGCGGCCCAATTTCTCTTCATCATCCACAATGAGGACATGATACAGGCAATTCTGACCTTCAAATATCGATGTAGCCATTTCAGTTTTTCCATCATCTGAACTATAAAAGTAGAGAATCAACACTCGGGTAAATCTTGCTGGCATTTCCTTGCTATGGATGATCTTACTATAGTTCCTGAGTAATGTAACTGAGACAACAGTCCTATTTAGTTAGTCAATTTGGCATACTTTAGGGCAGAAAGGTGAATGCTAGCGTTGACGGTCAAAAGTGGGCAACAACGAAGTTAGGGAGCGAGGGTGAAATTTGCCAATTTAGTTTTGTGTAAAAGGCGCGCCGCTTTCGAGCCAGGTTTCCAATGTACTGCCAACCGCGGCCAAGCTGTCGGCATTGATCTTATCCAAAGTATCTTGCATGCTATGTTGATAGGGATAATCGGCGCCAAAGAGAATGGCAGCCGGTATACCAGCCTGGAGAAACGGTGTATGAGCGCCCGTAATTGGTCCCGTTTGGCGGCTAATCAACTGATTGTCGTGGCCCAGCTTTGTCGCTACCTGCCAGATCGCTCGGCTCAAACCAAGGTTGCTGCTCTTATCAAGATAGATTTTCTGATTTTTGGCGCCCACCATTTCGACAATTATCGCAAATTGCGGCGCGTGGCAGGGGAAAGTAGCTTGACTTAGGGCGCGCACAAAATTCGTGCTGCCCACCGCTGGCTCCCAGCCTGGCAAATTGGCATTGTCATCGTCATCAAAAAAAACGAGGCAGACGGCGTGTTTGGTAGCGTTCACATCTAAAGTGCGCGCTAATTCCAAGAGGACGCCCACACCGGAAGCGTTATCATTCGCCCCCGGCGTTTGCAAAGTCCGGTTGGCTGGATCAGGGTCAGCATCGGCGCCAGCACGGCTGTCGTAGTGAGCGCCCAAGATGGCGATCGGGGCATTGCGATCCGTATTCTTCCGAATCGCAATGATATTACGGGCGACGGTCGCATTGGTCAGCGTAATTGGTTGAATCACAACATCCCAGCCCAGCGACGTCAACTCTCTGGTCAATATATCGCTGGCCTGCACCCCCTGAGCAGTCCCGGCCACACGGGGGCCGATGGCAATTTGAGCCTGCACGTTGGCCAGCGCACGGTCACCCGAAAAATTATTGGACGGCAGCAAGCCATAGCCGAGATAGCCAAAGAAGGCGACGGACAGCGCCAGGACAATGACTAACACAACCTCGATACTATAGGCACGTAAATGATTCATGGGCTACTCTAATCGATCAACGCAGGATAAAAACAAGGGACAAGGCGACTGATGCCTTGTCCCCAGGCGTAGGTAAGCCAGTGAGCCAACAGGTCAGTTCACTGGCTCACTGAATGCGCCTTGACCTGTTTTCTCGGCGCTAAACTTACTATTCATGTTTATTGCTACTCGTGCGTTCTCGAAAAACAAGCTTGATCGGTGTGCCGGTAAAAGGGTAGCGCATACGAATCTGGTTTTCTAGATAGCGCTCGTAGGAGAAATGGACCAATTCCGGGTCATTGACAAAAATGAGAAAGGTCGGCGGGTCATTGCTCACCTGCGTGCCGTAGTAAATACGCATGCGTCGCCCAGTTCTGGAAGCGGGCGGCGATGCATCATACGCATCGCGTAGAATTTGGTTAAATTCACTGGTGCTTAGCTTATGGCGCCGAGCTTCGACCACTTCCATCGCGGTGGGTAACACCTTATTGATCCGTTGGTGTGTCAGCGCGCTGATAAACAACACCGGCACATAACTCAAGAACTTCAGATCGTCGCGCACCTTATCGGTAAATTCGAGCATAGTGTTATTATCTTTTTCGAGCGCGTCCCACTTGTTTACAATCAGCACGACACTCTTATTTTTTTCTAGAATATAACCGCCCACATGCGCGTCTTGAGTCGTTACGCCTTCGATAGCATCAATCAGCAAGAGCGCCACGTCGGCGCGGTCGATGCTGCGCAAACTGCGCAAGACGCTGTAAAATTCAATGCCGGCCGACACGCTGCCACGCCGGCGGATGCCGGCCGTGTCAATCAACGTAATGGTCTTTCCATCATAGATCAACTGGGTGTCCACTGGGTCGCGTGTGGTGCCGGGCACCTCGCTGACAATCGCCCGTTCTGAGCCCAAGAGCGCGTTCAGCAGGCTACTCTTGCCGACATTCGGCCGCCCCACAATGGTAATCCCGACGTCGTCGTCTTCTGCGTCATACTCGGGGTAAATCGGTAAAGCCTTGACCACTTCATCCAAGAGATCGCCAACGCCATCCCCATGATAGCCGCTGATGGGAAAAGGTTCGCTGAGGCCCAGGTTCCAAAACTCGACCGCGTTGAGTTGGCTTATCTTGTTTTCCGCTTTGTTGACTGCAACAAAGACTGGCTTGGCCGAAACTCGGAGCACCTCGCCCACTTCTTGATCAGCGGAAGTCAAGCCTTCACGGCCATCAACGACAAAGATGATGAGATCAGCTTCGTCGATGGCAAGTTTGGCTTGATTTTGAATGTGCAAGACAAAGGGGGCCGAATCGAGCGCCAATACCTTAACGCCCGGCTGGCGTAAATGGGCCGCGCCCATCTCCGAAGGCGCTTCCAGGCCACCCGTGTCAATCACGGTAAAACTAATGCCGTTCCAATCGCTCTCGCCATAAATACGGTCGCGCGTGGTGCCGGGTAGATCTTCGACGATGGCCGTAGGTTTGCCGATCAACCGGTTAAAAAGGGTCGATTTGCCCACATTGGGGCGTCCTACCAATGCAACGACAGGTTTTCTTTGTTTCATAGTCTCTTTCGTAATCGGAATGAATCCCACTTCTATACGGGTGAATGCAACTGCGCAGCATTTTCACCCACTGGGCATAGGAATTCCAATCATTCCTATGCCTGCCATGTTACTTGGTAACGTTCGCAAGGATAGCGATCAATACATACACAATTAGGGCGTCGGCACCGGCTTTTTTGTGCTGGTTGCAACCGGCGTTGCCACAGGCGGGATCGTGCCGGGCGCTGGCGGTGCGGGCGTCGGGATGGCGTTAATCACAACCTCAACCTTGGCCGGCAATACACCCACTTGGCGCACACCGGCAGGCAGCGCAACGGTCGGCGAAATAATATGGGTACCTGGCACCAACTCCTTGAGATCCAAAATCACAAACATGTCACCCGACCCCAGTGAAGCCAACATGGGCAAAGGTCCACTGATGATCACATCGACCGTGGCAGGCGCTACGATGGCTTGACGGCCAGCGCCCAAATTGCGTAACACCGGCTTTAAAGTGACGGTGCGCGTGCTTTCAATTGGCGCAATCCCCGCCACCACCGAGACCGTGTTCCCCTCAAATGCGGTTACACCCTCAGGCAGCAACAAGTTTAACCGGCGATAGATATCAACCTTAGCCCCATCCAACGCAAGCGGCGCCGTCGCCACAAAGCCAGGGATCTGATTAAGGACCTCGCTGCTACCGCGCAAAACAACGGTATCTGGGTCGCTTTTAACCGAGCTCAACCGATAGCCAGGCGCTGGTTGTCCTTTGAGATCGACCCGCACTGCCACCTCTTTACGACCTGGCCAGCGTTCAACCGGCACCACAATGTTGACCACTTGCGGTTCAACGGTAATCTGAGTGACGGATTGTTTGTCCTGATCCACCACTTCGACGGGTTGCGTACGCTCCACCTGGCTTTGTGCGCTCCGCAAATAGACCTGCGTATCTGCACTGCGCACCTGTTCAACCTGGGTAGCCGGCCCCCGGATCGTCACTTCCGCCGGTGTGATCACAGGCGGCGAAGAATCAAAGCCGAAGGCTGGCGCATCCATCACTTCGATATGCACTGGCACGGTTTTCGTGATCAAAGTATCGAGTTGGATGCGAAATTGTTCGCGCTGAATCTCGGTGACCGTCACATACGGATCCGTCACACTCACCTGAACCGGCACATCGTGAACGCCTGCTTTTAAGCCTGCCAAATCAATATAGGCCGAGATATCGCTAGCTTTTAGCGTACCCCACGAAGTTTTAGGGGCACGCAAGGCCAGCTTAACGCTTTCCTTGCTTAAATCTTGGAGCGGCACCAATCCATCCGGTAAGCCACGAACCCGGACCGCAATCTTATCCGAGAAGTCTTGCTTAACTAATGGGTTCTCTTGGTTAATCGCAATTAACCAGACAATCAAGCCCATTAGAACTGATAAAAGAAGGGTGCCAAGGTGTCCGAAAAGACGGCGCCATCCTTTGCGCGCACGGCGGATTAGCTGTATTTCCACTCAATATCTCAACCCAATCAACAGTCACCTACCCTTACGCCCAACAGAACGCCCTCGCATTTGATGATGCTACCATTGGCTGAGGAAAGGAGCTGATCAATTTGTCTTATAGAATTCACTCAGGATTGGGCGTAAACGATCGCTGTCTATACGCAGAATACGCCCATTGCGCGCCACCGAAACTGTGCCGGTTTCCTCGGAAACCACCACAGAAAGTGCATCAGATTCTTCCGTAACCCCAATCGCAGCGCGGTGGCGCGTGCCCATTTGGTTATCGGCCAATTCGCGTTGTGATAGGGGTAATACACAACCAGCGGCGAAAATACGGTCGCCCTGCACGACAACAGCGCCATCATGTAGGGCCGTATTGGGAAAAAAGATCGTCGTCAAAAGTTCTGCCGTCACTTCTGCATTTAAGACAATGCCACTATCCGTCACTTCACCAAGCCCGGTTGCGCCTTCAAACACAAGCAAGGCGCCATGCCGGCGTTGCGCCATTTGCTCGACGCCTTTCACCACATGGCTGATCAAACGTTGCACCGAAGTATCTTCTGCATGCCGCGTTAAAAACGGCGTAGAACGACCTACCCGCTCCAAGGCCCGCCGTAGCTCTGGTTGAAAAATCACGGGCAACGCAACCAGCAACACATTGGTGCTATTGCGCAACAACCAGTTGAACGCGGTTAATTGCACCGTCTGGCTCACCACGGCAGCCGCCAATACAATGACGACAATGCCGCGCAACAATTGCACGGCGCGTGTGCCGCGGAACAAACGCAACAGTCCATAAAAGATCAACGAAACCAGCACGACATCCAACAAATTTTTCGGATCGTATAGACGGTTTAGCGAAGCCAGAATATCAGTTGCCATAATTGATCCAAATCAAATTAGCGGAATCCCACCCAACAAATGGGCTAAAATTGCTTTTTGCGCATGCAGGCGATTATGCGCCTGCGGAAAGAGCAGGCTATCGCCACTATCCGCACCAACCCCATCGGCCACGTCATTGGTTATTTCTTCGCCGCGATGCGCCGGCAGACAATGCATCACCTTTACCTGCGCATTGCGCGTGTGCGCCACCAATTGCGCATTGACTTGATACGCCGTCAGATCGGCGACATGCTGCGCATGCTGGGCTTCTTGCCCCATGCTGGTCCAGACATCCGTGTACAACACATCGGCGCCGATCACGCCGTCCAAATCGTCGGTCACAGTGACATCCGCATCTGTTTGCGCGATCAAAGCCGGATCGGGTTGATAGCCAACCGGCGCCACAATCCGCATCACCATGCCGACTTTACCGCCCGCTTCGAGCAGGCTCGTGGCGACATTATTACTGCCGTCACCAATATAAACGATGGTCAAGCCGGTTAAGTTACCCAAATGTTCCCACAAGGTGAAAATGTCGGTTAGCGCCTGGCAGGGATGCGATAAATCACTCAACCCATTGATCACGGGCACACTGCCCCACTCAGCCAACTGGACCACATGCTTATGGTCAAAAACGCGCGCCATAATCCCGTCCACATAGCCGCTGAGCACACGCGCAATATCCGGCGCACTTTCGCGTTTGCCCAGGCCAACTTCTGCGGAACTCAGGTGGACGGCATGGCCGCCTAGCTGCTGCATGCCCATCTCGAAGCTAACCCGAGTGCGCAAGCTCGGCTTTTCGAAAATCATGGCCAGCGCCTTACCAGCCAGCAACGGCGCATTACGCCCAGTGCGGGTACGTTCATCCTTAAGTTGCCGCGCCAGGTGCAACAAGCCCCAGAATTGGGCGTCGGTCAATGATTGAATATCCAGAAAATGCGCAAGCGCTGGAATCTCTGTAATTTTCTGTCCGGCAGACTGCATGGTCATTCTTTCCTATCAAAAGTTATTAGACATGATCTGGATTAACAAAGATGGGTATATAGGTAGACAGGTATATAGGTGATGCCTACCTGTTTCCGTCCCATCTACGGATGGGCGTCTCCTTGTCTACCTGTGGTGACTGCTGATGCCGAATCATGTCTATTGGGCAACCCATCACCGACGCCAAACGAGTGTCTGGCGTCGGCACTTAAAAAGGCATATCGTCATCCAACTTTGCTTGCCTGGCTGCTTCACGCTGCTGCGCCTCGGCCTGGCTGATGACAGGGTTCGACAGTGTGCCCAAATGCTCAATCTCCACGCGCACGGTGTCGCCTGGTTGCAGTGGCCCGACGCCAGCCGGTGTCCCAGTTAAGACCAGATCGCCCACCTCTAAGGTCATAAATTGCGTGACAAAACTCAGAATACGGCTAAGCGAATAGATCATCAACGATGTATTGCCGTTCTGACGAACTTCTTCATTCACCAAACAACGAACAGTGCGCTGGGCCGGCTCAAAATCGGTGTCAATCCAAGGGCCGACCGGGCAAAAGGTATCAAAGCCCTTGCCGCGCGTCCATTGCCCGTCCCCTTTTTGCAAATCGCGAGCCGTCACATCATTCGCCAATGTATAACCAAAGATTACACGCGTGGCATCGGCTTCGTCCAAATAGCGACAACGCTCACCAATCACCACCGCCAATTCGCCTTCGTGATGGACACTCTTGCTAATGTCTGGATAGACAATCGCCTCATTTGGCCCAATGATGGTGGTGGGCGGCTTCAGAAAAATCAATGGTTCAGGTGGCACCTCGTTGCCTAACTCCGCCGCATGTTCGGCATAGTTGCGCCCTACACAAACAATTTTGCGCGGCCGGACCGGTGCCAGCAACGTGACATTTTCTAACGGCAGCGGCGTACCGACAATCTGGGGGGCATAAACCCCTGCGCTCAGCGGGCGGACATAGGGTGGCGCCTGGAGCCGGTAGACCACCTGATCAACGAGCATACCCCAGCGCGGGGTCAGATAATCTGCGGGTAGGTCCGTGAACGATTCAATAAAACGAACAATGCGCATAGGTTGTTCCTGGTTCTTTACGTTAGATGAACACTTTATCCCAATAGTTTACCAGCATACGGCCACAGCCAATCATGCCATCACCAATCATCGCAAGCAATAGGATCACTGGTCGTGCATACCCATTCCGCAATCCGCATTATGACAGTCGGGTGTCATTCACAATCAATTGAAAGTCACACTTCAAAAACTGCACGGCCTGGCGCACCATGGTCATGCGGCTTAGAAAAATCTCAAAATACTCGATCACCTGGGCATAACTCGTGTCAATTTGCAATTCCAACGCAATCACTTTGGTGTCGGCACGCACCCGCACAAAGCTGCGCGTCGCGGCATAATTCACGCGGTCATGAATATCAAAATTCGCCGGATCCGGGTTCTGTACCCGGCTGCGATGCACATCCGCCTTATCAGCAATGATCAGCGCAGCCGCAACGGGCGTCGATGCCAGACCACGCTCCTCCTCATGATTGCCAATCGCGTTCATCACCAAAGCACACTCATCGGATGACATACCCATCCGCGACAAAATATGCCAGGCCATCAGACTGCCGCTGAGCGCATGATTCTGGCGATGGATCACATTGCCAATATCATGCAGATAGCCGGCCACGTTAGCCAGTTGTTGC
Source organism: Caldilineales bacterium (assembly GCA_038225095.1). Lineage (GTDB taxonomy): Bacteria > Chloroflexota > Anaerolineae > Caldilineales > Caldilineaceae > JAPLGZ01. The sequence continues at coordinate 12,848 of JBBREZ010000106.1, forward strand.
GTGCGTTGATCATACGCCAGCCGTTCCAGAATATTTTCGGCAATTTGTCCCACTAGGCCAGCATGGCGTTGACCATGCTCGGTGTAGCCGATCGAGCGTAGGATGCTGTTGGCATTCTGAATAAAGGCCACTACTTCTGGATCGCGCCGCACTTGTTCAATCGTAACCAGTTTACGGGTCGGAGCCGCTGAAGGTTCAATCTTAGCTTCAGCAATCACCTGCGTCGCATGCTTGACCGGTTTTTTCACACGGACAGGGTCAATAAAATCACTCATGGTTGAGAGCCTTTCTAATCGTTAATTGTGAATAGGTCATGTCACGCGGCCCACCAATGGTAGGGCCACGATAGTCGTGGCTGTACGGACGAGCGTCTGCGTAACATCAGTTAATGGTTCATTATTAACGGGTCATTATTCACAATTAGTTATTAAATGATTAAGCTATTTGCCCGACGGCGAAACTGCTCAACAACATGGCCAAGAGCCACCAAATATTCGCGCGCTGCAAATCTTGTTTTTGGTAGATCGCCAGCCAGGCCGGCAACCAGAGCACCACCAACGGGACCAACCAAAGCGGTGCACGCGCCACGATAAACAACAATAGCAACCCTGCTTCAGCCACCGCCAGCAAGACCAGGCCAAATTGATCATCGATCAGGCGCACGCTGCGGCCTTCGCCCCAGTTGTGCACCACCCAGAGCAGCACAAGTGCAAGATTCAACTTCCAGTGCGTCCCGCCATTGACGGCATGACCAAACAAATTGATCGCCAGCGCCCAAGGCAGGGCAATTGTAACGACGCTATGTAAAAAGGCGGGTGAAAGTTGCAGCACGCGCCGGCTAATCCAACCTAATACGCTCACTAGCGCCACCAACCCCGTCATCCAGAGCGCCGTCATCCCCAACACCAGTGACACAGCGCCGGCTAGGATCACACTGGGCAGCGCCACACGGAAAAGCAGAGGAAAGGCACCGGCGTTGTCCCAGCCTAACAAACGGGTGGCCGGTGCATCACGGCGCAGATAAGGCAGCCAGACCTGATAGGTAACCGCTTGGGTATGCAACGGCAATAACTCAGCGCGACCGGCTGCCAATCGCCAGATGCTGCCCCACAATGGATCGACCAATAGCAACAATAAAGCGCCGATTTGCCAATTCATCTCTAAGCGACGCGTCGCAAGACCAATCGAAAACAGCGCCGCCACCACCGCCCAACCCGCCGTCGGCCGCCAAGGAAACTGGCCCAGCCAGATTTGAGCGTTCAGCGTCGCACTGTTGCCAAGATTCACATCATTTTGCATCGTTGGCATGAACACCGAACGGGCAATCCGGTTTAATTTTGCGCTCATAGGTAATTAGTGACGCTCAAGGTTGCGAATTTGGATCAGCCAAATCATAAAACCCATGCGCTCTTTCACGCGCATGGGCTGGCAACCTCATTTGATTATACCAAAAGTTGACACAGGAACGAAACTATAGCGGGGAAGTAAGTGCGTACGCTGGTGGCGAACCTATTAATTGGCGGATGAATTTAGTGAGTGGGCGTAAGCGGCAGAAAGAATAACTAATAACTAATAGACAAACCAAATAAAGGTTGCACATTTGTAGAGGCACGGTATACCGTGCCCGTCCAGTTGGATTGTGCAGAGTCTATTTGGTTTGTCTAATAATCAATAATTAATAGAGTTGTTCCCAAATAAAAGATAGGATAGACTAGCGGAAGAAAGGATCCTATCGATGAATATGAACATACGAGATGAGCGGCAATTGAGCGCCTTAACGGGACTCACCCAAGCGCAATTTGATCAACTACTGCCCATCTTTAGCGCCGTCTATCAGGCACAACGCCAAGCGAGCTACGAACAAGCCGTGCAAACGGGTCAACGGCAGAGAAAACCCGGGGGTGATCGGCAAAGCAAATTAGCGACGCCTGCCGCTAAACTACTTTTTGTCCTATATTATTACAAGACGTATCCAACCTTTGATGTGTTGGGCACCCACTTCAATCTGGCGCGTTCCAAGGCGCATCGGCAGCTTTATCAACTTTCACCGATCTTGCATGAAACGCTCGTCCAGTTGGCGATGATGCCGCGGCGTGCGTTTCAAACGGTTGCGGACCTGACCCTAGCCCTGAAAGGCATTGACCAGATCATCATGGATGCCACGGAACATGCGTATCGGCGGCCACAGGCGGCAGAGCAACAGCGAGCGCATTACAGTGGTAAAAAAACGGCATACGCTCAAGAACACTGTGATCACGGCACGACCAAAGTGATTGTATTTCTGGGCCATACCTTCCCGGGCCATTCCCATGACTACACTATGCTCAAAGCCGAACTACCACCTGACCTTGACTGGTTTGCTGACCTGCTCGTACGCGTTGACTTGGGCTATCTCGGCATTCAAACCGACTATGTCGGCGAGCGGATTGAACGTCCGCACAAGAAACCACGCAAAAGCAAGCAGCAGCCCGAGACTTGCCTTACCCCAGTTCAGAAGGCAGAGAATAAAGCCTTGAGTCAAGTCCGGATCGCCATCGAACATGCCATTGGCGGCATGAAACGCTACAATATTTTGGTCCATCGTTTCCGCAATCATCGGGAAAACTTTCATGATCACGTCATTGCCATTTGTGCGGCGCTCTGGAATTTCTCCCTCGCTTATTAAGGAACAGCTCTATTAATTAAATGCTGGCTTGCAGGAAAATAACTCGCTTCCCTTTGTCATCTACTCGATAACGCAACCAAACACCAGCTACTTCGATTTCTCTTGTATTGCTGTCCAGTATAACCGGATGTAGCGCTGGGCTATGTGGTTCTTTCGCTATCATTTCGATCTGCTTTTGGATTTCTAGGCGCTGTTTTGCCAACAACTTAAATATAGACGAATGAAACAATGGTCCCGCAAACTTAAGCCACATTTACGCCATTTCCAATTCAAGCTCTGTGATTTCTGTCTCGTTAATATCTAATAGACCGGCTTGTTTGGCTTTTTCGTAGCATTCAACCATATAGTTCCATTGCCGAGGGTGTACCAGAACGCCAGCGCCGCGACCACGGTGGGTTAAAACAGTGGGCGATTGCTGTAAACTGGCGATCAATTCTGGCTGCTTTGTGCGTAAATCAGCTAATGGCAACGTTGGCAAGATCCCATATATCATATTTTGTGTTCTCCTAGATGACAATCAATGTACTATTGCTAGTACTGTACCAATAAACATAAAAAACGTCAAGTCCATAATGTACCAGATTGCCTATCAAATAGAGCTATTTTAGCCTATTTAGGTCTTATAGGGTAAATTATAGCCTACTATCAAAAGTTTCTAATTTTACCCCTATTGCTTGCACCCCAAAGGCAGAAACTATGACATTCAAGCCTATCGACGCATCAAAGGAATGTGGAGTAATCGTTGTTTTGAGCTCTCCCTAGATTTATCCCTGATTTCATCCCAAAAGAGGAGCATGGAAGTCAACTACCCAAGCCTAAAGGCGTTGGGCTTGTAACTAACGGGTAGCCATCTACCAAGGTCGTTACGATAGGCGTGTTGACAGGACGCCCGCCAGCAGCAGGTATACCACCGCTGACAAGATGTTTCCGAGCGATATTA
>JBBREZ010000107.1:0-16427 GCA_038225095.1 Caldilineales bacterium
TTCCTTGCTGGCCAAACAGCAGATCTATCCGCAGTTCTACAATTTTGATCCGCTGCTCAAAATGCCGTTTATCGGCGTCATGACGGAGTGGTTAATCGAGCATTATGGTCATTTCCAAAACGCTGCCGAATATTTCGACGCATATGCGGTCAAAGACAATGATTTCCAAGCGCTAAACGTGCAGACGACCATCATTACAGCGCTCGACGATCCGATCATTCCGGTTGCCGATTTCTTAGCGATCAATCCCCATCCCTTGCTGGATGTCCAAATTCACCCAAGTGGCGGTCATGTGGGCTTTGTCGATATCTTTCCGCTGCAGCATAAATTGCCCTATATGTTGCTGAATGAACTCACGCAAGACAGGTAGCAAGTAGCAAACGAACCAGGCAGCCATCCACCTGTTACCTGTTACTTGTTATCTATCCTACCGTCCTATGGCTTACTACTTTTCGGCACCGGTTGGGCGTGTGTTACAATCCGCATCCAAAGCTGATTGTTTTTTTAGGATTGAGCTATTTTCTTTTGCCGCAAAAGAACCAAGGTCTGGTACAGTCTCTATGCATATTTTGATCGTAGGTGCGCGCGGGCAGCTAGGCCGTGCCTTGTACGCTGTATTCGCTCGAAAATCTTACGATCAGATCACCTTGTGGAGCCGCCCAGAACATGACTTGGTCAAGCCAATTTTGGTCAGGCAACTGATGGCGCTCCGGCCCGATGTGGTGATCAATGCGGCAGCGTGGACCAACGTTGATGGCGCTGAACTCGATCCAGATGCGGCCTATGCGGCGAACGCGTTGGGTCCGAAATATCTGGCCGAAGGGTGCCGTCGTTGCAACGCGCAACTGATCCACATTAGCACCAACGAAGTTTTTGCGGGGGAACCAGGTTGCCATTACCGCGAGTATGATCAGCCAGCGCCGGGTGGCGTCTATGCGCGCAGTAAGTTGGCAGGAGAATTGGCAGCCCGCCAAGCGTTGGATCGGTTGTACATTATACGCGTGGCCTGGCTTTTCGGGCCAGGTGGTAACAATTTCCCAAGCAAGATGACGGCAGCCGCCGACAAAATGGGCGCTTTGCGCGTGGTAGCCGACGAATTTGGCAATCCAACCTATGCGCCGGATGTAGCAGAAGCCATTGCGAAGCTCATTCAACTGGATCACTTTGGCATTTATCATTTGGTCAATCACGGTCAGGCCAGCCGTCTTGAATTTGCCCAGGCTGTGCTCCAAGCCGACGGACGCGGTCACATTCCGTTGACGCCGATTGCGCACACCGACTGGCCGCGACCAGTGCTGCCGCCACTACACGCCGTCTTAGTCAATCAGGCCGCCGCGTCACTGGGCATCGAATTGCGGCCGTGGCAGGATGCGGTGGCCGAATATACAGCAAGTAACCAGTCAATGGCATTAAGGTAAGCATGAAACAGAGAGATTAAGAGATTAGAGCTTGAGAGCAAGCTCTAATCTCTTAATCTCACAACATTGATCAATTACCACCGACTGGTTGTTCAGTTCAGAGGACTATACATGAGCGATGAATTATTAAAACCGACGCCAGACGAGTCTAAATCAGCCGAGATGAAACCGCTTGAGGTGCGTCAGGCCCAAATTCGCAAGGGTAAAGAGCGGCTTTCGCAGGGCAGCAAAGGCGTCAATGCCAACCCGATTGTCAATAACGAAACCTATGGTGGGCTGCGCGAGGAAAATCGCGTGGTCATGCGCCACCAGATTGCGCTGAATATTGAAAGCTTTCGCGCCGTACCGCTAGATTTTGTGGCGCGTCCCCGGCGCGAATATCCGCGGTTACAGACAACAACCGCGCCCTTTCTGTCAATTATCATCCCCAATTATAACGGTCAACGTTTCCTAACGCCGCTGTTAGACGCTTTGCAGCGCCAAACGTTTGCCGATTTTGAAATCATCCTGGCCGACGATGCCAGCGCGGATGACTCGGTCGCTTTTGTCGAAACCCACTATCCGGCGGTGCGGCTCCTGGTCAATCGGCGCAACTTGGGGTTTGTCAAAACCTGCAACGCAGCAGTCGCGGCCGCCCGTGCGCCTGTGGTTGTGCTCTTGAATAATGACACCGAACCAGAACCAACGTGGCTGGCCGAATTGGTGCAAACGATCTGTGCTAACCCCCAAGCCGCCATTGTCGCCAGCAAAATGCTCCTGTTTGAGCAGCGCGACAAGCTGCATACAACCGGCGATCTGATGGGTGCAGACGGCATCCCGCGCAACCGCGGCGTATGGGAAACGGATCGCGGCCAATATGATCACACGCCAGCAATTTTCAGCGGCAGCGGCGGCGGTTCGGCCTATCGCAAAGATGTTTGGCAGATGCTGGGTGGCTTCGACGAAGACTTCTGGATGTATCTGGAAGATGTCGATTATGCCTTCCGCGCGCAACTGAGCGGTTGGCAGGCCGTCTTTGCCCCACAAGCCCGGCTCTATCATCATCTAAGCGCCACGGGCGGCGGTGTGTTAGCCAGTTACTACGTGGGCCGCAACACGATCTGGAACATCGCCAAGAATATGCCCGATCGTTTGTTATTGCGCAATTTACCCAGCATGCTCGTGGCGCAAGGCAAAGTGACGCTGGACGCGCTGCGTAACATTCGCGGTGAAGCAGCCCGCGCCCGCTTGCGCGGTCAATTGGCGGGCCTAATTGGGCTGCCACGCCAATGGCACAAGCGCCAGATCATCCAAGCGCGTCGCCAGCTTGAGGATGATGAGTTGGCAAAACGATTGGCGTGATTTATTTTTATCGCAGAGACCGCAGAGAATGCAGAGTTAACGGTGAATGAATTCACTACCTGCTACACGAAACGCGCCCAATGGCGGGTGCCCATTTGGGCGCGGTGGGCTTTTCTCAGCTAAAGTTTGGAAGCACCATGCAAGCACCACCTGAAAAACTAGGCTCATTCTACTTGGGCGCAACGTACGATCTGGCCACCGGCCAACGTCGCGACATGCCACTCAATTATGATGCCCGCGATCTCACAACCCATGCGATTGTTGTCGGCATGACGGGCAGCGGCAAAACGGGTCTCTGTATCGATTTGATGGAAGAGGCCGCCATTGACCTGGTACCCGCGATCCTGATTGACCCCAAAGGCGACATCACGAATCTGCTGCTCCAATTTCCAGACCTGCGCCCAGAGGATTTCCAAGCTTGGATCAATGAAGACGATGCGCGGCGCAATGGTAAAAGCGTTGAAGAATTTGCCCAAGCGACCGCCGAAACCTGGCGCAATGGTTTGACCGATTGGGGCATCGCCCCGCAACGCATCCGTGATCTACAAGCCGCGGTCAACTATACGATCTTCACGCCTGGCTCGGATGCTGGCGTGCCGATTAATATCCTGGGCAGTTTGGCCGCGCCCAAACTGGATTTTGACGCTGAGACCGAAGTAATCCGCGAGCGGATCAGCGGCACCGTGGCAGCGCTCTTGGGTCTGGTCGATGAAACAGCCGACCCAACGCGCAGCCGTGAGGCGATCTTGCTGGCTAACATTTTTGAGTTTTACTGGAAACAGGGCAAAGATCTGGATTTGGCCCAATTGATCCTGGCGATTCAAACGCCGCCGGTTCGTCAACTGGGCGTCTTCGATGTGGATACTTTTTATCCGCAGAAAGATCGTTTCGAGTTGGCAATGGGCTTCAACAACTTGCTGGCGTCGCCGAGCTTTCAAGCCTGGCTCCAAGGTGAGGCGTTGGACGTGGACCAGTTGTTCTTCAGCGCTGATGGCAAACCACGGCATAGTGTTTTCTACATTGCCCATCTCAGCGACAGCGAGCGGATGTTCTTTGTCACCCTGCTCTTGGAAAATCTGTTGACCTGGGTGCGTCGCCAGTCGGGCACGACCAGTTTGCGCGCGCTGCTCTACATCGACGAAATTTTCGGCTATATCCCGCCAACGGCCGCCCCACCGTCCAAACGCCCGCTGCTCACGCTCTTGAAACAGGCGCGGGCCTCGGGGTTGGGCATCATGTTGGTGACGCAAAATCCGGTTGACCTGGATTATAAAAGCTTGACCAACGCTGGCACCTGGTTCATCGGCAAATTGCAGGCCGAACGTGACAAAGCACGCGTCGTCGAAGGTTTGGAAGGTGTGATCGCAGCTGGCGGTAGCACGACCAGAATCAATTATGGTCAATTGATCAATCAGTTAAACACGCGTGTTTTTTTGATGCACAACATCCATTTAGACCAGCCAGTGGTCTTCCAAACGCGGTGGGCCATGAGCTATCTGCACGGCCCGTTGACGCGGCCGCAAGTGCAGACATTAATGAAGGAAAGAAAACACGCACCAATTGTTAGCCAACCAGCGCCGCAACTTGCCCCACCGCAGGCGACTGCTGCGCTGTCGACTTTGACACCAACCTTGACGCCAGTGACAGCCGACCCGGTACCAGTTACGCCGGTCACACCTAGCGCGCCCGCGGGTTTTTCACCCGTACCACCGGCGCTCGATCCGAATCTGACCCAAGTCTATCTGCCGATCGTGGTGGAGGAGCAAACGGCGCTTCGGCAAGCCTTAAAAAACGTCAACCAACAAATTGCGCCCGACCGCGTCGTATTGGCCTACGAAGCGGCCATTGTAGGCGCGGCTACGTTCCGCTTTGTTGACCGCAAACGCCAGATCGACGAACAATATGAGCAAATCTTGCTGGCGCCCGTGCATGAAAATGTGGGTATGGTCGATTGGGCCGATGCCGAGCTATTACCAGTTAAGCTGCGCGATTTGCTCAAACAACCAGAACGCGCCAATGCCGAGCAAGGGCCTTACTTTGCGCTTGCGCCGACGCAAGCCAACAGCGCCAAAGCATTGAAACGGCTCGAAAGTGACCTGGCGGATTGGCTCTACTATAACCGCAAGCTAAAATTGCAAATTCATCAAGCGTTGGGGCTGACCCAAAACATTGGTGAAAGTGAACGCGATTTTAAGATTCGTCTGCAACAGGCAGCGCGTGAACGGCGCGACCAAGATGTGGACAAACTGGCGAAACAATATACGACCCAGATTGCTCGCTTACAGGACAAGCTACACAAGGGAGTGCAGGATTTGGCCGGCGCTGAAGCCGAACATGCAGGCCGCAAACAACAGGAATTGGCCGGCATTGGCGAAACTGTGTTGAGCTTTTTCTGGGGCCGGCGCAACATGCGGGCGCTGAGTACAGCCGCCAGTCGCCGTCGCCAGACCGCAGCATCGGGACGTGACGTGGAAGAAACACGGCAATCTATCGAAGATCGGCAGCAGGATCTTGCCGAGTTGGAAGCAGCCATGAAAGCGCAAACCGACGCGATTACGCTCAAATGGGCCAGTCTATTAGATGAATTGACCACCGAAGATCTGATCCCCAAGCGCGCCGATATTCATATCCAGATGGTAGCGCTCGGCTGGCTGCCATCCTGGCTGGTCGCTTATAATGACGGTCTGCGTTTGCGCACGGTCACGATTGCAGCCTACGAACTGCCCATTGTGGTGTGATTTTTGTAACGATTCAGGTACCCCACGCCCGCCCTCTCCTAGGAAGGGAGGGCGCTGTCACGGGACAGAACAAGCAACTTCGGCTGTCCCTGATGGCGCTTTCGGGAGCCCTCTGGGCGCTCTGTGCGAACAATCCCCTCTCCCAGCGCAGCGTCCGGGGCGGGTTAGGGTGGGGTGAATTAACGTTATTGCCAGACGCAAGCCAGCCTTACCAATCAATTTTGCGAGAACAATTTGAAACTCTTATCTTTTCATCTAACTTTACCGGCTAAACCGTACAAGCGCACTGTTCTGTTCATCGCACTTACCCTCCTGCTTTTGAGCGGTTGCACACCCGAGTTGAAACTGATCTGGCTAACCGCTACGCCATTTCTGCACACGATCACTACGTCTACCGTTGTCGAAGCAGCGCAGCCGGTCACAGAAATTCCTTTGAGCGGACCGTTGACCAATCGCAACGCCGAGTTTTCAGGGCTGGCATGGCATGGTGATGACCTGATTTTGTTGCCGCAATGGCCGAATCATTGGCATAATCAAATTTTCATGCTGCACAAAGCGGATATTGTCGATTTCTTAACGGGGTTGCGGCCAGAACCACTGACGCCGCAACCAATTCCACTGGTCAATGGCGACCTGGCGGCTAAAATTTTGGGGTTTGATGGCTTCGAGTCGATTGCCTTCGACGGCGAACGCGCCTATCTCACCATCGAGTCAAAACCAGGGACGAAAATGTTAAGCTATGTGATTATGGGGGTTATCGCGCCGGATCTGAGCGAACTACGCCTGGACGACACCTACTTAGCGCCGGTGAAACCCCAGACTGACATCACCAATCTGGGTGAAGAAGCGATGTTTCTGACGAAGGATCGCATTGTCACGCTTTATGAAGCCAACAGTCTTTTTATCAATCCTGAGCCGGTTGTCCATCTCTTCGACCGTGCGCTAAGGGTCCAAGGGACGTTACCCATGCTCGATTTCCCCTATCGCATCACCGATGCTACGCCTTTAGACGCCAACAATCGTTTCTGGGTGATCAATTATTTTTTTCCAGGTGACAAACAACTGCGCCAAAGGTTGGGTTTACCGCACTCAGGCCCGAATCTAATCGCTGGAGATAAACCTGTGGAGCAATTAATTGAGCTTCAGTTTGGCTCAACCGGTGTAACCCAGGTTGATACGCCGCCAATCGAGCTCCAGTTGCAAGCGAATAATGTGGCCCGCAATTGGGAAGGCATCGCGCGCCTGGAAACGCCAGAACTCAACGGCTTTTTGCTGATAACCGATTATTATCCGGGGACAATCTTCGCCTTTGTGCCGAAACCAAAGTAGGTAGTAGACGGTAGTGCGGCTCGTTCCCGCGCGCCCAGGGGGCACCCGGCGTGCGGAACGAGTAGAATCAGTCTACGATCTATCGCCCAATGATCGGAAAATAATAGGTATAATCATCGACTAGTTGGGTCGTCAACCGGCGGATTGCCTGTACATTCGGGTTAGCCTGTGATGTAACCGTGACGGTGAACGTATTAGACATCCCCGCCGTTGCTGTCGGTGGTACGGATGTCGTCACTGTCAACGGAACGCTCAGCGCTGGCGCAACAGGACCAATCTGCGCCGGCGCGGTGATCGGCCAGACGGATCCGCCTACGGTTACCGTATAAGTATCGGTCATCAGGCCGATATTGGTCACAGGCAAACCAAAGTTGATGGGGCCGCTCACGGTGGTCTGGGTAAATTCATCCTGCTTACCCACCGCAACCCCATACGTAGGATCGGTCACTTCGACAAAAACTGCGCCGGGCGCGCCCCAATGGTCATCTGCATCCTGGCTTTCGACAAATAGCGTATGCCGCCCGACTGTCCAACCGCTGGTTGATACGGTGGCCTGGATTGCTTCCACATTTTTGTTAAATGTCCCATCACTCGCCGTCATGCTAACTGTTTGCGTGCCTGTAATCCAAGCCGGCGCATCCACCGAATAACGGGCGGCTGTAATTGGCTGGGTGGGTTCAATGCCCCAACCGTTACTATCATAGCGTGTATCATCGACTGTTGCGCGCAAGGTGAAGTTCTGTCCGCTTAGCACTGATGTCGGAGTAGCCGTCACCTGGAGCGAATCCGGCCCAGCGGGGGTTTGATAAGGTCTGCGCGCCGCTTTCAACGCATAGTAGAGTGCAGGCATATTTTTGGGCAGAACGTCGGCATTAAAGCTGGAGCAACTCTCAAAAAAGCTCTTACCGATTTCAAAGGTATAGCTGGCCACCCCAAGCACACCATAGGTAAAATCGTCGGTAGTGCCCGACGTGCCATAGAGACAAGCCTGGCCGTTACACACCTGGTAGCCATTGAAGTAGCCAAACTTGCGGCCCAGGGTTTGCAACTGGGTTAGGTTTGGGGCTGGCGTGTCTGTCCAGCCCCACGGGTAGAGCACCAGTTGGCCATAGCTGTGCAACGTGATAAACACGCCTTCGGTGGTCGGCGGCGCGGCATCCGTATCATTGGGGCCGCGCTGATCGGGAAAGATCGAACGCGCGTAGGCTTCGATTGCCTGCGTCTCCGGTTCGGACGCCGGACTCGGCCCCCGATAGGTGATGTTACACGGATTGCTCTGACCGTCAAATGTGTTCCATTGGAAGCTGCTATTCCGATTTAGATCGGTGCCCAAGCCTTCAGCATCTAGGCAGCCATCATCGTTGTCGGTATTCTTACGCCATAAATCACCCGTTTCGGCAATTTTACGGCCATCGGGATTGGCCTGCGGGATAATATGCACTTCATAATAATCGAGCAACCAAGTAACGTCGGGATCGACATTGTATTTGGCCACTAATTCTTCGGCAAAACGGGCGGCCAGTTCAGCCGTCGTGTACTCGCGCGCATGGATCGCCGCCATCAGCAAAAATTTAGGCTTGGGGCCAGCTTTTGCCTTGTTGGTCAGCACCAGCGAATAGAGATCGTAACCCGGTTTGCCGCCCGGCATGGTTTTCTCCCAACTATCGCCAATGTCTGTCCAAGAAGCCAGATTGGGATAATCTGTCGCCAGTTTTTCCATCGCCGCATAGGTTTCTTCTACGGTGCGGTAACAGGAATAGCCAGGAATGCCACTCATCTGTTCGGCTGCGACAATGGGCTTTTGGGTCAACAGGGCCGTCTTTACCGCGTCGATTTCGATGCGATAGCCGCGCGCGCGCAGAGCAATTTGTTGCGCCGCCGACAACTGCGCCACCAAATAACGTTGGGCTGGATCAGCACTGTGATGAACTTCCCAAACATCTAAGCTGGCGGCCAATTGATTAATATCCGTTTGATCCGCTACATAGACGCGAGCGACGACCGGTTCAGACGCGGGTGGCGTGGCCTCACTTGGCTGTGCAGCCGCTTGATTGGCACTGTAGCCTGCTATTTCTGATGTTTTCGCTTGCACGGGTGCGAGCGATTGAGCAAGGCTAAGCCATAGAATGGCAGCCAGCCAGCAAATTCTTTTTGTCAACATCATTCACCTTCCAAAGCCAAATTCCGTCACACTAAAAAAGATCGGGATCACGGCCAGCGCGCCAATAAAAATGGCGACGATTTCCAGGTAAACCCAACCTTGTGCCGCCCGCATCCAGGCGCGCGGCCAACTATTCGCAGCCCAGTGGCGTTTTTGATAGCGATAACGCACCATGTATTGCTCGGCCAGGTTGACCGGTTCCAGTGGTTCAATGTCCCACCCTGTGTTTTGAAAAAGCCGCGGCAGCGCCATCACGCAACGATGCGCCAGATAGCCCAGGGGCAATACAATCAGCAAGGCATACACAATCAGCCCAAGCAGGGCATTGACCCAATACCAGGGCAGTGGACTGAAAAGGGCAAAAAGATCAACCCAAATCCACGCCAGATAAATCAGAATCGGCGACGCCAACACCCAATGGCCCAACGCACCTCGGCCCGGCGTTGCTTCGAGCAAATCGGCCGGTACTGCTCTACGGACAAACTTTGTTTCGCTATTACTCATGTTTATACTGCTCATTTTGATATTTGTGGTAACGATTCAGGCGTAGTGCTGCACAGTAGACAGGTAAATAGGTAAACAGGTAGTACACCCTGCATCCCCCTGTTTACTTATTTACCTGTCTACACAAGAGCTAAACAGTTACTATCTGATGTTACGCAGACGCTCGTCCGTACAGCCACAAACTAGCGTGGCCCTACCGCTGGTGGACTGCGTAACGTGACTTACTATTTGTATACGCTCAATCTTGCCGCCAGTATATCTCGGTGCAATGCCGGTGACGCCAGCGCCACCACAAGCCCACCGGGTAACCAACCATCTTCGCCACGTCGCCCACCACACGGATTGTGGGAACCCATAGCGCCGCCAGCCCTTGTTGCTTAGAACTCAATGGCTGGCCCACCCTGCGCAAGCGTTGCCACGGTCGGCGACAATAAACGCCAAGCCCGATTAACAAACCCAACCACCCCAACCAACGCGCAAACACCCCCCAAAACGCGTGCCCCACCAATGCCGGCAAGACAATGCCATAGATAACGTAACGGATCAAATGACGCTTGCGCCAGAGATCCGCCTTGCCATCGCCGCGCGCATAGCGATAATACTGCATCCAGAAACTGCGCAGGCTCTCACGCGGGCGAAAATAGACTAAGGCTTGCGGCGCCCAAGCAAAGGCCGTCGGCTGGTGCGGCTGTTGCGTATTGATCGCAAAATCAAAAAGTAAGTCTTCGCAATAATCCAGCCATTCGGGATAGCCACCGCTCTTGGCCCAAGCCGCTTTTGTAAAAGCGACGGAACGGCTGCTGGGCAAAAACGTGGCAGGCTCAATATCCTCAACCAAGGGTAGCACCGTAGCCGCCATTGCGCGCGCAAAAGTGCCTTGACCATCCGCATTGACATCGGGCAGAAAAAAACCAGCCACGGCTAATAGTTCCGTTTGCTTGTTTTGCCACGGCGCCACTAAATGCGCCAACCAGGTTGGCGATAAACGTACACCAGCATCGGTGACTGCAATCAATGGATTAGTCGCAGCCGCAATCGCCACGTTGCGGCCGCGGCTGATGTTGGCGCCAGGCTCCACCAAAACGCGCAGATTGGGCAGTTGCGCTGAGTGCTGGCGCACATAATCCTGCAAAATAGCAATGGTGCCATCCGTACTGCCGCCATCGCAGATCACGATTTCATCGGGACGCCGCGTTTGGCTCGCCAATGAAGCGAGCAGGCGCTCAATGCTCTGGCGTTCGTTATAGACAGTGACAATCACAGAGACATGCATAACTGCTATTGTGCCCCAAAAACGGATTCTTTGCACTTTCCCAGCGTCGCGGAGTGCATCCTTATGGAGGAGACAAGGAGAAATGACCTGGCCCCTTGTCTCTATCCCGCCTTGTAATCCTTACATTCATCTTACCTCCAAATTTCTCCTTAAAATCGAAAAGTGTTAGACTTGCGCGTCGAGCGTTAGCATTTACATGAGAAGCGGTTTGAAAAGGTACGGTTGACAGTGAATGAATTCACTGCCTGTTATACAAAACGTGTTAAAACACGTTAATTCCAAGTGTGAATCCGTTTCGCGCCCTTGGGCGCGGTTTTCCATACCAGGTGCCGAATGATGAAAATTGAAAATTTATTTCGGTAACGTGTAGTAAGTATGCCTACCAGTTTATTTTGTTAAATTCCATCATTCGATGGGTTTCTAGCCGCATGGAACATTCGTTGGCGTCAATTGGCAAAAGGTTCAAATATGGTTATCGTTAAAAAACTTGCAAACATTTTTACTCAACTCCTGTTGCTAGGTTTGCTATTGAGCGCCTGTAGCCAATCAGCCCCGACTGCCACTGCCATCGCACCAGCGCTGACGCCGGCGGCGTTGCCCACGGGCGCTGATCCGGCGGTCGCTGACCCAGGCGTGCTCATCCCGCGCGCAACGGTTGCGGCGCCAAGCCAAACTTATCCCTTGCTGGCCGCCCACCAACAACAAATGGCATTGACTCTACACCAGCTGATTCCAATCCTGACCCTCAAAACAGGGCTGGATAGCAAGCAGAGCCAGGCCCAGGCGCTTGCGATCCAGGATACGCGCTTTCAGGCCGATCTGCATGATCCAGCCACGGGAACCCCTTTGCGCAACGAAATTTTTGGCGTCTATCCCTTGCGCGAAAGTGATATAATCAGTGCGACCGCCGCTTGCCGTCAAACCCAGTGTTTTCGGGTCGAACTGTATAATTACGCCGTCAATCTCACCACCCTGGCCGTTGTCGATGTACCCAACCACCTTGTGCTTTCCATCGTCAAAGTGCCCTACACGCAGCCCGACATTCCGCCTGCGCTCACCCAGATTGCGCTGGAAATTGCCACCAATGCCCCCGAAGTGGCGCAGGCATTGGGATACAAACCCGCCGACAAAGAGGCGATGATGGCTAACACCAAAACGGCCTTGAACCGCAGTCGCTGCGAGCGTTCCGAACATCTCTGTGTTTCCCCAACGTTTCAGAAGGGTGAATGGGCGCTCTGGCCGATTATCGATCTCACCGATGGCGTGCTGGTTGGCATCCGTTGGACAGCCGTCGGCAATCGCATACCCATCACCGAGAAAAAACTACAAAACGATGTGATCACCAAACGCTTTTGTGAGACCACCACACCGCTGGCGCGCGATGGCTGGCAAATGGACTATATGCTGACCAGCTCGGATGGGTTGCGGATTTCCAACGTAAAATTCAAAGATCGGCTGGTCATCGACAGCGCCAAGTTGGTTGATTGGCATGTCAGCTATTCGCAACAAGATGGCTTTGGCTACAGCGATGCCGTGGGCTGTCCCATTTTCAGCCAGGCAGCCGTGCTTGCCATCGAACCACCCCAGGTGGAAGCCTTGCGCCAAGGCGATAAGCAAGTCGGCTTTGTGTTGATCCAGCGTTTCTCGAGTGAAGGTTGGCCGAATCCTTGCAACTATAATTATGAACAACGCTACGAATTCTACAACGACGGTCGCTTTCGCCCGGTGGTTGGCAGCTTGGGGCGCGGTTGCGGCAGCGATGGCACCTATCGCCCAGTGACCCGCATTGCCTTTGCCGGTAAACAGATTTTCGCAGCCAAGCAAGGGAATAGCTGGCAAGCGTGGGCACAGGAAGGTTGGTTCCGCGATCCCACAGATGCGATCAATCCCGCCGCCCCCCCCTATCGCATTGCCGACGCGCAGGGTCACGGCTTTTACATGGAACCAGCGCGCGGTCAATTTGATGATGGTGGGCGCGGCGACCATGCGTTTATTTACGTCACCCGCCGCCACCCCGATCGCGATGAAGGCGATGCCGATCTAGTCACGATTGGCCCTTGTTGTAACACCGATTATCACCAGGGACCAGAAAAGTTTATCGAGCCGGCACCCGAAGCGCTGACCGACGGCGCATTAACACTTTGGTATGTGGCCGAATTGAAAAATGATGGTGCGCCAGGCGAACAGTATTGCTGGGCCGAATCCGTGCCCGCCAATGGCATCTATACAACGAAAACTTATCCTTGCTTCTCTGGTCCGCTGTTCATTCCGACAGGAAAGTAGCTGGTAGATGGTAGATGGTAGTGATGGGTAATATACAAAGGGTCAGAGTAAGTTTAGGAGAATGCGGTGACTGCTAGTAATTTTCAAGATTTAATCGTATGGCAAGAGGCGCATAAGTTAGTCTTATTGGTCTATAAAATAACCGAAAATTGTAACTACTCAGGTGGAGCGTTACGTTAGGTAGACAGGTAAACAGGTAGCATGACCTGTCTACATGTTTACCTGTCTACGTGTCTACACAAGGGCTGAGTAGTTACCGAAAATTTTCCAAAGGCCGAAAAGTTTGGCTTAACATCACAAATGCGCCGATCCGCCGTATCAGTGCCTGCCAATATTGCGGAAGGGTTCAAACCTTATAGCAAACAAGAGAAGATTCGATTCTACAACATTTCAGAGGGCTCTTTGGAAGAGTTAAAATATTATTTGATATTATCGAGGGGTTTATCATTTTCAGTCGATGACCAAATCTCTGAACAAGCAGTATCCGTAAGCCGCCTTTTATATCGCTTGATCGAAAGCATACGCAATCAAATCTGATCTACCATCTACTATCTACCGCCTCATCGCTTGGCCCACGCCGAAAGGTTTTTTGATGAGTAAGCGCAAAAATAAATCCACCGCTGCTCCGTCACCCAAAGCGGCGCCAACAGTGGCGAGTAAACCGTCACCGGCCCTAGTAAATCGCGCTACGCCACCACCGGTGCCGCTTTGGCGATCACCTTGGCTGGTCGGTCTACTCGTGCTCGTCTGCGTGCTCGCCGCCGTTGGACTATTTTTCTGGTGGCGTTCAACCCTACCCAAGACTGGGGCAATGGCCCAGGCCACCGTCACACCGGCGCTTAGCATTCAACGTCCGATTGGTCGGGTCAATGCCTGCCGAACGCTGCCAGCTTTTGTCGCGGCGCTTGGGTTTAGTCGCACCGCGGCGATTTCTACAGAAGCGCGGCCCCAAAAAGGCGCGACTTTGATTGAACAGGATGCCAACGGCAAGATCATCCGCACCTATCAACATCCGTCATGGACGATGGCTGGCTACCTGGGGCCACCTGTGGTTGATAAATTTGGCAATATTTACCTGATTCCAGCGCCTTGGATCAATGTATTGGACAATCCAACGGCCAAACAAAATATCATTTACAAAATTGACGGCAAAACCGGCATCATGGCCGAATTCGTGCCCTTGCCAGCCGCTGCGGGACCGCTGCCCGAAAACCCCTATGGCTTGCTCGGTTTGGCGTACGATTGCGACACGCAGAGCTTGTATGCAACATCGGTAGCGGGATCGACGCGTGACAAAGAAGTGGGGCGTATTTTCCAGATCGATGCGGCCAGCGGCAAGATCCTCGCCCAGATCGACAACATTGATGCCTTCGGCGTGATGGGTTTTAACGGCGCCAAAGGCAAACGGCTCTATTTCGGCATGGCGCGCACGTCGGATGTGCGCTCAGTTTTGTTGGATGACAACGGTCATTTTGTCGGTGAGCCGCGCCAGGAATTCTCGTTGGCGGGGCTTGGTGCGCATGGCGACGAAAAGGCCCAACGGCTCGCCATCGATGCGGACCGCACCTTGAGCGTGCGTAGCTTGGAATTCGATTTCAACCTGATTGCGCCCACTGAACTGCGCCGCACCCTGTTCAAATATGCGTACAATGCCAACAGCGACAGTTGGAGCTTGGCCGATTCTGTGCCGCTGAAGTAGGGGCGCTGCTTGCTGCGCCTGCTGTGCAGAATACAAGGCGCAGCAAGCACGGGTACCCTCTGGGTGCCTACGATTGGGCAACTTTTGAAAGTACATTAAAACGCACTGACGCCCAAAATACGTCGAAACGTGTTTTATATAGCAGAGGGTGAATTCATTCACCGTGCTAGCTGCGTAACCTGAGTTGCTAATTTCATCAGCCTTGCCGCTTAATTCTTCATGCGTCCAATTTAGAGTATAATGACAACCCTACTGTAGAACGTTAGCTTACAGCCACCCGTACGATTATCAGGCATTGGCGCAAATTTGCGCCGACGATTAATTCTCGCCTAGAAACGAGTTACCTTGCATGACCGAGCGTATTTATGTCGCGCTTGACCTTGAAACAACCGGATTAGACGCCAACCGCGATGCAATTATCGAGATCGGCGCAGTTTGTTTTCAAGGCAACCAGATTCTCGATCGTTTTGTAACCTTCGTCAACCCGCAACGAAAGATCCCCCTCCGCATCCAGCAAATTACCGGCATTCATAACACCGATGTAGCCGCCGCGCCCACCCTGGCCGAGGTCTTGCCGGAGCTATTGGCTTTTGTCCATAGCCATGTGACCGCGATTGTCGCGCATAATGCCGGTTTCGATATGGGTTTTTTGCGCGCCGCTGGCGTCAATTTTCATCGGCCTGCGCTCGACACCTTTGAACTGGCGACGATCCTGCTGCCCAATCTGGACAGCTATAGCCTGAGTGAAATCTGCCGGGCGCTGGCGATTCCGTTGGCCGATGCCCATCGCGCGCTTGACGATGCGGAGGCCACAGCCCGCTTATTTATGCAACTAGAGACGCTGGTCGGCAAGCTGCCACCATCCACCGTCCAGATGATCCTGGACGGTGGACAACAGGTAGAATGGTCACCTCTATTGCTTTTTGAGGCGGCGACCCCTTCCCTCGTAGACGGCGAAAACGCCTTCTCACTTCGTCGACGGCGAAGCAGCAGGGATGAGGTCGCCACACCAGAAAGTTTGTTACAAGACAGTAGTGTGCTGTTGCAGCCCGTACCTGCTGAAACCGTGGAACACTTCTTTGCCGCCGAAGGACCCCTGGCCGAGCAGTTGGGCCCCCTGTATGAACGACGGGCTGGGCAAGTGCAGATGGCGAATGTGGTGATGGAGGCGCTCAACCGCGGCGATCAGGTGATGGTCGAGGCTGGCACCGGCACCGGCAAAAGTTTAGCCTATCTGGCCCCAGCGGCGCTCTGGAGCGTGGTCAATCAGCGGCGGGTGGTAATTGCCACGAACACGATTGCCCTGCAAGATCAATTGATCGAGAAAGATATTCCACAACTCCAGGCTGTGCTGGCGACCATGGGCAGCACAGCGCCCAACACGGCCCTGCTCAAGGGGCGCAGCAATTATCTCTGTTTGCGCCGCCTGCACGCCTGGCGTAAAAGCCATCAGCTTTCGGCCAGCGAACTTAGCCTGCTCGCCAAGGTATTGGTTTGGTTGCCGACCACTACCACCGGCGATGTCGGTGAACTATTCTTGCCCGCGGCGGCCGACCGCGTGATCTGGGCGCGCATCTGTTGCGATGCAACCACCTGTACGCCCGAGCGCTGCCAGGCCGATGACTTTTTCTGGGAAGCACGGCGGCGTGCGGAAAGCGCCCATTTGCTGGTGATCAACCAC
>JBBREZ010000108.1:0-16375 GCA_038225095.1 Caldilineales bacterium
TTCATAGTTGTACAACCGTCATTATCTAAGTCTTACGTGTAAAAACAGGCTCACTATTAGGTGAGCCTGTTTTTTTGCCCTAGTGTTGGTAGCTGGATGTCTCGCTATATTTGGGCGAATATGACCATTCGACATATGATATGGTATGGTGAAATGAACGATAAACCCCTGAATTTTTAAGTATAGTCATTCATCAGCAAAGCAATGTGAGGAGCAAACATGAGCGAAAAGGTCGGATTTATTGGGCTGGGCATTATGGGCCAAGGTATGGCGCGCAATTTGTTAAAGGCAGGCTTTATCGTATGCGCCTGGAATCGCACCAGTAGCAAAACAGAGGCCTTAGTATCCGAAGGTGCGCAGGCGGGTAAAAGCCCAGCCGATGTCGCCGCGCAATGTGACATCATCGTGACGTGCGTCAGCGATACACCCGACGTGGAAGCCGTGATCCTGGGCGAGAATGGCGTGATTCATGGCGCAAAAGCGGGTTCCCTGGTGATCGATTGCAGCACGATCAGCCCGCAAGCCACCCGCGCGATTGCGGAACAATTGGCCGCCAAAGGTATTCACATGTTGGACGCCCCGATCAGCGGCGGGAGCGAGGGTGCGGCGAAAGGCACACTGACGATCATGATTGGCGGTGCACCGGAAGATGTAGAACGCGCCATGCCAGTTTTCAAGGCAATGGGCAAGACCATCACTCACATTGGTGAAAACGGCGCTGGCCAGACCGTCAAACTGGTCAATCAGGTGTTAGTCGTGGGCAATTGTCTGGCTATGTGCGAGGCGTTGCTGCTGGCGCAGGCAGGCGGGGTCGATCTACAAAAAACCTTTGACGCCATTAGTCAAGGTGCGGCCGGCAGTTGGATGTTCACCAATCGAGCGCCGCAGATTATCCGGCGCGACTGGCGGCCTGGTTTTACAATTGATCTGCAACAGAAAGATCTACGCCTGGTGCTTGATGCAGCCGATGAGTTAGGCGTGCCGGTGCCAGCCACCAGCTTAATCTTCAATTTATACCGCACACTAGAAGCAAAGGGTTTAGGCAGCGAAGGCAACCATGCACTGGTCAAGGCGCTCGAAAATCTGGCTGGCTTCGAGGTAGGCGCCGCCCAGTAAAATCTGACTTAGGTGGGTGGCAGTAAGTCAGCAGAACGTAGCCAGTAAAAGACAGCGTGGCAAACTCAGATAAAGTACTCACCTTTGTTTGCCACGCTGTCTTTTATTGATTGGTAATCGATTACATGCCGCAAAAGTGAGCAACTCAGTCATCTATTTTACGTATACATTCACAAAAGATGACGATTCGTAGGCAACAGGAGCAGACTTACCATCTAACCTTGTTGAATAGATTATAATCTTTGCTGCAAACAATATTTGTTACATAAACTCCACATACGGTTGCTAGATCACGTTAAAAGCCTGGAAAACAAAGAGACATGCGTAGATTTTTGGTCTTTTTCGTCCTATTAATTCTGCTCAGTGCCATTGGTTGGTTTGGCTATCAGCGCTATTGGCTGCCGCGTCAGGCCGCCCAAAAGCCCACCTACGAGACAATTCATGTACGGCGCGACAAAATTGCCAGCACGGTGAACGCCACCGGGAATATTCAGCCAGAATCGCAGACCTCGCTGACTTTTCGCACAAGCGGTCGCATCGATAAAGTGCTGGTTACCGCTGGCCAGCCGGTGAAACAAGGTCAATTATTGGCTCAGCTAGAAACAACCGATCTGACCTTGGCTTTAGCGCAAGCCAAGGTCAGCCTTGAAATTAGCCAAGCGCAGCTTGCCAAACTGGAAACACCGCCGGCTCAGAATGATTTGGTCGCAGCGCAGGCAGCCGTGGAGTTGGCGCAAGTGGGCGTAGCTGGCGCCGAAGCAACGCTTAACAGCGCACAAGCCAGTTATCGCCAGTTATATGTGGGCACTTCAGAAAACCAAAAAACGGTCAATGTAGCTCAGGTGCGTCAGGCCGAAGCGAATGTAAAACAGGCGCAGCAAGCCTACAATCAAGTTAAAAGTTTGCCGAATATTGGCGAGTTGCCCCAATCAGCGCAATTAGAGCAAGCAACGGTGGCGCTTGAGGTGGCCCGCGCCCAGGCGGCGCTCACCGAGCGGGGCCCGGATCAAGCCCAGGTGGCGGCGGCGCTGAATCAGATTGCCCAAGCCCAAGTCGGTTTGCGTCAAGCGCAAAGCAACGTGGTGACAGCCCATAATAACTTACAAACGCTGGTTGAAGGCCCTAAAAAGGAAGACCTTGCCATCGCACGGGCACAGGTGCGCCAAGCCCAGTTGAGCCAGTTACAGGCCGAAAATAGCCAGGCGAATGCCCAACTTGTAGCCCCATTGGAAGGGGTTATCAGCCAGGTGAATATTCGGCAGGGTGAATTACCGGCCAATACGCTGCCCGCGATGGTGTTGACCAATCTTCAGAGCTTTAGTATGAAAGTATTGGTCGATGAAATTGATGTGCGCCAAGTTCAGGTGGGACAGCCAGTGAGCCTGACGCTTGATGCGTTGCCGGATGCACACATTACGGGGAAAGTGACTCAGATTTCGCCAACCGCCAGTAATGTGAATGGCGTAATCGCCTACGAAATTACGATTGTGCCCAACCCGACTGACGCCGCTTTGCGCGCTGGGATGAGCGCTGCTGCCGTCATTACCACCGCCCAGGTTGATCATGTCGTCCTGGTGCCCAACCGCTTTATTCAGATTGACCGCCAAACCAAGCAAGCGGTGGTCTATAAAATGGTCAATGGCGCGCCTGTTTTGCAGGAAGTCGAGCTCGGTTTACGCAACGAGACTGATAGCCAGATTGTCGCGGGCTTGAGTGATAAAGATCAGGTGGGCTTGATTTCGATCAGTGATGCAGAAAAACTGCGCGGCGCCCTATTCGGTGGCTGATTAAAGGCTTCAATGCAAAGAATGCAGAAACAAATGATGCAACAGCCAGACGATGGTTCCGCGCCGGCCCAAAACACGGTCATTTCTGTGCGCCAGTTGACTAAATTCTATCAGATGGGGGAGTTGGAAGTGCGAGCCCTACGGGGCATTGACCTCGACATCTGGCGCGGTGAGATGGTGGCGATTATGGGGCCGAGTGGCAGCGGTAAATCGACGTTGATGAACATGATCGGCTGTCTGGATGTGCCAAGCGATGGGACATATTATCTGGATGGCGTCGATGTCAGCAAGCTAAATGATGACGAACTGGCTGCCATTCGTTGCCGCAAAATTGGTTTTGTCTTTCAGAGCTTTAATTTATTACCACGCACCACGGCGCTGGCCAATGTAGAATTGCCGTTGATTTACGGTGGCGTTAGCGGTCGCCAACGGCGTCAACGGGCCGAAGAAGTGTTAAAGTTGGTGGGATTAGGGGATCGGCTCGACCACAAGCCCAACGAATTGTCGGGTGGCCAACAGCAGCGCGTGGCGATTGCGCGCGCGCTGGGCAATCACCCGGCGATGATCCTGGCCGATGAACCGACCGGCAACTTAGACACGAAAACCAGTGTCGAAATTATGGAGCTTTTTCAACGACTGAACCAAGAACAGGGCATCACGATTGTCTTTGTCACGCATAATCCAGAAACGGCTGAATATTGTAGGCGTGTGATCCACTTCCGCGATGGCTTAATTGCCCGTGACGAACGCCGTACACCACCGACTGGCAGTGCGCAAGCAGTGGAAAGGTAAGTTCAGTTAGACAATATGAGCTTGCGGGAGCAATGGTACTGATGAGCCATAATCATTTTATAGCGGCAGAGAACTGACCATGAAATTAATCGAATCGATTCGGATCGCCATGCGCGCCTTGGCGGCGAATAAGTTGCGCAGCGTATTGACCATGCTCGGCATTATTATCGGCGTAGGTTCTGTGATCGCGTTGATGTCGATTGGGCGCGGGGCGCAAAAGTATGTTACCGACCAGTTTGCCGGTTTAGGCAGCAACTTGCTTTTTATTGCGCCTGGACAGTTGGAAGATGGCCCACCGCAGGAGCGGGCGAATGTCAAACTATTGACGTTGGGCGATTTGCAAGCTATCGGAGATCAATCGCGCGTGCCCGATGTGAAGGCCGTATCGGCGGAATTTTCTTCGCGCGCCACGCTCGCGCGCGGTAAAAAAGATACACAAATCGATGTACATGCGACCCTACCAAGCTATCGCACTGTGATCAACTGGGATATGAGCCAAGGTGATTTTTTTTCACAAGCAGATTTTGACCAGCATGCCCGGGTTGTGGTCTTAGGCTCTGATGCCTATACGAAGCTTTTCAATGCCAACGAATACCCACTGGATCAAACGGTGCAAGTGAATAATCTACCCTTTCGTGTGATCGGCGTGATGGCAAAAAAGGGTGGCGGATTAGGCGGCAACCAAGATCAAGCCATTTTTATTCCGCTGACGACGGCGCAAGATCGCCTCTTTAAACAAAAAACCGTGAGTGGCGATTATCAAGTGAATGTGATCTATGCCTCGGTGGTGAGCGAAGACCGCACGGCGAGCGCTAGCAACGAGATCACCACCATCATGCGCGAGCGCCGAAAAATTTCTTATTTGAGCGGCGATGACTTCAGCATTATCAGCCAGAATGACTTGATATCGGTGGTCGGCGGGGTGCTGAATGTGCTAACAATTTTTTTGGGGGCAATTGCGGGCATTAGTTTGCTGGTTGGCGGTATCGGCATCATGAATATTATGCTGGTCAGCGTGACAGAGCGCACGCGCGAAATCGGTCTGCGCAAGGCTGTTGGCGCCAAACGCAGCGATGTCTTATTACAATTTTTGGTCGAAGCGGTGACCCTGTCACTCCTAGGCGGTGTGATTGGCATCAGCCTGGGGGTGGGCGGCGCCAAAGCGGTTACGCTGGCCTTTAACAGCTTTCAAGCCGTGGTGGGGCTGGACGCGATCTTGATTGCCTTTTTGTTTTCGATGGCGGTTGGCCTTTTGTTCGGCATCTACCCAGCGTACCGCGCCAGCCGCTTGAATCCAATTGATGCGCTACGGTATGAGTAAATGCAAAAACCAAAAGGGCATAAAGGCGTAGTATGAAAATCCGCATTTATCTGCGTTTATCCGCGTCCTATGTTGGACTAATTTTGTTGCTGACGGCGTGTGGTGGCGAACGCGTAACACCGACGCCGGTGCCAGCTAGTATCGTGCGACCGGCGCAACCGGCCCCCGTCTACGGAAAATCCTCCAATTTTACTTTATCTACGCCGCAATCGATCACCATTACCGTGGCCCCGATTATGCCGCTAGCACAGGCCGCGTCAATCACAATCACACAGCCCGTTATGTTGACGCAAACGCCCCACCGGTTCGCTTTATCGACGCTAGAGCAGCCACCCAGTGCGCTTGGGATTGCAACGGGTGGCGCAGTTTTGGTCGAACGCCCGGGCGGACGCGCGTTGGTCAATTTGCCAAGTGGCGCCACAGTAACCATCACCGGCAAGTCGGCGGATCAGCGCTATGTAGCAGTGTACACCAATGACGGGGTCGCCGGCTGGGTGTTGGCTGGACAATTGTTGCTCTTTGGCGCTAATGATCTGATCGTCGTGCAAACGGCCACCGGACCGGGTCTGATCGCAACGTTGCTTGCGCAGGATATGCAGCCGCTCATCGCTACGTCAGTGTCGGCGGTAGCTAATACAATGACCATCACAACGACAGATCTTAGAGGACAGGACGCCGTGGTCAGTGAAGATCGCTTGAATGTCCGTACTGCGCCCAATGCCAATGCCACGGTGATGGCTAAATTAAACCAGGGTGAACACGTACAGATCATTAGCAAGAACGCCGCCGGTGACTGGCTACAGGTGCGGTTGCTGAGTGGCCAAGTGGGTTGGGTGTCTGCCGCTTATCTACGACTATAGGTTCTTTATGCTTGAAAATTTCTCGCTTTCAGGCTATAATACTCGCACAAACGTTCTATTTCAATTCGAGTATATATAAATGATGTTACGCAATACCAGTGTAGGAGGGGTCAGCCGCAGCATAAGCGCTGGTTGACCCCTCTGGTGGAGCGGCTGACCCCTCCTACGTCACCGTGCGTAACGTGAGTACATAACCATGTCCAAAACAAAATCACAATATGTTTGCTCGGCCTGTGCTGGCATCCAGATGAAATGGATGGGAAAATGCCCAGAATGCGGTGAGTGGAACACGCTCGAAGAGGTCGTTGTACGCGCGCCCGATAAGAGCCGCACGCCAATGCCCTTAGGCGTCACTGGGTCGCACCCGGTAGCGCTGCCAAACATTCCCAAGGAAAGCATGGCGCGACTGCCCTTGAAAATGGTCGAACTGAATCGCGTCCTGGGGGGCGGGATTGTGCCAGGCGGCTGCGTGTTAGTCGGTGGCGATCCGGGAATTGGCAAGAGCACATTGCTGTTACAGATGACGGCGGACGTTGCCAAAAATTATGGGCCAGTGCTCTATATCAGCGCCGAAGAGAGCGTCCATCAAATCGGGCGGCGGGCGGCGCGTCTGGGCATTAAAGAGGAACGTCTCTTTATTTTATCCGAAATCGAAGTCGAGCATATTCTCGACCAGATCGAAAATATGAAGCCGATGCTGGTAATCGTGGATTCGATTCAGGCGATCTACAGCGGCTCCAGCACCAGCGCCGCTGGCACTGTCAGCCAAGTACGCGATTGCGCCGCCGCCCTCTTGCGCGCCGGTAAACAGTACAATATTCCGATCTTTCTGGTCGGCCATGTCACGAAAGAAGGCACAATCGCTGGGCCGCGCGTGTTGGAACACATGGTAGACGTGGTCTTGCAATTAGAAGGCGAACGGTTTCATGCTTTTCGCCTGTTGCGTTCCGTCAAGAATCGTTTTGGCAGCACCAACGAGGTGGGCATTTTTGAAATGGACGAAAGCGGCATGAAGGAAGTGCTGAACCCGTCTGAATTGTTCCTAGCCGAACGGCTGCCCAATGCGTCGGGCAGCGCGATTGCGGTTTCGATGGAAGGCACGCGGCCGCTCTTGGTAGAGGTGCAAGCGTTGAGCAGTCACACCGCCTTTAGCCAGCCCCGCCGCACGGGCAATGGCGTCGATATGAACCGGCTCTTGCTGCTCACGGCCGTCCTGAGCAAGCGCGTCGGCATGGACTTAAGCGACCAGGATATTTTTGTCAACATTGTGGGTGGTATGCGCGTTGACGAACCCGCGGCTGATTTGGCCGTGGCAGTAGCGATTGCCAGCAGTTATCGCAACAAGCCAGTCTGCGCCGATTTGGCGATTATGGGCGAAGTGGGGTTGAGTGGTGAATTGCGCAGCGTAGGTCAGTTGCCGCGCCGCTTGCACGAAGCGGCCGAGCTTGGCTTTGCGCGCGCCCTGGTGCCGCGCAGTGCGGTCACACGGAAGGGTGGTGATAGTTTGCCCAAAGAGATCGAGGTAATCGGTGTCCGCACCTTGTGGGATGCGTTAGAAGTGGCGTTGGTGAAATAAAAAGCCACTGTGCCCAATGGTGGATGCCTAGACGTAACGTGTTTTAACACGTTTTGTATAGCAGGCGGTGAATTCATTCACCGTCAACCCTCAATGCGGTGCTCCACGATGGCACTGCTAAGCGTCCGCGTACCAACCGAAACGTAAAGTTGGCGCTCGATGACCGAGAGGCTCAACGACGTGCGCCGCTCAATCAGGCCAGCCAATTCATCGACAAAGTGGCGTTCGAACGCGTAGATGGGGATCGCCTCGACCCGATAGATCTTCTTGCCCGCTAATTGCCCCAGCAGCTGCCCGACATCGCGATGGGTGTAGACGGCCGCCCGCCCGGCTAGTTTGCTGCCGCGATGAAGCCGTTCAGCATCGGGCAGGCCCACTTCGATCCAGGCTGTCAGCTTACCGGTTAGATCGCGCACCAAAACGGCTGGTTCGTCCCCAGCCGCAACGCCTTGTGTAAACGCAATACCTTCGGTGTACTCCAAACAGTAGGCGAGCACGCGCATCAGCATATATTCAGCCGCTTCGGATGGCTGGCGCGCCACTCGCAAATCTAGGGTTTCATACACGCCGCGGTCGACATCGGCTAATTCGATCAGTAGGTTGTAAATGGTTGCGGTTAACGCCATAAAGGTCCTTAATCTTGTAAGTTTGGCGGCGTGTTTGCAGGCCGGAAGCGGATGAAAATATTTCCGCCTAAAGCGCTGCTGAAACGCTTTAGGCGGAAATTCACTTTACGTTAAAATTTGGAAGCACGATCAAAGGGTGGCAGGTAAACGCGACTCCGTCAACCCAGCCCTTGCCTGTTGAATGCCTTCCAGCAACTCGCGATGCAGGTTAGGTTGTCCATTGCTTGCGACCACGCTACCGCTGGTCAGGCGCCACGGCTGACCGTTGTAATCTGTAATCAGGCCACCAGCTTCGTGGAGCAGGAGCGCGCCGGGTGCGACATCCCAAGGATTCAACCAGCCTTCCCAGAAGGCCGCAAACGCCCCGCTGGCGACATTGACAAAATCGAGTGCAGCCGAGCCCATACAACGCACACCATGCGTACGGGTCAGGAAGTAGTTGAACTCCGCACTATTATTATCGGGCGACTCGGCGCGGTGGTAGGGAAAACCGGTCGTGAGCAGCGCACTTGTCAACCGATCCAACTGATTCACGTGCAGGCGCGTCTGTTGACCGTCGGGCATGCGCGTATACGCGCCTTCGCCACGTTTGGCCCAGAAGACGTGGCCGGTGGACGGTTGCACCGTTACACCAAGCAACCCGGTTTCACCCTGATGCAAGCCAATATTGACGGCATAAAAGGCCAGGCCGTTGGCATAGTTCACCGTGCCATCAATCGGATCAACCACCCAGAAGAACTCTTCCTGTGGCGGCTGATTGCTCTCCTCACCCCAAAACCCGACGGTAGGATAAGCACTATACAAGGCCTCGCGAATCAAAGCTTCGCTGGCCAGATCGGCCTCGGTCACCAAATCGCCGGCATTGGATTTACCACGCACGTTGCGCAGCCCGTCACGGTGCAATTGTAACACCAACTGACCAGCGCGCTGCGCAACGGCGATTACGGTCTCAAGGTCAAACGATGATGTGGGCATTGGCGCATACACTAGCGCATGACTTCGCGATAGGTCAGGCCGCGGCGTGCGCGTTCCTCTAACACGGCTTTGCGAATCATTTCGCGCACTTCAATTGGGTTTTGCACATTATCTAGCACCAGTTCTGGCGAAGTAGTGTCATCAGCAAAGATGATGATATCACCCACATTCAAGATGCGTTCCCCGACATGTTGTTTGACTTCGGTGTCGTGCACGCGAATTAGTTCAATTTCATCGACATTGTTGGTCAACAGACCTTTTAAGACCCGTAAACGTTGGGTGGTCAATTCGTATACCGTGCCCAGCGTCAAATAGGGCCGTCCACGCCAGAGCAATTGCTCTACATGGGGGGTGGTGTCCGGCACAGTACCCTGTGGGCTCATCCCACGCGGCGCGCCAGCAATGTTGTTGCCGAGCGCTGTATCATGTGCGGCATCCACAGCCGCTAACGCCGCAAAAACACCGTCGGCTAAGGCATTGACAACCGCCTGAAGTTGATTTTGGGGCAGCGCCGTAATTTGCACACCACTTTCCGAAAGTGATTGATAAAATTGGGCGGTCACGGTTTTGCGAACATCCTCACGTTGCATAGATAAACTCCTTTACAATTGATACTGAATCCATAAACTAAATTATCGGCCGGATAGACTGGGATCCCGGCATTGGCCATAAGCATAGTTGGGGGACGTTGTCAGTGATTCCATGTAGGCGTCAAAGTATAGGCACCACGCACTACGCTCGATTGCAAACTAAGCTTCCGCTATCATATCACCAGCCTGCATGACGTGCAACCACATGGGGCAGGCGTTATAGATTGGTAATCAAGCTGTAAGCTACAAGTAGACTACATGGAGTGCGAGCTTGCACAGGCAAAAGGCTCGCTAAGGATGATGATTAAATAAGTTGTCCATTTCGGCGCGTAGAGAGTGGGGATTACAGGGCAACCATCGCCACTCCCTACGCCTAATTGGATAAGTGTAAGTTATTCCAGTGCACTTTCGGCTGATGAGCCAGCAAGTTTCTCTTGTCACGCGAACTGCGGTATAATTGAATTGAAACATATGTTCCGAATCTGAATGAAGGAGTTTTCCATGGATATAACCTGGTATGGCCTGTCCTGTTTTCGAATCCGCGAAAATGGCGCAACGGTCATCTGTGACCCGTACGACAAATCTGTTGGTCTGACCTTGCCTAAAACGCGCGCCGACATCATCACCGTCAGCCATGACCAGCCTGGCCACAATGCCGCTAACCTTGTGCAGGGCGAAGCGCGCGTGCTACGCGGGCCTGGTGAATACGAAGTTAATAATATTTTTATTACGGGCGCCACAACATATCATCGCAAACAGGCGCACAGCACAGCCGAGCGAAATGTCGTCTTCTTCTTTGAGTTTGGCGATATTACGGTGGGACACTTAGGTGACATCGGCGAATTGCCAACCCAGAGTGAAATCGAAGAATTGAATCTAAGCGAAGTTGATATCTTGTTCGTGCCGATTGGCGGTGGCGCAACGCTCGACCCGACGCATGCCGTTGAAGTGATTGGCTTGTTTGACCCCAAAATTGTGATTCCGATGCACTATCAACAACCTGGCCTGGCGTCGCAATTTGCCTCCAGTTTGGAAACCATTGAGAAATTTCTGAAGGAATTCGGCGCTACCGCATCCGAGCCCCAAGAAATATTTAAAATAACCAAAAGTGGCCTGCCAGAAGAGACCCAGGTTGTCTTGCTCAAGCCGATGCAATCGTAAATCGTCATGCGTAAATCGGCAATTTATGATTGCCGATTCACGCATGGGCTTAATTGACATTGAATCCCATTCCGCGCTGCTCTGGGCCACTATCACCAAGGTCAACTGAACTTCATTATTTGTCCCTTAACACAAACGGGCTTGCTTTGCGCGGCACGAAGCGTCTGATTAATTTGCGCACCCAAGAGCGCCAAAGCAGCGGATGGAGCTGCTGCCACGATTCTGTTAACTCGGCATTGTCAAGACCCGCCGCGCCTTCCGCCCATGCTGTCTCTACTTTTTGTGGGCTAAAGCAATAGCGCACATAAACCTCAGTAATGCGTTGGATCAACGCTCTACCTTCTGGCAATAAGCGACTGAAGTGATTCGCATGTTCATAGGGCGTATCGCTCAGCACAGGACGCAAGCCCAGGCGCTCGCCCCAGCGCGCCATGCGATCATAGACAATTGGTGGCATTTCTGGCGTAAAACTGACCGGGCCCAAAATTTGACTGCGCCGCAAACCCCATACGCCCAACACCAGTAGCAGCGGGGTTAAGATCGCCCATAACCACCACGGCTGGCCGCCCAGGGTCGTGCCGCCTTCACCGGCGGCCATATTCGCCGCACCCTGCTCAGGATTATGATTTAAGTCTTGATTCTGTTGCTGTTGGTCCGCGGCACCGGGCGTACCCGCCGCATTTTGTAGCTGCGCCGCTTTCTCCGCTTCCTCAGTGCCAGTTGGACGTTTCAATTCACTTTTCGAAGCCGTCGGTTCAAACTCAATCCAGCCGTAGGTCGGAAAATAGACTTCCACCCAGGTGTGAGCATCCTGTTCGCTGACGGCATAGACACTCGTATCCTTGTCATAATTGCCTTGAGCGTAGCCGCTTGCGGTGCGGGCCGGAATGCCAACACTGCGCAACATCACCGCCATCGCCGTCGCATAATAGTCGCAATAACCCCTTTTGATAGCAAACAAGAAATATTCCATCGGGTCAACGTTGGCCGGTGGAGCTTCGATAGTGTCACTATAGGGAATGTTGCTCCGCAGATAGCTCTCAACGGCTTTCGCCTTGTCGTAAGGCGTAGTAAAACCCGTGGTCAACTCATGCGCTGCTTGTTTGACTTTGGGCGAGTAATTTTCTGGCAATTGCGTATAAATTTTCTGAATCTCGGCGGGGTAGTCGGTGCCAGCACTTTCTAATGCCTTTTCCGTCACCGCCGTATACTGGCTGACAACGGTGTATTGATCGCCCACCTCTAGTGGCTGACGCGAATGAACAAAGGTTAATTCAGCGGTCTGGGCCGCTGGCTGGTTGGGATCAGGCGTTGCCGCAGCGCTGGCTGGTTTGGATCGCACGAGTGTCGTAACCGACACATTGACTTGGCGAATATCGGGCGCGCCAAAGATTACGTTGCCGGTGGGTTCAAAGAGTTTGATCGTTTGGGTAATGGGTGAACGCAAATTCCAAGTGGCGGCTGGCAAAGCTGCGTTGGCGTCGTATTTCACCTCATCTTGTGCGGTATTCGACCACTGACGACCATCGAAGGTGTCAAACACAACGGCGCGCCAGTAACGGCCGATGGGTGCAGACACGGTAAAAACAAGATCGCTGCCCACATTGCGGCGTCCGCCCAATTGAAGATTCTTGCCAAAACTCGAACCAGTCAGCCGTTTCGGATGACTTAGACCCTCGTACGACTTACCAATTCGTTCCTGCATTTGGGTCCAACCATCTGATAGTGGTTCCATGACGTGGGTGATTTGTGGATTGCGCCCCACCGCCGGTATCAGCCAGGCTAGTGCCAGCACAACGATACTGTAGAGCAGGCCTGTACGCAGAAAATCAAACGTAATATCTTGGCTGAAATAGATATTCTCTTCGCGCCACCGCACCTGCTGTTCTGCCAAATTCGTGCGCACCAGCAACATTAGCGCCAGCAAGGTGAAAACGATCAGAAAGCCGAGGGTGGAATTGGGCGCATAATAGGTGTTGATCACGAGGATCAAGCCGGCGGGCACAACCGCGCGCCAGGTATAGCCGTACCGAAAGATCGCCCATATGCCCAAATAAGTCAACCACCAGACCAGGAAACTGATCTCAAAAATAAACATGTAATTGTCATTGCTGGCTTCATTTTTCCAGGCAGCATCGACCCAGGTGAGCAGCCGATAGAGCACAAAGTAAATTTTCGCCTGCGTCGTGGGCACACCATAATGGAGAAATGAGTTGATCTCTTGCGTCTTCACCATGCCGCTCATCAAATAAAGAATCCAGGCCAGCCCGGTGAACATGCTATGCGACAGCGCAAAGAAGCCGTCAAACCGGCTATATGACATTAAAATGCCCATCGCAATCGCGCCCAGCGTCACCGGCAGCAGCAGCGCCATACTGGGCACGTGGCCAGCCGCATCCAAGGCGGTGCCCAGGATCAAGTAGAGCAAGGCAGCCAGAATGCCGGTGAGTAGCATGCCATCTTGAAAGTATACGTTGTCTACATAGCGATTTGGATAGGTTGAATTTGTGTAATTGTTTGAAGAAGCAATAGTGGTCATAAATTTAAATCTCTTCTGAAAAAACAAACCCCAACAGGGGAACAGAACGGTGCATCAAGTGTAGACAGGTAGACAGGTAGACATGAAGTATGCCCGTGTCTACCTGTCTACAAAAGGGCTGAACAGATATTATCATTCTCAATGCTCGGCCACTCGTTTAACGTCTGGCCAGATCCATATGGCAGACGTACAGCGCGCCATTAAAGCAGCCACCAAAGCGTGCCGGCCAATAAAAACAGGCAAATCAGCACGCTGACCAATCCAGCCATCAACCGACCGACATTAAGCGCTTCACTCTGTAAGGTGAGCACCTGGGCCGGTGTTACTGCAGTGACCAACCAGGAACGCGAAATTGTCTGCAAACCCGCTGGCGCCGCTAACGTTGTCATCACCCAACTGTTATGCGCCAAATTGCGCCACTCCTGGCCCGCGTTGCGGTAATTAGCCGATTGAATGCGTAGTCGCAACGCATTTTCGGCCTTCGTACTATCTGCCCCATTCATCGCCGCACTTTGTTGCTCGAATTGCGTCGCTTCACGTTCCAGATTGCTCGCCATTGCATCCCATTGATCGCCAGCCGTACGCAAATCAAGCGACTGATTCAACGCCACCCGCTGACGTAACCAGTAGGATTCTTGTGCAACGTGCGGCGCAATTTGCAGCAGTAAGGCTCGGAGCAGTGACCAATTGGCATCGGGCGGCATGGTTTGCGCCGTAGATGCCGGTGTGGTCGCTGCAGGCAACGTGATGAGCAGGCGTAATGGTTCCCCAGCGTTAGCTGGCGCTGTGCCTTCTGCTAGTGCAAACGTAGAATTCTGTCCAGAAGTTTCACTCATTTTCCATAAGTTGATCAACGTCTGGATTGCCTTGAGGGCCTGGGCTTGGCGATCCGGCAGAGGCAGGGCAGTCACTTCGATGCGGGTTTCTTTCAACGCGATCGTCGTCGTCATGTGCCAATGCGCAAAGAGCGCGCGCGATTCAGAGGGCGGCAATAACGTTGGATCGCTGATTTCGTCACCGGCCAGCGCAACGGCAGCCGCATGATTATCCTGTTCTAAGAATTCTAGGGCCTGTTGCACCGTAATGGAGCGACGGGTCTCGCTTAGCGACCCTGTGCTAGCCACGCCGGGTGGCAAGGTTGCCAATTCATCGACAATGCGCAGGGCCTCACCCCAAGCGCGCCGTTGCCGCGCGGCAGCCAGTTGGGTGGTCAAGCCTTCGGTCTGCCATTGCAACAATTCGCGCCGCCGATCCGTTGCGGCTTGATCGCTGCTTGCTGGCAAACTTTTCAGCGCCAACTCGGCTTCTTTTGCCATCAAGGCCACATACGCAACGTCAACTTTGCCATCGGCAGCGATGGTGCGATTGCGATAGAGTGTGGCCAGGCCGGTGTGCAATTCAGCCAGATCCTGCGGCGCGCCTGTGCTGCCAGCTTGCTCGAGCCCAGCCGAATAAGCCGCCAATGCCTGGGCGTAAAAACGATCGCGTACGAAACTATTGTCACTGGTGGCGGGTATATCCACATAGAATTGACGCATCAATTCGCCTAGTTGCCTAAACGCCGCCGGCGCCGCACCGGGTTTAGCAGCCAGTTGAGCCGCTTGCAATGCTTGCCAGCGCACAGGATGAATGATGCGAAAGCGAATCGGCTGGTCGGGCACTTGCCCATCATACAGCCACTTGATGCCCATTTGTGCGCCATCGGCCGGTTGTGTATAACGCCACTCAACGGGTGTTGGGGGCAGCCAGCTATCAGGGTTGATCGATGGGGCGGGTATGATACTAATCCGTAAACTCGCGCCATTCTGTGCGTCCGTAGACCATTGGGCAAGCCAATCGAGTGGATAATCGATGGTAGGCAATGGTATATTATCGATGGTGATCACATAACTTAAATGTAAATCGACACTACTGCCCGGTGCGATCTGCACCTGAGTCGTGTACCCGGCCTGCCCAGCGGGCGCTAAAGGCAGCGGTTGATCGCCAATGAGCAAACGTACATTATCGGGCAAGGCGGCTTGGGCATCAGGCTGGGTTGGCGTCACCTTCAGCGGTATAATAAGCGGTGAAGCACCCGAGTTTTTGAGCCGATAGAGCGCATCCAAGTTCAGCGTCAAAGCAGCATTTTCATAATTCAGTCGAAAATCTACCGTGTGGGTTTGTAAGGTTACCGTTGTCGACTCGACCGGCAAGATCACGAGCTGACGAAAGTAGCTGGTGCTGACTTGAGCCGAGGTAGCCTGGACAACCAGCGACGGCGGGCGAACAGGCGAACTCTTGGCCTGTACGGGATGGCTGAGCAACAACCCAAGCAACAGGCCACAAAGAGCAACGAGGTTTATCCTGTAGAAAGTTGCATTTCTAATGTGCTTCTGGTATTGTGACATACGCTTAATTATACTCTTGGTTGTTGGAAAGTAGCATTTTGTAGGCTAAGGTTATGCAAAAGTGGCACTTTCCCCTGGCAAGGATAGCCCGATCTTCTGCCATGTTTGCCCTATCGTCACAGGTATACAATACTGGCTCGATGAATAAGGCGGCATGCGTT
This sequence comes from Caldilineales bacterium, assembly GCA_038225095.1. GTDB lineage: Bacteria > Chloroflexota > Anaerolineae > Caldilineales > Caldilineaceae > JAPLGZ01. Next base: position 15,892 of record JBBREZ010000108.1, read on the forward strand.
CAATTACTTTGGCATATTTCACGCCGATAAGCGACCAGCATTTTCCTCCCACCGAGAAAAATCTATCTTAGGGCAAGAAAGGGTTTAATCAATCGCTATGGTTAGGTTGCTGATGCAATGGGATATCAAAATGGGCCGCGAACAAGATTTTTCTGAATTTGTCGTACGCGAGTTCGCCCCCAGATTGATGCAGCTTGGGATTGAACCCAGCGAAGTTTTGTATACAATGTACGGCGAAGGCCCACAGATGTTGACCATGGGCGCCGTGGAAAGCCGAGAAAAATTGGCGGAAATTCTCCGTAGCGCCGGCTGGAAAAAGTTACATAATAAACTAATGGGCTACGTGAACAATTATAGCCAAAAAGCTGTAGTTGATAACGGCCGCAATTTTCAATTGTAATAGACCAAGTTAGCACAAAATAACCATCACCCTCAACCTGGCTAGTCTGATCAGCATATTAGCCATTGGCCTAGATAAAACAAA
>JBBREZ010000109.1:0-16347 GCA_038225095.1 Caldilineales bacterium
AATTCCTGACCATGACGCAGGCGTCCACCGGCACAGCATCCGCCACGCTAGCTGCAACTGCAGACGTTTCGGGCACGCGCACGGCTACCACCCCCAGCGATCTGATCTACCTTGCCGATTATACGGCCGCCGACAAAGCGACAACGCTGTTACACGATCTGGGGATTACGTTGGTCAAGGAAGTGATTATACCAACCGCCACTCCTGAACCAGCCACCACAACGCCCGTCAAAACGGCCACCGCGACGATGACCCCAGAACCGCCAATGTTCGCAACAGCAACCATGACAGCGACGGTAAGCGCGCCCAATCTGCCCGCCAATACGGCAGCGCCGACCCCAGCACAAACGTTGTCAACAGCAACGGTGACGGCAACCGTGAGCGCACCCGATCTTCCCACAGATACCGCAACGCCGACGCCGGCCATCAGCCCGACGCGCTCGGATGCGACGGGCACGCCAATCACAACGCCAGTGATGACATTGGAAGTACCGCGCAATTTGCAGTATTTTGCCACGGCCTCCGCCACCATAGCCAAGACGGTCACCACAACGCCGACGTTGAGCGCAACGGGCACTGTGACCACGGTAACGGCCAGCGCAACGCCGAGGCCGACGCCCACCCCAACAATCTCTTTCTTCCTGCAAACGAATGATGGTTTACGGCTGGTGGCTGAACAAACTTTGCTGATTGTTCAACGCCAACGAGCGTCCAGGCAACGGATGGTGGCCATCTTGGGCATGGATGCACAAAGCGTCCAAGCCGGCATTACGCGCTTGCTAGAAAATGATCTCAAAGATTGCATCATGCGACGCGATTTGGCGATTTGCCCAGTGGTCCCCCTGAAGGGTGCAACGCCAGAAAAGGGACGTTCCACCGACGTGGCAACGCCGACCCCGAAAATTGACGCAGGGAAAACCCCAGAGTCGACCAAGGAAATCTCGACACCCGTGTCTAGCAAAGCGGCAGTCCTCCTGGTTGACGACGATGCCGAAGCGAAATCGGGCGAGACAAGCGAGGCTGATTTTTACCTACAGGTGCTGACCAAGGCCGGGAATCAAGTAAAATTGTGGACGACAGCCAAAGATGGCGTGCCAAAAGGCGATGATCTGGCAAAATATACGTGGGTCATTTGGAGCGATGCGGCCTATGCTTCCAGTGGGATCGGCACCGACAAGTTACAGTCGATCTCTGACTATCTGGGCAAGGGGGGCCACATTTTGCTGAGCAGCCGCCTGCCCTTTTTTGCGGTCGGCAGCAAGCGCGCGTCCGTGATTGCCGATGCCGTCGTCGTTAAGGACGCAACGATCCCTGCGTTGGTGCGCAATTTGCCGACCGATCCGATTGCCATGCCGCCAGATTTAGCCCCGGTTGTGCCTTTGCAAGTAAATGACGAAGTGAGTGCGCCGGTCATTGTCTTGCGCCGTGGCCCGCAGAGCACGGATGCCGATGCCCCGCTCATGCTCGTGTTGACTGATGCTGAAGCCACCAATGCTGTCGGGGCGCGCCTGATGATTCTGGGGATGGCGATTACCTGGCTTCCCCAAGCGGTCGGTGAACAACTAGTCAATAATATGGCGGATTATATGTTGAAGACTGACTAATATGACAGCGCAAGGTTGCGCGCAAGGGCGGAGCCAGCACGCCTCGTGCGCATGGTCCGGCCCATAGGCGTGCCGGCTCCGCTGTGGTCTACCGATTAACAACCGTGCGCTGTCATCCTAATTGACAAAGCAGATAAAACTTGCTTATTTAGTCATCTACGAGGTGCGAGTTAGCTGATTTCTTTATTAGATTGACGCGTCCGTTCAAAGAATTTGACGCCTCATTAGTATCGGATATAAGATAAACAGACTGAGCCGATACCAATGAGGGATTTTTTATGCTAGAATCACGCTTAAAAGCACGGTTAGACGCCAAGAAAGCACAACTCGACCAACGCCGCCCTTTGTCACAAGCAGCTGTCCGCCGCCTTGAAACGCAAATGACGGTTGAATGGATTTATCATTCGAATGCGATTGAGGGCAGCACGTTGACGCTGCGCGAGACGCAATTGATCTTAGAGACAGGGCTAACGATTGGCGGCAAGAGCCTGCGCGAACATTTCGAGGTCATCAACCATCGGGAGGCGATCCAGTTTGTCGAAGCGTTGGTTGGGCACGATGAGCCGATCACACCGCTGCATGTTCGTCAGATTCATCAGTTTGTCCTGAAAAATATTGATGATGAAAACGCTGGTCAATATCGCCAAGTGTTTGTGCGCATTGCGGGTACAAACTATCGTCCAGTCGAGGCTTGGGAAGTCCAGTGCAGCATGCTTGAATGGGGCGACTGGCTTAATGACACGGCGCAGGCAGAGCATCCCATCGTCCGTGCTGCGCTAGCCCATCATCGCTTGGTAGCCATTCATCCATTCATTGACGGCAATGGACGCACGGCGCGCCTACTCATGAATCTGTTATTGATGCGCGATGGCTATCCGCCCACGATTATTTTGAAAGCTAATCGTCAACAATATTATCGGGTTTTAGCCCAGGCTGATCTAGGCAGGACCGCGCCAGTAGTCAATTTTGTGGGGCGCGCAGTAGAACGGAGTTTGACGCTTTATTTAGAAGCCTCTAGCCTACACCTTGCACCACCGCCACCTGATGACACTACTGTTACACTACGCGAAATATCCAAAGAAACATCTTACAGTCAAGAATATCTAAGCTTGTTGGCACGCACTGGCAAGCTTGAAGCGGTTAAACGTGGACACATCTGGTATACAACGCCACGGGCAATTGCTCATTACCAAGCTTCACTACCAAAAAAGTGACTATGATCAATTACGCACAAAAAATCGCCACCCAGTTAAATATCCGCCAAGCACAAGTTGCCGCCGCGATTGAACTGCTCGATGCCGGCAACACGCTGCCTTTTATTGCCCGCTACCGCAAAGAGGCAACCGGTACGCTCGATGAAGAACAATTGCGGTCGATTATTGAATTGTTAGACACGCTGCGCAAGGTGGACGAACGGCGCGCAGCGATTGTTGCCTCGTTGGAAGAACAGGGTAAGTTGACGCCCGAACTGCAAACGCAACTGCTCGCCGCCGAAACCCTAACCGCGCTGGAAGACCTCTACCAGCCATACAGACCCAAACGCCGCACACGCGCCAGCATTGCGCGTGAGTTGGGCCTACAACCGCTTGCGGACCAAATTCTGGCCCAGCCGCGCCTGCGCACAACGCTCGAACAACTGGCTGCGCCTTTTGTCAACGAACAAGTGCCTACCACCGATGAGGCCCTGACTGGCGCGCGTGATATCGTGGCGGAAACGATCAGTGATCACCCCGAAGTGCGCCGCGTGGTGCGCGAAAAGGCATTACGCTTTGCCACAACGCGCACGGTTAAGATTGAAGATGCCCAAGACGAGCGCAGCGTCTATGCACTCTACTATGATTACAATAGCCGGGTTGATCGGTTGCGCCCGCACCAGATTTTGGCGATCAACCGCGGCGAAGCGCAAAAGGTGCTACGGGTGGCATTTGATGTACCTGAGCGCGACTGGCGCAGTGCGATTGACGCCGTCTTTCCCACCAACCAACAATCGCCGCTGGCCACGCACATGGCGCTGGCAATTGACGATGCCGCGGCGCGGCTCTTGCTGCCCGCCATTGAACGAGATGTGCGGCGCACACTGACCGAACAGGCCGAAACGCATGCGATTCGGGTCTTTGGCTCGAATTTGCGCGCCTTGCTCACGCAGCCGCCGCTGGCTGGTCGCACCGTCTTAGCGCTGGACCCCGGTTATCGCACGGGCTGCAAAGTGGCTGTCGTTGATCCGTCTGGCAAGGTATTGGAGACCGGCGCTATCTATCCACACCCGCCGCAAAACCAGAAACAAGAATCGTTAGCGACGCTGACTGCGCTCGTAAAACGGTACGACGTCACCTTAGTTGCGATTGGCAACGGCACCGCCTCGCGTGAAACCGAACAACTGGTGGCAGAATTGATTCGCAACTCGCCCGCAACCCTACACTATCTCATGGTCAACGAAGCAGGCGCCAGCGTCTATAGCGCCAGCCCGTTGGCGCGCGCAGAATTTCCCAATTTGGATGTCAGTTTACGCAGCGCCGCCTCCATTGCGCGCCGGGTTCAGGACCCGCTGGCTGAGTTGGTCAAAATCGATCCGAAGGCGATTGGGATTGGCCTGTACCAACATGACGTGGATCAAAAAGAACTAGCGCGCGCCCTAGACGGCGTCGTCGAAAGTGTGGTCAATTTGGTGGGCGTGGATGCTAATACTGCCTCACCTGCGCTCTTGACCTATGTGGCGGGGATTGGACCAAAACTGGCCGAACGGATTGTGGCCCACCGCAATGAACAGGGGCCATTTATCAGCCGCAAAGCATTGCGCGATGTCGCTGGGTTAGGCCCCAAAGCGTTTGAACAGGCGGCAGGCTTTTTGCGAGTTCGCGGCGGTGCAGAACCGTTGGACGCCAGCGCGATTCACCCCGAAAGCTATAAGGGCGCGAAGCAGTTGCTCAAACGGGCCAACGTGACCATGGAAGCCCCGATGACTGATCGGGAGACGAAGCTCAACGCGCTCAAAGGGCAACAGACGCTTAGTGAATTGGCCGCCGAACTGGAAACCGGCGTTCCGACATTAAACGATATTTTCGAACAGCTCGTGCGCCTAGGCCGCGATCCACGCGCCGACCTGCCCGTGCCCATTCTGCGCAGCGACGTGCTTTCAATGGATGATTTATTGCCCGGCCTCCAGTTGGACGGCACCGTGCGCAACGTGGTCGATTTTGGTGCCTTTGTCGATATTGGCGTCAAGCAGGATGGGCTATTACACCGCAGCCAGATCCCATTTGGCGTCTTGTTACAGGTGGGCGATATTATCAAAGTCGAAATCGTCACCGTGGAGAAAGCGCGCGGGCGGATTAGTTTAGGTTGGGTTGGGTAAGTTGTAAGGGCTCGCTGTGCAGCGCACGCCGTTGCAGTTGGCTTTGCCAGCCAGGTTGCGTGACGGCGTGCAATGCACTCGCCGGTTCACTTGTCCACTGTTTATTTAATTTGTCGATTAGATAATCACCAGGCAATTTTCCTCACCGTGCTCGCCTGGTTCATACGCATCGGCCTTCTCATCATTAAACCAGGCGCCTTGCCCCGTGACATAACGAAAGCGAACGCGCTGTCCAGCAGGTAAGATTATACTGGCGCTGGCCGTGTTATTACTGCGCTTGATCAGAGGATTGGCCTTGGGATTCCAGTGATTGAAATCGCCCACAACCGACATACGCGTTTGCGACCCATTGGTAGGTTGAATGAAGGTGAGCTTCACTTGATTGCTAGCTTTAAGAATTTCACGTTTAACCATGATCGTGTCCTTTCTGAGGAATGTTATCCTACTTAACAAAAAGTTCCTTGGTTTGCCTCACACCTGCGGCATTAAAGCTTTAGTGGGCAAGCATTGGTGCACGGGCGAAGAACAGGCAGGTGCGGAGTATGATCAGCTTACTTGATTTTGTGCCAGGATAATACGCTAATCAGTTAGATATTAGCAAAGATTACGCGATAAGCAAAGCGGGAAAGGCAACAATTTTCATAACCACTAACCCCACCCCAGCCTCCCCCAGTTTAGGGAGGGGGCTGTCATGGGACAGAAGAAGTTGCTTGGTCTATCCCGCATCAGTTCCCTCCCTTGCTAGGGGAGGGTTAGGGTGGGGTGGCTTAGTCGTTACCAATTTTCATAACCAAACCTTGTGCAAATTTGCCAACCCTGCCTTACCATCTAACATGATGACAATCGTGCCTTGTCAATAATCACAATTGATCAACTACCGGTTAATATTTCTTATAGGGCGCGTTATCACTATGGTTGCTTCGCTACGCACAAGCTTGCCGGTCATAGTGACGAATGAGCATGCCAGTATAGCGCTGAAAGCCAGCGCGTTCATAAAACGGGATGACTTCCTCGTCGCACATCAGATCAATCATATAGAGATCGCGTAATTGCGCCAACAGACGCTGCACAAGCACGGAGCCAATGCCCTGACCACGCCAATCGGCGCGAACTTCCAAATGCGGAATATACGCACACGAGACACCATCGCTAATGGCTGTGATATAACCAACAATCATGCCCGTTTCAGCTTCACGCGCCAACACAATATGGTCGCTGCCATTGAGGATGCGTAATAAAGCGTTAGGGGAAGGCGCATTGCCCCAATGCAGAAAGAAGCCTTGCAAGTGGCCTTCGTGCACGTCTGTCGTCGAGTCAAGGTATGTGATCAAAGCTGCTCCTTTACAATGGCACACTGGTTACGTTCGCCAGCCATACTCGATATGCAGCAGCGATTAAATAGCAAGTTTAGCACACGCCCTGCTAGTTCGACAATGTTATGGCTCTAATCGCCAGGGCCACGCATGACTAGTTTAGGCGGTTCCAAATAAATAACGATCCAGGGATCGAGACCTTCGGCAGAGCTCAGGTCGACGCCTGACAGGAGGAAAGAGCCCCACCGGTCAGGCGGGTGCCCGCTGGGCGCGATGGCAATATTGACAGGTGATTTATGGATAATTTTTCCCGCAAGTGGTCATTATATGAAGTAGATAGTCCGTTGCATAAATTCTTGCCGCGCGTCGTCGTGATCGGGGCGGGTATGGCTGGGTTGGTTGCTGCGCGCCTGTTGCATGACAGTGGCTTTCCAGTGATTGTCCTAGAAGCGCGCAACCGGTTGGGCGGCCGCATTTGGACGGATGAAACGCTTGGTGTCCCTTGTGATCTGGGCGGATCGTGGATTCATGGCGCCGACGACAACCCGTTGACGCTGTGGTGTCAAACATTGGGCATTCCCCTACTCTACACCCCGGATGATGATCGTTACGTCTATGAAAATGGCCAAGCTCAGGAGCGTTCGCAGTTAGAGCAGGCCGCCTGGCGTGGGTTAACCGCGGCGGCACAGGCGATTAACCAGGCCATTGCTCGCGCGCAAGCGGCAAAAGCCCAAGGCCATGACCCGCACATCTCGCTGGCCGCTGCCCTTCAACCCGTCTTAACCGACCAAAGCTTATCTGATCTAGATCGTCGTATGCTAGCGGCGATGCTGTCAGTTTCCGAAGGGGTGCAGGGTGCGCCGGCCGATTTGCTCGACGTTGAAGATTGGTTCCCAAAAGAAGCGCATGGGGTCAACGCCATGCCGTCCGGCGGCTATAAACAGTTAATTGATGATGCCGCTACTGGGCTGGACATTCGGTTGAACCAGCCGGTGCGTAAAATTAGCTACACGGCTGGCGAAGTCCAGATTGTTACGGAGCAGGCTACCTTTGTGGCCGATCTGGCTGTCATTACAGTACCGCTTGGCATTTTGAAAACGGACCAATTACAGTTCGACCCACCACTGCCACCGGCGAAACAGGCCGCGATTGCGCGCATCGGTTTCGGGGGCGCTGGCGTGCTTGGCAAGTTACTGATACGCTTTCCCTACCGCTTCTGGCCGAACGATCAGGGTTGGTTACTTTCCCTACCGCTTAGCCTCGAACAACGCGGTTTTTTTTCCAGTTGGTTTAATTTAGACATTGTCACGGGTGAGCCACTCTTGGTAAGTTTTACCAACGGTTATACAGCGGCGAATTTTGATCTCCATGCCACCGACGAACAAGTTTGCGCAGAAGGAATGCAAGTGCTGCGGCGCATGTTTGGCGAAAATATTCCTGAGCCAGAAAAATTTATCTTTACGCGCTGGCTGTCGGACCCGTGGGCATTGGGCAGCTATTCCTATCCCGCTGTCGGTAGCAGCCTGGATGACCGCATCTGTTATGCCGAACCGGTCAACGGTCAGCTCTATTTTGCCGGCGAAGCAACCGATCTGACCCAATTTGGCACAGTACACGCCGCCCTCCGCTCTGGTGAAGCGGCTGCCTTCGAAATCTTCCAAAGCACCTGCGGCACGGTTCCGATTAGGAAAAGGCTTCCTTGGTATTCAGCCGATCAAGGAAACGCGTAAGGCTAGTAAGCGTAGCGGTGGCCCTCCAGCCAGGCGCACGCTATTTGGAGCCAAACAAGGGCAACGGCTTATAGGCCGGGGCATGGTCAGTGGACCAGGGGGCAGGCGGGGTCATGGTCAACGTACAAAGCAGCAACAACACGCGATTATAATTGACCCGCCAGCCACCAAAACTAAGCCAAGCCGCCTCGCGATCCGGTTTAAGCGGTACACCTGCCGCGGCTAGCTGCGCGCACACGGCATCAAATTCCGCGCGCGTAATGCTGATCGAATCTTCGGGAAAATGCGGGTCTGGATTAAATTTGATATTAAAATACTCAACCACTTTGCGTAAGCACAGATAGCCGGCGCGGATACAAAGTTCGCGTTGGGCTTCGCGCGGCACATCAACTACAGCAGAAAGCAAGGACGCGGCATCTAGCACAGCGCCCGCAGCCGTCACCCAAGACTGTTGCGGTTCGGGTGAGCGAAAAAAGACCAGCGCCGCCAGCGAGGTATGGCTCTCTTCCACTTCAGCAAACCAGATCTCCCAGTTGGCCCAAAAGTTGTGCATATTGCTTAAGGCGCCGATGCGATGGGCGAGCAAGATGAATTCCACGGCCGAGGGCGGCGTACCGGCTCGGACGGCGAGTTGGTTGACGGCTAGTTCACGCCGCGAAAAGGCGCTGTACATCGTAGGCAAATAGGCGATCAACACTGCAATCAGAATCAGGCCAATCGTTGCTTCCGTAAAGGCGAACAAGGTTTGCAGCGGCGTATCAACGACAGCGAAACCAAGCGTCAGCAAGGAGGAACCGCTGACCAAAAAATCGCGACTGATTGAATTTATCCCAATTGCCCAGTATAAACACGCATAGCCGATTAGCGTCAATGCCATCCACGCGGGCACTAGCAAGAGCAGCGACACGGGCGCGTAGAGCGCCATGATGCGGTCGCGTTCGATATAGGTGTGCGCCCGGCGCAAACGCAGATCAAAGAGCCGGCGCGTCGTGCGAAAAAGCGTCATCGTGATCCAATGGCGCGAGCTACGCGGCAACACAAAGGTGACAACCGCGGATTTGATCGTATGCCAAATAATTTGGATGCCGATCAGAAAAGCGATAATACGCACAATTAACATCAATAGCATTATTTCCCCACAAAGCGCAATCCGGCGCCCACGACTAATAAAAGCAAGCCAGCCCCACTGCCCACAAAGCCTAGCACCAAGCCGATCCCCGACGCATGGCTCAGATCGGCCAAGTAATCCGCCGGTGTTCCCGCGTACAGTTCAACGGTCGTAAACAAGCCGTTGCCTTCCCAAGTGCCTTGCATCGTCAATACTTGCCCCGCCTGATAGCCAACTGCGCGCCGTTGCGTGTTGACAGCGTCCTTGCCATCAAGCGCCACTTGTTGCGCGTTTAAAAAGCTTGTCGCAGGGCTCAATGGCACGAGCAATGCTCGGCGATCAGGCAGCACCATGCCAATGCGTGGCGGTAGTGGCGTGAGCATATGCCACTCGGCTGTCGTGGCAGTCGCTTGGCCGGTTGCAACCAGCGTTGCATTGGGTTCAGAACTTTCGACGTAGAACACGGCAAACCCATTAGCAGCCACGGGTAAATTGGGCAGAAACTGTGCTGTCACCAGCGCGCGTGTGCCAGGGGGCAGAGCCATTAACGCAGCGGGTTGCGGCCGGGGCAGGGCGGTTACATCACGCGCCCGCAGCCAACTAAGCGGCGCGCTGACTAAGGCCATGATGCCCGAGCCAGCGCAAAACAGCCCAAAAAAGATCAGCAAGCAACCAAAACCGGCCCGGCGACGACTCCGACGGCCTAATAGCCAACCGGCAGCAAAAGTAAGCCTGGGGTCGAGTGAATTGTTGGAACGGATCATAGACTGATCTGGACAATTTGCTAGCGCGAGTGGACAATCATGCTGTGCTTTACAAAGCATATATCAACCGACGCTAGATCGCCAAACGGAGCTATTTCTACCTAGACTTATATCGTAACCCCCTACCCTGGTCTATAGACCAGGGTAGGGGGTTACGATAAACTAACATTGGCCGCTCCTATACAATCTGTGCACCATTCAACCGGCATGCGCCCCATGCTAGACCAGGAGTAAAAGGTATGACTGCAAAAAAAGTTAAAATCAATCGTGCGCCCGTGCTTACGCTCTGGGCGGCGATTGTTGCCGAACAGTTGGGCTATGACCATGATGCGGCATTGACCCTGGGCAAAGCAGTGGCTGGCCTGAATGCCCAATCCAAAGGCCAACGTTTGGGCATTTATGAGGAATCCAAAGCGACCAAGGCCGGTGACGAGGCCGACGACCAGCCGCAGCCAGCAACTGAGCACGTGACGGTGCTGAGCCGCTCCGTGCCGGTTCTCCATACCTATCAGGGTTTGCGCGCCGTGAGCAAAGGGAAACCGATCAGCCCAGCCAGCGTCCAGCGTTACCTGACCCAGCGCTTTGGCGAGCACCTGGCCGACGTGCAAACGGCGATGGCGGCCCTAGCCCGGGCGTACGCGCCGGATCAACTGGCCGCCAAAGCGTATCCACTCTATGAAAAGTTTCGGCCAGCCATTCCCGAAGGGCAAAAAGGCTGGGGTGCAGCGGGTGAATTGGATCTCACTGCCATTCACGCGTTGGCCGAACCGGCGGTAAAGAAAAAGGATTCATAGGCTGGTAATCGTTCCTGGCTGCCGAATTGTCATTTGACAAGCATACGTAGATCACCTAGGGTTGAGGCCATCGAATCGAAGTGCGGCTCGTTCCGCACGCTCTGCGTCCAAACGAGTACTCATACAGCGGCCTTTGGTTGGAGTGACATCATCATGTGTAGATAAGATAGTTGATCTAGCTCATCAAATTTTTCGGTGTAGGCAACAAAGCCGCGACTCTGATAAAGTTGGATCGCCCGCTGATTGTCTGTCACGACAACCAGGTATACGTTTGCGATGCTGTGCTGGCGCGCCCAGTCCAGCAAGTGATCCAACAGCGCACGGCCAAGACCTTGCCTTTGGAAAGCATCAGCCACTCCTAGTCCAAGCTCTGGCTTGTCACTGTCCAGCCCCGTTAGAAAAGCCCAGCCAACGATCCTGTTCATCTGCCAAGCGACTAGGTCGAAACGAGTTCCCTGCACGCTAAATTGGTTGCGGACGATGGTTTGACAAACGGCAAGTGACGTCTGATCACCCAGCGGGCGAAAAGTTCGAATGCTGGCGGGGCTGAGCTTATTGTAGAAGGCCAGTAAAGCGGGAGCATCATCCGCGTGCAGAGGGCGGAAAGCATCAGACAAGGGATTCGTTGCATTATCTGGTGATATCATTTGATTCAGTTCCCAAGTCAGTAACGGCGTAGGATGGGCTAACAATAGACTTTACCGGGAATAAGCGGTTACACAGGTAAACGACCTACGGTCGGACGGAAATAGGGAGAACAGGTGACGCCTACCCATTTCCTTGTCTACCTATTTACTTAATTTCTTTAATCCCAATCAACTCTAATTGACGAAGTTATATCGCCTACGATATAACTTCGTCAATTGTCAAGCTGAAATCGTCAATCAAAATTACGCACGGCGCAACTTGCGATACGTGATCCGGTGTGGGCGGTCAGCGGCTGGCCCCAGGCGGCGACGGCGATCTTCTTCATAGTCGCTGTAATTGCCGGGAAACCAGAACACCTCACTCTCACCTTCAAAGGCCAGAATGTGGGTGGCGATGCGGTCAAGGAACCAACGATCATGCGAGATCACCAGCACGGTGCCAGAGAAGTTTTCGATGGCATCTTCCAGGGCGCGCAACGTGTTGATGTCCAAATCATTGCTCGGCTCGTCTAGCAGGATCACATTGGCGCCTGATTTGAGCATTTTGGCGATATGAATGCGGTTCCGTTCACCACCCGAAAGCGTGCCGACTTTTTTCTGCTGGTCGGTGCCGGCAAAGTTGAAGCGCGCCACATAGGCGCGTGAATTAACGACGCGATCGCCCAGTTGGAGTTGCTCGTTGCCTTCGCTGATCTCTTGCCAGACCGTTTTGTTGGCATCCAACGACTCACGACTCTGGTCGACATACGCCAGCTTGACCGTGGCGCCAACCTTCAGATCCCCCTTGTCGGGCTTGTCCTGGCCCACCACCATGCGGAAGAGCGTCGTCTTGCCCGCGCCGTTAGGACCGATAATGCCGACAATCGCGCCGGGCGGCACGCTAAAGGTCAAATTATCATACAACAGATTATCGCCAAAGGCTTTGGCAATATTTTGGGCATCGATGACGAGACCACCCAAGCGCGGGCCGGGGGCAATGTAGATTTCGCGATCTTCTTGTGCGCGTTCTTTTTCCTGCGCCACCAGTTCATTGTATTGAGTAATCCGCGCTTTGCCCTTGGCTTGGCGCGCTTTGGGCGACATATGCAACCAGTCCAATTCACGTTGCAGAGTCTTCTGACGTTGTTGCTCAGTCTTTTCTTCCAGGGCCAGGCGTTGTTGTTTTTGGCCCAGCCAAGAAGAATAGTTGCCTTTCCACGGGATGCCGTAGCCGCGATCCAATTCGAGGATCCAGCCGGCCACATTGTCCAAAAAGTAGCGATCATGGGTGACGGCAATCACGGTGCCGGCATATTGTTGCAAATGCTTCTCCAACCAGGCCACCGACTCGGCATCGAGATGATTGGTCGGCTCGTCTAGCAGCAGGATATCCGGCTCCTTGAGCAGCAACCGGCAGAGGGCCACGCGCCGCCGTTCACCACCCGACAACGTCTTGATCAGGGTATCAGGCGGCGGACAACGTAAGGCATCCATCGCCAGTTCTAAGCGGCTGTCCAGATCCCAAGCGTTCAGGGCATCCAATTTTTCCTGCACCTCGCCCTGGCGTGTCATCAACGCATCCATTTCGTCTGACGTCATCGCGTCGCCAAACTTCATGTTGATCTCGTCGAACTCGCGCAGCGCATCCACGACTTCTTGCAAGCCTGCTTCGACCACTTCACGCACGGTCTTGCTTTCATCCAGGACGGGTTCTTGCTCTAGATAACCAACCACGTAACCGGGCGCAAGCATGGTTTCCCCATTATATTCGGTTTCCAAACCGGCCATAATGCGCAACAAGGTGCTTTTGCCGGACCCGTTCAGACCTAGCACGCCGATTTTGGCGCCATAGAAATACGACAAGTTAATGTCGCGTAATACTTGTTTGTTCGGCGGGTAATTTTTACCAACCCCTGCCATCGAATAGATAATTTTTGTACTCATTATTTTCTCGCTGATCTATGATCAATCTCAATTATTTTGTAACTATTCAGCCTCTGTGTAGATAGGTAGACGCCCATCAGTAGATGGGCGTCTACCTATCTACCTGTGCAACGCTACGCCTGAATCTTTACATTGTTTTAGCTTTGTCGCCTGGGTAATTTCGCTGCATGCTGTATCCTAATCTAGTTTAGCATGAGCGGGCGAATCCGTCACAAAGATCATATTGCCGGATGAACGGCTTGCTGGTATAGTAGGGTGAAGCAGGCGAAAAAGGCAGCAGTTCCATCTGCACAAGCAGTGAGTAAGCGAATGAACGAATGGACACAAGGCGCATACACGATCAGCACTGATCGGAATCGGCTGAATTTCGACATGATTCACCATTATCTAGCCAAAGAATCCTATTGGGCGCAAGGCCGACCCGTGGCCGTGATGCGCACGGCGATTGAGCACTCGCTTTGCTTTGGCGTCTATCAGGGCGAACAACAAATTGGCTTTGCACGCGTGCTGACTGATTATGCGATCTCGGCCTATATTGCGGATGTATTCATGCTCGCCGCCCATCAAGGTCATGGACTTGGCAAATGGTTGATCCAAACAATCTTGCAGACGCCTAAATTACAAGGGATCACGCGCTGGACGTTAAACACGCGCGACGCGCATTGCCTCTATGCCCAATTTGGCTTTGGTCCAATCGCCCAACCAGAATTGACCATGGAGCTGCGCAAAATACCAGGCTGGGTTACACCCCAAGACGAACAATGATTCAAGTTACACCTACGATTGCGCTTGACGAAAGTGAAATTAGCGAAGAATTTGTGCGGGCGGCTGGGCCAGGCGGACAGAACGTCAACAAAGTTTCTACAGCTGTGCAGTTGCGCTTCGATGTCGCCCATTCGCCTGCCTTGCCAGAAGAAGTGCGCGCCCGCTTGATCCGGCTGGCCGGCAAGCGCATGACCGAAGATGGGGTGCTCGTCATTCTGGCCAAACAACACCGCACACAGTTGCAAAATCGCGCCGAAGCGCTTGCACAATTGATTGAACTGATCCGTAAGGCTACAATCAAGCCCAAACCACGCCATAAAACTCGGCCCACTCTAGCCTCCAAACAAAGACGGCTTGAAGGCAAAAAACAGCGCAGTGAAATAAAACAGACCAGAACCAGGCGACCCCGATCAGACGAGTAACAATAGCGCGCACCACAAAGTTCACCACAGGATGGGCAGCAAGGTACGGTACAGGCTACCCAAAACGGACTAGCCTAGGGCCAATCTAGCCTGTCTAATTTCGATTCTTGTCATCCCCAATTTTTCAGATTGTGTACTTGCGAATTATACGATAAACTAATGTCATAAGGCTTAGTTCATTTCTCTAAAAATTGCCTGGGGCATCTCACCGCGTTCACAGTGATCACTGCGAGCGCAGTGGGAGTCCCATGATTTCAATCATAGACCTTTCATCCTCTTTCATGCCCAATTCAAAGGATTATCCTATGACTCGCAAAATTATCAGCCTTATCGCTATGAGCCTTATAATTGTCACCCTGGGTTTGCTGCTGGCCATCGCTGTGGTCCAGGCGCCCATCACCGCTAGTCCAGCAGCCCAAGGGGCTACACCCATCACGCCGCGCCCGATCTTGCTGTCGCAACCAGTGCGCATCAACCTTCGGCAACAAGTGCCAATTACGCTAACGTTGCCCACGACTAATATAACAGCGACGGGATTGCCCACCCAAACGGTGGCGACGACTTTAGACCTGAATTTATCATTTGATGTGACCCGCACGCTGACAACGACGATTGTTTCTTCGATCACGGTGACGCTAGGCAATCAACCAAGCGTCACCGTGCCCATCTCGGTCACGTTTGGTGATCTGCATACAGCGGTGGTCAATGTCACACCACTGAGGCCGCTTATTCCAACATTTGCCACGCGCACCGTCGCAACGCCCGCGACAGAGACGGCCAGTGTGACAGCAACAACGCCCATAACGCCGACTGCATCGCCCACAGCCAACGCGCCAGCGGCCGCAACGGCAACCTTGACGCCAACCGCGACAGCGACAATAACCCCCACCATCACTGCGCCAATCACGCCAACGGCAGCCGTAACCTCAAGCGTAGGAGCGACAATTACACCCACAGTGAGCCCAACCATCACCGCGATTAGCGTGCCAACGGCGGCCATCGGCAGCACAGTGCCCGTCACGGCCAATTTGCGCAGTGGCCCCGATGTTTCATTTCCGCAGGTTGGCCAGATCAAAGCAGGCCAACAGGTCAAGATCGTGGCCGAGGATGCCAGTAGAAATTGGTATTTGCTGGATAGTGGGCAGTGGATCGCTAACTTCTTGGTGGAAAACGCGCCCACAAATCTGACAATTGCCACCGAAGCTCTCATCGCATCGTTGACAAAACCAGCCGTGATCACCGCCACGGTAGCCGTCACAACGCCCGTGGCCGCGGCAACCCGCGTGATCACCGCCACAGCAATCATCACGGCTACCCGTGCGCCTTCGGTTACCCCTTCAACGCCAACGCCCGCGGTCACAGCTACTCCGCAGCCGACAACGAGCACCCTGATTCTTGTGCCGACGGCGACGCCTACCCCAGCACCCACGCTTGCCCCGGTAAAATCAACGGCCACTACCAATGCCAATTTACGCGCTGGCCCCGGCACCGAATTCTCCCTGCTCGGCGGCACCACAACCGGCGAAGAGTTGACGATTGTCGCCCGCAATGCCGATGGTTCCTGGCTCAAACTGAACAATGGCGGTTGGATTTCGACCCGGCTTATCGCCAATCCACCCGACATCGCGACGGTGCCAGTAGCACAGGCGACGCCAACTACTACTACGCCATAACCCTATAAGCTAAGGCGTAGCGATTAAACAACTTGGAGATTGGCGATGGTTGCCCTGTACTCGCCAATCTCTACGCTTTAATCTCCGCAATGGACAACTTATTTGATCGTCATTCCTTAACTGATTTCTGCTCCATCAATAGATTGCGGAGGGCGTAACAAGTTAATCATACGCCCTCCGCAGTTTTTTGTTCGCCAGCCATCAACCATTCATCCTGCACCAGAATGTGTTACAATGGGGCACATTTGGCTG
>JBBREZ010000110.1:0-15979 GCA_038225095.1 Caldilineales bacterium
TTTTGATTGACGAAGTTACTTTGACGGTTATGCTTCTTCTATTGTCGCCAAATTATTCTCGACAGCAGAAACAGCTATGTCGCCGAGTCAACTTCGTCAATCGTAAATCAAAAATCGTAAATCTCAAGCGACTGCCTTCAACACCTTGTCCAGCCCTTCCAGCGTCTCTTCGACATCCTCGTTAGTCAGGAGTGGACTGCAATCCAGGTGCACAGCGCGGCCGAGTAGTTCCAGGCTACGCGGGCACATATCATGCGAGTAGTTGATCGCGCGCTTGGCCCACTTCCACGGATCGCCGCCTGCCGCCCAAGCCCGCTGTTCGATGATCGGCACCCAGTGCGCATAAACGTGGTAATCAATATTGTCGCGTTCGTAGAGCATAGCCGCGCCGATGTTTTCGGCATGTAACGCCTTGGTCACATCCTTGGCCACCTCTGGGCTTTCCACGAAGAAGATCGTACAGATGCCGGCGTCACCGTCGGGATCGTTGCTGGTGCGGAAGGTGATGCCTTTGCGTTTGGCGATGTCCGCCATGCCAGACTTGAGCATGTGCTGGCGCTCACGCATATCGCGCACCAGGTTTTCCAGTTTGCGCAATTGCACGAGCGCAATCGCCGCCTGGATTTCCGTCATGCGAAAGTTGATGCCATAGCGCAGTTCATCGGTGGCAAAGCCGCGTTGTAACGCCCCGATTGGGTCGTGAAACATGCAGGCGCGCTGCCAAAGCGCTTCTTCGTTGGTGACCAGCATGCCGCCTTCGCCCGCCGTGATGATCTTGTTAAATTGCAGACTAAAACAACCGACGTCGCCCCATGTGCCGCAATATTTTCCTTTGTAGCTAGCCCCGTTGGCTTGCGCCGTATCTTCGATCACTTTGAGATTATGTTGACGGGCGACGGCAAGAATTTCGTCCATATCACAGGGCGCGCCGCGCATGTGCACTGGCATAATCGCCTTCGTATACGGCGTAATTTTTTGTTCGACATCGTTCGGGTCCATGAGCAAGGATTCATCGACCTCGGCTACCACTGGCACAGCGCCGACCGACAAGATGGCCGCGGCCGACGCAATCCAGGTGAAGGCAGGGACAATGACTTCGTCACCCGGCCCAACGCCCAGCGCGGCCAAGCCGCAAATCAAGGCCGACGTGCCAGCGTTGACAGCTTGGGCATAACGCACGCCCTTATTCTCAGCAAAGGTTTTCTCCAGTTCCTCCACTTTGGACGCGGTCTTGAACGGCCCCGTATACCGATAGAGATGCTTATTGCGCAACACTTCCAGCACCGCGGCTTCTTCTTCGTGGTCAATTGCCATGCCGCCGGGGTACATCGGCGGATCAGGGCGTTGCTTGGCGGGTGTGCCACCGTGGATGGCGAGTTGGTCTTGTAACATGGAGTATCTCCCTTAAAGTTTGGATCATTCGTAAACCACGTGCCCGGCACTTTCGCTCCACGCTAGTTGATCGGCAATATAATCACCACGTTGCAACGGCAAAGGCCGAGCACGTTTGTCCACATCACGCAACGCGTTTTGCCAGTAGAATATCGGGCTTGCCAAACCCGTTGGCATCGGGGATGACGCCCACAATCGAAAAGCCAATTTTTTGATAAAACTCGTAGGGGTGGGCGCGCAAATTTTTGATATTGGCCAACTGTTCTAATACATTTGGATAAAGATCAATGCCACTCAGGCTGGTTAGATCATTTTCATCATCGCTGCCCAGCGTAATGGTCAACCCACCGCGCACTTTGATGGCTTGCTCTAGTTCGCCGACCAGCGCTCGACCGATGCCATGCCCTTGACAGTCACTACGAACGACAAGTGGATGCAGTTCCCACACCCGTGCATACTGTGGTTTGCCGCCAATCCAGCCGACGACATCACCCGCATCATTAAGCGCCACTATGCTGATTTGGCCTGGGATAAATGACTCCTCCACCTCTTGGCGCGCCTCTGCCATCGTCGTCCACGCCGTAGGCGCCATCGTTTTGAACTCTTCGTTCAGTAAGCGGGCCACTTGTTCGATCTTTGGTCGGTCATCAGGCACTAGGTCAATAATTTTGCTCTTCATCCATCATCCTCTGCGCGCTTCTTGCCAACCAACAGCAGATATTCTGGCAATCCGGTTAGCGGTACGGTTTCCCAATCTTCCGCTTGATCGCCGTATTCGTGAAGAGTGAGTAAGGTACAGCCGCCCGCTTGCATGGCCGCCACCAGATCGGTAATCGTCCAATGAAATTCATAACTCGGCAGTGAACCGGTGGGCGCATCCGCTTCATCAGCCCGATCATATTGGTAGGGACCGCACGCAAAATAAGGACAATCCAGCTTCAAGTGGTCGGCATGATAGCCCCAAATGCGGCGGAAGGGATGGTATTCATTGACCATAAATAGGCCACCGGGTTTGAGAATGCGACCCGCTTCAGCGTAATACTTAGGCAGATCAGAGATCCAAGCGGCGACATGACCGCCGGTGTAAACGAGATCGAACTGGTTGTTCGCCAGGGCGGATAGATCGGTTACATCAGCGCGTATAAAGTTGATATCTAACCCTAATTCATGCGCCCGCCCTGCGGCAATGTCTAATTGTATCTGGGAAATATCCACCGAAGTCACCTGTGCGCCCAGGCCAGCCAGCGCAAAGGCAACGATATTATCGCCACTACCCAATACACAGACCTGCTTATCCTTAACATTGCCCAGATGATTAAGCTCAGATTGGTCAAAGGCAATCCTCGGGTCAATAACGGCGCGTCGCCATTCACCGCGCGCCTCTACCTTTGCTTGCCAACCGGGTGACGCGGCATCCCAACCTTTGCGGTTTGCTTCGTGAAATTGATTCATAGCTAGCTCCCTAGTCGGCGCTTGCCCAAAAGGTAAGTCATGGATCGATAATCGCCTAGCGGCGCTGCCCCCAGCCATCCCAATGCGTCACTTCACGCGCCGGAATGCGCTCAGCCACTCGAAAATCTTCACCCTTAAAGTAGGCAACGGGCAGCAAGGCCGTCTGAGTAATATGAGCAGGCATGCCCAGCAGTGCGGCGGCTTCCTTTTCATAGGCCAGATGCAACGTGGTCCAGGCCGAACCCAGGCCACGGGCGCGCAACGCCAACATCAATGACCAAACTGCTGGCAAAATTGAGCCGTAATGCGAAGCCTGCATGAAAGGTAATTCAGTTTCAACCCGGCCTTCGATGCAAGGGATCACAAAGACCGGCGCTTCGTGCAAGTGGCGCTCCAGATAAGCGGCGGAGCTAGTCACACGGCGCATACTCGTGGCGCTGGGGCCGTGGGCGCGCACGGGTTCGGGTTGCGGGTGCGTGCTGCCGCGCAGATATTTATCGAAGGCTTGGCGATACAAATCGGCAATGGCTTTGCGTTTGTCGGCATCAACTACCACTACAAAGTGCCAATCCTGACGATTCGAGCCGGAAGGCGCCTGGGTGGCAATTTCGATACAGCGTTCGATGATCGCTAAATCAACTGGGCGCGCGAAATCTAACCGTTTGCGCACCTAACGCGTGGTGGTGAGCAAATGATCAACGATGGCGAGATTGTCGGCGTTTGAAAGGTCCATAGCATACCCTGAATTCCTTTTACTCGTTCCGCACGCTCCGCGTCAAGTCCGTACACGCAACATCGCTAGACGCGAGACAGAAAGGACACGGTCGGATGTACTCATCCGCAGCGTCCAGACTGCATTCCCACGCGCCCAAGGGGCTCCCGGCGTGCGGAACGATAGCCGCTTGCTTTCACTCCGCATTCCGCATTCCGCACTCCTCAACCGGCATCTCTAACGTGCGATACTGCTGCCGCCAGTGCCAGCTTTCGCTGCCCGAAATGAGTGGCTTAAAGCTTTCCGACACATTGTCGATATAGGACTGAGTGGGCTCTTGGCCCGGCCAGGGGCGGAACATCGGCGGGGTATAACCGCCAATGATGATTACACGTTCGCGGTCACTGCGAATCTGTCCGGTGGCGTGCACAAGCGACTCGGCGAAGAGCAGCGTGGAGCCGGCCGGCGCAATCACCTGGTGGATCAGCGACGGATCTTCGTAGGCACAGGCAATAATGTGTTGTTGCGGCGTCTTTATTTTATGGCTCCCTGCGATCACCACGGTGCCGCCATCGTCAGGTCCAAGATCCGTAAGATTCGTCAAGGTTTTAACAAAATTACAGTGAAAGAGACCGTTCTCGGTGTAAGTGCCAAATTCGGGGCGAGTGCCGGTATGAAAACCGTAGCGGCGCGGCGCGTTGGGATCGTAGTCGGCGGCCCGTGCGTTGATCACGCCTTCGGATTCTTCCAGGCGTACCGAGCCACCGACCAATTCTTCGGCCATGCCGACTAGGCGCGGATGGGTCAAATATTCCAAGATGGCCGGGTCAGTTTCGAGCAGGTGGGCAAAGTGCATGTGGTGCGGCTTGTAGGTAGACAAGCGACAGTGGCGCACGACAGCTTTGGCCGGATCGGCGGTAGCCAGAAAGTCACGTTTTAGCTTTTGCATGGCCTCGCGAATGCGCCCCACCAGATCGGCGGTCAGCGTATTTTCAATCACCACATAACCGTTGATGTCCAAATGATAACGCTGGGCCGGGGTTAACGCGGGAAATGGTCGATGAAAATTATTGATTTGTCTGTTCGCTTGGTTCATAAGCTTCCTCGGCTTCTTATAAAATCTAGACAGTTCATTGTATAATCAGAATTCAACTTTTAGCTCACCGGCAACTGAAAGGCATTGGATGAACAACGGTAAGCGTTGGATCATTAGCAAGAGAGATGGCAACATATTGTCGATCCCGACAACCATTTAGAAATGGTTGATTACGAAGAACACCTGAAGACGACAATCCGGCGTGATCACCGCCGTCAGGAGCCATTAAATCCACGCAAATATCGCTACGTATATCCATTTGATGATTTACCTGATGATAGCAATCATGTCGTTGCCAGCGTGCTATTTGGTTTCGACATAGATGAAACAGGCAATACAACACCAAATAACTATGTTACGACCGCTTTCTTCAAGCACATTCGACTGAAAGGGGGCCAGGAATGACTGAAAAACCTACCTATACTTATAATTATGATAAAGAAGCAGATGTGTTATACATCTCCTTTGCGGCAGGTGAAAAAGCCACTACTGCCGTAGAGTTGAATGGCAATATTCTATTAAGGTTTAATCGACCGAAAAACGCGCGATCGGGTTAACCTTGATGGATTTCTCAGTGTTGGTCCAATTGACAAATTTGGGGCCACGCAGTTTTCCCTTGCTTGGACTAGCTGAACTTGAACCAGAGTGGCAGAAAATTGTCATCGCTCTGATTATGTCACCGCCAGTCAATCAGGTTTTGAAAGTGTCAACGTATACCCCATCATTGACGGATGAGATTCCTGTTGTCTCTGTAGAAAAGCCACCGTTCTCGTTGGCCTTACAGCTTGCTGCCTAGTAATGCGCAAGGCGATCTGGAAAAGAATGGCTTAGATTAAAATATAGTTACCCTTTCATCCCTGTCAACGTAATGCCCTGAATAAAGGCGCGCTGCGCAAAGAAGAAAAGGATCACGATGGGCGCGGTGACCACGGTCGCGGCGGCCATCATCAGATCCCACTGCGTGCGATATTGACCCCGGAAAGCCGCTAGCCCCACTGCCAATGTATACTTGCTGCCATCGTTCAAGAAAATTAATGGGCCGAGAAAATCGTTCCAGGTGGCGAGAAACGTAAACAAGGCCACCGTAATTAGCGCCGGACGCGTGAGCGGCAGAATGATGTGCCAAAAGATGCCAAGCTCATTGGCGCCATCGATGCGCGCCGCATCGGACAAGTCCATGGGAATCGTCAAAAAGAATTGGCGCAGCAAAAAGATAAAAAAAGGTACGCCCAGAAAGTTAGGAACGATCAGCGGATAGAAGGTGCCCACCCAGCCGATCTGTTTAAAGATCAAAAATTGGGGAATCAAGGTAACCGGATATGGGATCATCATTGTGCTTAGGGTGATGATAAACCAGAAATCACGGCCCCACCAGCGCAGGCGCGCAAAACCATAGGCGACTAGGGAGCACGAAATTACCACACCGATCGTCGAAGTGACCGCATAATAAAGACTATTCTGCAAAAAGAGCAGGAATTTGAAGGATGGGTTATTGAGCGCTTTGGCATAGTTCAACCATTGTGGCGGACTCGGAATCCAGATCAGTGGATAGGCAAAAATCTGCTCTTTGGGCTTGAGCGATGTGCTGATCATCCAAACCAGCGGCAGCAGAAACAGAACGGCTGCGCCCACCAAAATGATAAAGACAATCGTCTTGTTGATCGTGCCCAATAAGCGTTTACTCTGCAAAACCGAGGGAACTGGCGTACTTTTGGCCGATTTGCTAGGATAAATATCTGTATTCATTTGCTTTTATCTGGGTGCCCTTATACCAATCACAACCATCACAGCGAATCACCCGTCAGAGATAATTACTGAGGTTGTCCGCCTTCGTAATAGACCCAACGCCGTGACGTAGCTTGTATAATCAGCGTCAAAACGAGAATGATCACAAAGAGTACGATTGCCAGTGCCGAAGCATAGCCCATCTTGAAATATTGAAAGCCCTGTACATAAAGATAGAGCACATAGACAAGCGTTGACCACAGCGGCCCACCCAATGACGACCCTGATGTAATGATAAAGACCTGTGTAAAGACCTGAAAAGCATTAATCAGCCCGATTACCAAATTAAAAAAAATCGTCGGTGTGAGTAAAGGGAAGGTGATGTTGCGGATGCGCTGCCACAGATTGGCACCGTCGATCTCGGCCGCTTCATATAAGTGTTGTGGAATATCCTGTAAACCGGCCAAAAAGATGATGGCGGTCGGGCCAATCCCCCAGAGGCTCATCAAGATAAAAGCCGGCTTCGACCAAACTTCGCTGGCCAACCAGGGTGGCCCTGGAATGCCAATTTTGGCAAGCAGATCATTGATCAAGCCATACTCTGGGTGCAAAATCCAGGCCCAAATAATCGATGCCGCAACGACAGGCACAATCGAAGGCAGAAAGAAGGTAGCCCGAAAGAAGGACTGCCCAGGCACGCGCGCGTTGAGCAACATAGCTAGGAAAAGCGCCAATAACAAGCTCAAGGGCACAGAGAAGACCGAAAAGTAAACTGTGTTATAGAGCGCTTTCCAAAAGAGTGGATCCACCATCAACATCTCGCGGTAGTTGCCCAGCCCGATCCAGCGCGGCGCTTGGAGCACCGTATATTCGGTAAAGCTGTAGTAGATGGCCAGGACAATTGGGATGACGTTGAACAAGAGCATGCCGAGCAGCCAAGGCGAAAAGAAAAGATAACCTGTGAGATTTTGTCGCCAGGCCCGGCGTGAAGCCTGTCGCCAATGGCTACGTTTTGGTGCTATCTGCGTTTGTGCTTTTGAAATAGTCGCCATAATTTTAATTAATTCCCGCGCAAGTACGCGCCCAGAAACGCTGGTCATACCGAGCTAGCCTGCGCCTGAAATTTCCCATTTCAGGCGCAGGCTGAGGCAACTAGGCTTTGCCCAACGCCTTGTCCAACTCGCGCTGCGTGGCGTCTTGCGCGTCCTGTAAAGCCTGTTCCGGTGTCTTTTTGCCCACGACCACGGCATCAACGGCCGCATTCAGTTGATCGCCCCAGAAACGCCGCGCGGGCATGGAAGGCTCATGGTGGGCATACGCCAGCGCATCATTGTAAAGCTTCCAATAGCCCCGGAATTCCGCATTGTCGGGCAGCGCCGAAGGATAAACAGTGGTCTGGTCCTTGCGTGAAACCATATCTGCCGCCATTGGCACCCACTGGGAAATGCCGTGGATTGACATCCAAGTGAGGAATTTGTAGGCTGGCTGCGGTTGCGGCGAGCCTTTGGGCAGCACACAAGCCGAACCTTGGTTGATGCTGTCATTGCCGGTCTTTTGATAATAGGGCAACGGGGCTATGCTAAACTTAACCTTGGGCGCATATTCTTGCTTGGCCGAGAGTGACCAACTGCCGCGCCAGACCATGGCTAACTTATTGTGATAGAAAGGATCGTCAGCGGTGTCTTCGCCGCCAAGACCTTGGCGGAAGCGCTCTAAGACTTCACCGCCATACTTGTCGGCATATTGCTTGACCCAACTCAAGGCAACAATATTTTCCGGGGTCACGGCGGTCACCTTTTGATTTTGTTCGTCATACCATTCACCGCCAGCCAACCAGCCGAGCAAGTCACGGCGTCCGTGCCAAGGAATGAAGCCAATCGCTTTGTAGCCAGCAGTGGCGTTCCCGTCGGTTATTTTTGCTGCGGCGGCATCCACCTCTTCCCAGGGGGTAGGTGGCGTGGTGATGTCTAAACCGACCTTCTCGAACATTTCAGTGTTATACCAGGCGGCATACGTGCCGCTCTCGAAGGGTTGGGCAAATGTCTTGCCTTGCCACAAGCATTCATTCCATGCCACGGGGAACCAGTCATCCTTCTTGACATCGGTCGAAGCCGCGATGTAATCATCCAGCGGTAAAACCCCTTCGCGCGCGGCCCACTCAACCACTTCACCGCGACCAATGATGCTGAAGTCGGGCGGATTGCCAGCCGAGACCGCTGTGAGCAATTTAGTGGAGAGATCGCCCCAAGGGATGATCAACATCTCCACTTGGACATCTTTTTGCTCTTCATTAAACTTTGTGACGAGTTTTTGTTGAAATTCGCCCCAGCGGTCCGCCCAGAAGGTCCAATAGGCGATTTTGGCGCCAGCTTTGGCTGGGGCAGCGCCACCTGTGCTTGCGGCTGGCGCGCCGGCTGGGGCACAGGCCGCTAAGGCTAGTCCGGCGGCCGCCATTGATGCGCGCAGAAAATCTCGACGACTGAGTGCATTTTTTTGTAGGCTCATGGTTATATTTTCTCCTTTATTTAAATAATTTACAGGGTCCAATCATTTACACGCAGTAATCGAAAATCAAAAACAAAGTAATGACAGATGAACGTCGATAATCTTTAATCCGCCAGTTTTATGTGACCGTAGGCTGACGTTCAGGCGATAACTACCCCTGATTGCAAATCGCAAACGTCTGGTGCAAGGATGCAATCGGATCGCCTTTGGGACTGAATTCGTGACCCACGTAATATTCATAATCGGTGGCGGCAATCGCCTTACAGATACCAGCATAGTTCATTTCTTGGGTGTCGTCAAGGTCGTTGCGGCCGGGGTTCCCAGCCGTGTGGAAATGGCCGATCCACTTAATATTCTCGCGCAAATTGCGGATCACATCGCCTTCCATAATCTGCATATGATAAATATCATAGAGTAATTTGACGCGTGGGCTGTTGACCAGTTCGCAGACCGCTACGCCCCAGGCGGTGTGGTCACACTGGTAGCCAGGATGGTCAACTTTCGAGTTGAGCAATTCCAGATTAAGGTTGACGTCCTTCTTTTCGGCATACGGGGCAATGCGCCGAAAGCCTTCGGCACAGGCTTCAATGGCTTCAATCTCGCTCATGTGGGGTTGGCGATTGCCGCTAAAACAGATCACGCCGGGGATGCCATACTGCGCCGCAAGATCGATTGAAATTTTCAGTTCAGCCTCGATCCGGTTATGGTTGCTGCGCTTGTTCAGGCCATCGGGCAGCGACATATGGCCGCTCATGCTCGCCACCGCCAAATGATAACGTTTGGCCAGCGCCATAATTTCTTCAAATTCTGGTGGCCTGGACCATAACTCAATCGCCGCATAACCAATGTCAGCGCCCGTTTTGATCAACGTTTCTAAACTCATCGTTTTGGGCATAAAAAGAGGATAACAAATCGATTGTTTGATGCGCATGAAATTCTCTCTGTGATAAATGGCATGATTGGGTGGCGTCTGCTGGGGTAGCAGCGCGTGATTGCTTGTATGGCTTGCCGATGGGATTGCAAGCCAAGTGCATGTGTGCCTCCTAGTATAATCGATCTTCTAATTGCACGACAATTCCGCTTATTTCATCGGGTACGTGCCAAAAGAGCAGGTAAAATTAGGTGGGAATGACTCACGGCCCGCTCACACCAAGTTGGAAATCCTTGGATGCAGGCACTTGCTTTCCCAGTGGCTTTTCAGGGTCAATCGTCGGTTTTGACCATTGACAAAGTTTACTAACAATCATACATTGTCACCAAAATGGTGACAATAAATGCGAATCATCTCTCGTAGGACATTACGCGAATTTGCTGCCAAACATCCTCAACCCCGGCAACCATTGGACGACTGGTACAACTTGGTATGGCACGCAGCGTGGCACACGCCTGCCAAAATCAAACAAGTCTTACGAAATGCCGATTTTTTGGCTGATAATCGAATCGTATTCAATATTGGTGGAAATGATTACCGGCTGATTGTGAAGGTTGAATACAAGTTTCAGACCGTGTATATCCGCTTCATAGAGACACATGCAGAGTATGATCGAATCAATGCAACAATTATCTGAACCTATTAGCACTCGGCCGATCAACACTGAAGCCGACTATGAAACTGCGTTGGCAGAGATTGCTCAAATGATGGGAAATGTGGAACCGAATACCCCAGAGGGTGGTAAATTCGATTTGCTCGTCACGCTGATCGAGGCGTATGAGAACAAACACTACCCAATCGGTAAAACATCTGACCCTATTTCTGTGATCGAGTTTGTGATGGAACAGCAAGGGTTAACGCGCAAGGATTTGGAACCCTACATTGGACCGCGCCAGCGCGTTTGGGAGGTTATGGAAAGGCAACGAAGGCTCACGCTGCCCATGATCCGCCGCTTAGAAACTGGTTTAAGCATTCCGGCAGAGATTCTGATCCAAGCATACGCGTTAAATATCTAAACGGCTTAACGGGCCCAATTGCCAAAGCCGTTGCCGTTGGTTTCAAAAATCGGTTTGGGATCTGCATGATCGGGCTGAGCCAGATAGAGCGTTAACAGGTCTTGTTGAAAATTGGTAAAGACAAATGCTTTTGAATCTGGTGACCAGGAGATATGTTTCTCGCCACCGGGCAATTTGCTGATTTGCACCGGTTTACCGCCTTGCGCCGGCACGACCCACACATTCGTATCATCTTTGTTGCCATAGTCAAACGCGAGCAGCTTGCCATCGGGCGACCAAACCGGCGCATCACTGGGTAGCCAATCGGTGAAATCAACGATTTGTTGCTCTTTGTTATCAGCCAGATTGACCACCCACAACCCCGCCGGCGCACCGGGCGCGGCGAAATTTTTCTGGACTGTCCACCGATAAAAGGCAAGCTGCTTGCCATCGAGTGACCAGGCCGGTTTGGTGTTTTCCCATGTACCAGCCTGGGCGGTTAATTCCTTGGCCTGCTTGCCATCCGGCGTCATGATCCAAATTGAATCTGACCCTTTACTCTGGTTGGTGCGGTCAGAGACAAAGGCGATCCACTTGCCATCCGGTGACCAGGTGGGCGATGTATCAAACTTAGGCGAATCCGCGGTCAAATTGACGACTTCGCCGGTCGTGATGTCCAAGCGATAAATGTCACGTTGATTGCTGTTCGGCTGAACATCCTGATAGACCAAGAAGCGGTTATCTGCCGACCAAGACAGATTATCCGCAGTCTTGACACCGGCGGGCGGCGAGACCAGGCGCGGGGCCTGGTTGCCTGCGCTATCCGCCACCCAAATCGTCGTTGTATCCGTCTTGGCATCATAGTTAAAATAGGCCAGCCAGTGACCATCCGGTGACCATTGTGGCTGAAAGGCAACGCCGTTGCCATTAGTCACTTGTTTTTGGTAAGCGCGGTCGGCCGTCATTATATAAATGTTAACGCTGCTCTTTTCAACACCGGTGTAAGCGATCTTGCCAGGGTAGGTTGGTCCACTTTGCGATCCGGTGGTAGTCGTCACGGTCGACGTTGTTGTGGTAGTCAATACAGTTGTGGATGTTGTGGTAGTCAACGTCGTTGTGAAGACAATCGTTGCCGTTGGGGTTGAGGCGGCGAGGG
Source organism: Caldilineales bacterium (assembly GCA_038225095.1). Lineage (GTDB taxonomy): Bacteria > Chloroflexota > Anaerolineae > Caldilineales > Caldilineaceae > JAPLGZ01. Next base: position 11,965 of record JBBREZ010000110.1, read on the forward strand.
TAGGCACGGGCGTCGCCAGCGGGGCCGATGCGTTATCTGAGTTTGGCCCAGACGCGCAGCCAGCCACCAAGCCACTAATGATAATCAATCCAAATAAACAATTGCGTAAACTCGCCATTTTTCTCCTACTCAAGCGACCTAACTTTGATTGAATATCGATCATTTTTTCGTGGGTGCGCCTTTGATTTGCGCGCTTCATTCGGCTTTTAATTCGTGTAATTCGTTGCCGCACTTTCCGGCGCTTGCGCGTTCACTAGACGCACAGGGCGCGGCTGCCACTGCACCAGGGTCACACCGACGATCACGATGACCATCCCGATCACGGACAGCAGCCCCAACTTTTCGCCAAACAGATACCAGGCGAGCACAGCCGTACCGAGCGGCGCCAAATTCAAAAAAATATTCGACTCGAACGCGGTCAACACCTGCATCGAATGATAGTATAACGAATAGGCCACCACGGTGTTCAGGACAGCCAGGGCGATGACCACGTCCCAGACCACTAGAGTCAGTGTAGGCAACCCTTCTACGAGCAATGCGCCGCCAAGCAAGGGCAGACCACCGAAGATCAACGGCAACGCGGTGAGCGCCAACGTACTGGTCTGTTGATAGCGAGCGATCCCACGACTCAAAATCGTTGAATAGCTGAAACAGATTAAGCCAAAGAGCGCCACCATGATGCCAATCCATTCGCCGCCACTCAGCCCCGCTGAGAAAAACAGGGAGCTGCCCACGAGCGTGATCACCAATCCAATCAACTGGATCAGGGAAGGGAACTCACCCAGTTGCAGTATGCCAATTAACAAGACGGGAATTGGTAAAAAGCAACTGACAAAGGTGAGCGTGGTCGCCGACAAATAATTGAAGGCAAAAAAAATGGCGCCGTTGCCTAGTGCATGCGCAAACAGCCCAATCCCAAACAGGCGGCCCCACATCGCGGCTGATAAGTGGCGAATCGACTGTCGGCCACGAAATAAAAACGGTAACATGATCAGCCCAGCCAGCAGATAGCGCAGACCAGCCATCGTCAACGGCCCGATATGCCCCATCCCATACTGGGCAATAATAAAGGACGAAGCCCAAATGAGCGTGGCTAACATGCTTTCGGCAATCGCCAAGGGGCGCGACGATTTTGCCGGTGCTAAACGCTGAACCATAGAAATTCCAAGGGCAGTGATTGTAGAAATTTTGTCGTCAAAGCGCCGCTTTCTGTCGGGAATCTACGCTTTGACGACATTGAAAATCCTTCTAAATTATTCTACTACAACCAGGGCCGTTGTTGTGAATCTTCCGTACAATACGCGGACAACACCTTATTAATCCCAGCGGCAATCTTGTCACAATCACTAGACGAGCACCACTGGTTTAGCGGGATCGAGACGTTGCGGTTAAATAGATCGTCGGCGACTGGACATTGACCTTTTTCATATTCGACATGGCCGTCGCGTTCCTGGTAGATCGGTAGATCAAAGGGGCGATCCTCCGGCATGGTGCCAGTTTTCAGCGTAATCGGGAACATGTCGGCATAGATGTGCCAATCCGGTTTGCCATTTTCGCCGCGGATGCCGCCGTTGATCCCCTCCGCTTTCAACGCTTCGACAAGCTGCCGTCCCAGCGCAATGTTCTCAGGGTAGAAACGCAACAGATAACCGATTTCGCCATCGACATCGTTGAGCTTCTGCGGCGTGATCTCTTTGAAACTTTTCAATTGGCGCAGAATTCGCTGTCTTACCGTGCGCGAACGATTCGTCACGTCATTCAATTTGCCAAGTTGCACGACATCAACCGCCGCTTCCAGTTCGGACAGGCGATAGTTGACGCCGTTAAAGAGTTCGCCTTCGTAACGGGGCAATGCAAAGCGATCAGGGCGCCAGAGGCCACCGGCTTCGGCAAACTGATTGATGCGATCAAAGAGGCGCTCGTCATTCGTAATCACCAACCCGCCTTCGCCACCACCGATAATCTTGTAGCACGAGATGCTAAAGCAGCCGATGTCGCCAAATGTGCCCACATATTGGCCCTGAAGTTTGCCGCCGGGCGACTGGGCGCAATCTTCGATCACTTTCAAATGGTGCTTGCGGGCCACGGCCATCACCGCCGTCATGTCACAGACGCTGCCCATCACATGTGTCGGCGCAATCGCCACCGTGCGCGGCGTGATCAGCTGCTCGATTTTAGCCGGATCGATGCCCAATGATTCGTCCACATCGCAAAAGATTGGCACGCCCTTGGCCTGGACAACCATCGCGCCCGTGGCGTAAAAACCGATGGCCGGCACGATCACTTCGGTGCCGGGGCCAACGCCCGCCGCGATCATCGCACAGTGCAGCGCCGCCGAGCCCGAACTGACGCCCAACGCATATTTAACCCCAAAGATTTCGCGCGCCAATGCTTCAAACGCTGGGCCTTTGGTGGCTTTCGGATAAGCAGTGGCATAACGCGCCAGGTTAGGGCCTGGCCCCAAATCTTCGTCAGAGACGCTGTTGCGAATTCGCTCCAAAGCATCCGCTGAGAAACCAAAGCGCTCGGCAATCGACATAAATTCGTCTACGCCAATTTTTGGTTCGGGCTTGCCTTCAATTTCGGTGACGGCTTGCGGGCCGCCGTGCAAGGCGAGCATTGATTCCATTGTTTTTTCTACGGACATGTGACGGACCTTTTCTACTTTTCTAAAAAGAATTTAGTGGCAATACCGACCCCACCCTAACCCTCCCCAAACAGGGAGGGGACTGTTGATAGGACAGGATGGGCTATTTCCTCGCTCCCTGATCAGTTCCCTCCCTCTTTAGGGGAGCGGGAGCCCCTTGGGGCGCGGGTGGGGTCTGCTTTGCGCGCGCTGCCACTCCTGTTCATACGTCGTCGCTTGCATGCCACGCTCACGCACGTAGGCGAAGGTCTGTTGGAGCATCTTCATGGCTGGGTCAAAGCGGTCCAACGACCACGGATGCCAGATCAACGAAACGTAGGGCAGGTCTAGTTCGATGGCGCGGTCAATAAAGAGCTTGTTGATCGCAAATTCCTCTTCCGGCGTGGAAATTGGCTGCAACGGCACCGCTGCGGGGAAAGGCGACGGCCAAGCGACAATCCGGCGCGCCGTGACCGTCAAATTGTGTGCCTTGAGCAAATTCTCGTGCCAGCCGTGGCCGGGCAATTCCCACAGATCGGCATGGCCATCTTCGGCATAGGTGAAAGGTTTTTCAAACAGCGCGGGCACGGTGGTGTCCGGCCCCCAGAGCAGCGAACTGACATATTGAAAACCGGCCGCAGCAACCGTATCCACCAGCCACGGATCACCGCGCAACGCATTGGGGAAGCCACAACCAGGCCGCAAGCCAGGGCAAGCCCGGCCAAAAGTTTGCTCGATCAATTCTTTGCCCAAGACAATCTCATTTTTGCGAATGGCGAGATCGGGCGTCAGCCCACAAAAGGGATGGTCGCGCAGAATCACATGCGAATAGGTGTGCGAGGCGATCTCGAAACTGGGCACATCGCCCAGGACGGCACGGTACTCGTCGCCCTCTTCCTGAAGCCGTTTGCCAACAATGAAAAAAGTGCCTGGAAAATCGAACTGTTCATGCACAGCCCGAATTTTCCGGCACGCGGCAATACAATCGCCCGCCTTTTCTGTATCATACGCGGCGATGTAGCGGGTATTTACTTGTGGTGTGGACAAACAATCCCCCTGCTATTCATAAAATGTGAGGAGTGCGGAGTGAATGGACTCTCTCACTTCGCATTCCGCACTCCTCACTTCCCATACCCCATGCGCAACCCTTCAACAAAATAGGGCTGGAACAAAATGTAGAGAATTAACATCGGCAACACGGTCAGCACCGAGCCGGCCATCACCAGGCCGTAGTTGATGTTAAATTCACTTTGTACGGTGGCGAGACCGACCACCAACGTGCGCATCGTATTGGAGCGCAGCACGACCAACGGCCACAGAAACGCATTCCAGGTGTTGATCACCGTGAAGATGCCCAGCGCCGCCATCGCCGGTGTGGAAAGCGGGATC
>JBBREZ010000111.1:0-15937 GCA_038225095.1 Caldilineales bacterium
TCTTCTTTTGTTTTCATTAGACAAGGAGCAATCACCATGCAAGCTATGAGCGCCCAATCAATCGGCTGGAAAGCAGCGAGCAAGGTAGGTGTCGTCGCGGCGGGAGCCGCCGAGGCCGTGGCGGCAGGCATCAAGATCCTGGAACAAGGCGGCAATGCAGCCGATGCAGCCGTGGCCACGATCCTGGCGCTCAATGTCACGGACCATGGGGCCTGCTCGATCGGCGGTGAAGTACCGGTCCTGATTTATGACGCCCAAAAGCGCGAAGTGAAATCACTTTCGGGCCAAGGAGGCGCACCACGCGCACAGGCAGCGATTGATTGGTACATGGCAAACGGGATTCCCGACGCCGATATCAAAATGGCGCCGGTGCCTTCGGTGGTAGACCTGGGCATCACCCTATTGCAGCGCTACGGTACGCTGACCTTTGGCGAAATTGCCGTGCCAGCTTTAGCGTTGCTCGACGCGGGCAAAGCAGCGTGGCACCCCAACCTGGCAGTCACGCTGCGGCGCATGGTCGAAGAAGAACAGCTCGCAATCGGCAGCCGCGAAGAACGTTTGCAAGCAGCCAGCGACCGTTTTTATGGGCGCAATGCACAGCGCAATGATATCGCCGAAGCTTTGGAGGCATTTTATATCGAGCAAGGTGGGTTTCTGCGCCGCGCTGATCTAGCGGCCCACAAAACGCTGATCGAAGACCCCGTAGCGGTCGATTATCGGGGCTATACGGTTTACAAGTGCGGTCCGTGGACGCAGGGGCCATATCTATGCCAGGCGTTGCGTCTGTTGGAAGGCTTCGACCTGAAAACTATGGGCAATTTCTCGGCGGATTATGTGCACACGGTGACCGAGGCGATCAAACTAGCGATGGCCGACCGCGATGAGTACTACGGAGATCCGACCTTTGTCGACGTGCCGTTGGCGCAACTGCTTTCCGATGCCTACACCAAAATTCGGCGGCCGCTGATCGACATGCAGCACGCATCGCAGGAAGCGCGACCGGGCGACCCCTACCATATGCAGCCGCTCAAGGGGCCAGGCGTGTTTCGGCCAGGGGTAGGCGGCACGACAACCTGTGTGGTTGCGGATCGCTGGGGCAACGTGGTGGCCGCTACGCCCAGCGCCAATGTCTATCATGCGGGTGGCAGTGGCCAGACCGGCGTCAGCTATGGAAACCGCTTGCGCAGCCTCAACACCACGGCAGGACACCCCAATTGCATCCAGCCGGGCAAGCGCCCGCGCATCACACTCACGCCCACGTTGGTGCTGAAGGATAACCGGCCAGTGCTGGCGATCAGCGTCGCGGGCGGCGATTTACAGGATCAGGCGACCTTAAATTTGTTGCTCGACTTTATTGAGTTCGACATGAAGCCGGAGGCGGCAGTCATTGCGCCGCGCTTTGCGACCACCCATCACCAAGATTCATTTAATCCTGATCCCAGACGCGAGCAAACCTTTGGCGAAGCCGGGTCGTTGACCATCAGCGTGCAAATCGACCCAGCGGCGCGCACCGAATTGGCCCGGCGCGGTCATAGCGTTGTGGCGAAAGATGGGCCAATTGCGGTGCCGGTTATGCTATATGCAGACCCCGTCAGTGGCATGTACTATGCCGCTGGCGATCCGGCTGCTGGCCGTCACGCCGCCGGGCTGGCTGAGGATTAAAACAGATGCGAAGCCTACGTCTATGCTACTGACACTGAAAGTCTTTATCTTCATATGCTTGTAGCGGCGACACCAAGCATCTCTACCTGTCACTCGTGTAGCGCATAAATGCAACAACGCCGTTATCGATATCAATGACGGCGTTGTTGCATTTATGCGAACAAATAATAGTGCCCTAGACTATTGATTGGAGGCATGTAGAGTCTCCTGTTCGTAAATCTTGAGCGGTTCACGTCTGCTAGCTTCTACATCACTCCTGTATTTGTCAAACTTTGCGCGTCTGCCCAGCAGAGCCCGGCGTTTACTTCTTTTAAGTGAAGCCTAAGTTTTGCTGTGTCCTACTATCGTGTGATGAGCGGCAGGTAAATTTGTTGGCCGGTCGGCGGCGCGTTCGGATCGACCAGGATGCCAGCCGCCACCACGGGCGATTCGTTGCCAGCATTGTCACGGTATTTCACATAAACGCTACCCAGGCCAGCGCTGACCCCGAGAGTCCAGGGTTTGGTCGTCGCGTACGGTTCCCACACGCCATCGGCCATATCGCCGCGGTTGCTGATCATCATCTCCTTGACGCCGCTCGCGCTGGCTTGCGGAATATTCGGCTGGAACGCGTTGGGCGCTTCACTTTCTGGGCTCAACGAATCTGAGCCAAACAAAGTCAACTTCACCGCAGGCGTCGCCGTTTTGTTTGCACCGTCATTGATCACTACTAGACCATGCGGCGGCACCGGATCAGCCTTGGGCGTGGCGCAGGAGGGATTGAGCGTTGCCGACCGCGCCCCGTTTTTGCCAACCGCCACGGCAATGTAACAGTACTCCTTGTCATTCGTCACGTTCGTGTCCGTGAACACGCCCGTACCACTAGCATCGCTCCCAGCTGACTTGAAGATCGTGTCCGGTGGTTCGCTGCGGAAGAAATTGACCGTGGCATAGTCTGGTCGCGTCACATATTTCAGATAGACTTTGCTGATGCCTGGCTCGGCCACCACCCAAGTGGGTTGGATGCGATCATCACTGGGGTCAAGCGGATTGGGATCGGTGCTGTCCGCTTCGCCGCCCCCATCTGTATCAGCATTGTGTGGGTCGGTGCCGTTTTGCCACTCGACGCTATTGGGCAGGCCATCACTGTCTGGATCAGCTTGAGCGTCGGGCTTATCGGGATTGGTGCCATAGTGAACTTCCCAATCATCGGGCAGGCCATCGTGGTCGCGATCAGGATTATCCGGATTGGTGGCAAAGAGATAGAACGAGAGAATATCTTGGCGAGTGAATGCGCCATTGAGCGCACTGGTGCCGTTAGCGTTGACGGTGACGTTGTAGTTGCCTAACTGTCCCGTTTGATAGAAATTGTTGGCATAGAGGCCGTCATTCGCGCTGCCATCACCGTGGGCGCCATCGTCATACAGGCGAATCGTGGTCACGCTGGCATCCGGTTTTTCGACGCGCGCGGTGACGAGTGCGCCGGTCACGGGGCCATTGTCGGTCAACATCGCCAGGATTGGCATGGGCGCCCCCGGCTTGCGCTCGGCCACGGGCGTACCCAAGAATGTGTCCAGCGTCACATTGCTCTTAATCGCGGCCTGGACATAGTAAGGTGGCAAAACACTTTGTTGCGATGCGTCGGGGGCAGCCGGTGCGTTGGCGGCGGCCACACCAGGCACTTGAAAATGCTGATTGATCTGCAATGTCCAGTTGCCAGCTTTAGGGGAGGCCGTGCGCCAGACCCTATGCTGGAAATCCAACTCAAACGGCGGGATGATCGTGTCATCGGGGTCGCGTAAAACGGCATCGACGGTCCCACTAGTCCAACTGAGCGATAGAACAAGCTCGGCGGCGCCTTTTTCGACCGGAATCGTGTGCGTCTCCTGGCGAGCTTGATCGTTGAGCGGTCCGAATGAATTATAGATTTGTTGCCGTCCCAACACTTTGGTAGCAATGTAACGATATTTGCTGTCCAAATTCAAGCGCAAATCAACCGCGGTGGTACTGTTCGCGCTGGCTGCGCTCACCGCGCTCGGGATCGAGACAAACTGATAGGTGCCACCCGTGGCATCCGCCGCATTTTGCATACGCGGCCCATCCGCATCTGGCCCGACGGCGACCGCGTGGATCACCGGTTTCTTGGTGCCTGCCGGGGCGTTGGCAATATCGCCGACCGCTTGGTCAAAAGTGCGCGTCGGTGTGCTGTCTTCTTCCTTGCCGTCGCTGAGCAGCACCAGCGCCCAATCATGGCTGGTATTGGCCCGCGTTTTCAATTCATTCCAACCGGCGATCAAAGCATCGCCAATATCGGTGCCGCCGGCCGCCGTGAAGCCAGTGATGGCGGTAAAGGCTTGTTGGCGCGAACCGCCGCTGGGTGCATCCGTCCAGTCGCGCACCGTCATGTCGACCGTGGGCGCGGTGTTGAATGATTCTACGCCGATCTTGTCGCCGGTCTTCCAGCTATCCACATAGAGCCGCGCGGCTGCTTGCGCCGCAACCAGTTTGTTATTGGCTGCCATGCTGCCAGAACGGTCGATAATCAGCACACTGTCGGCAGCGTTGCGCGGCGTATAATCGACGGCGGCGGTTTCGGTCGCCGTGAGAATACCACCATAGCGCACGGTGAAATCGTACTGACCGGGACTAGTCTGGCCCGGCGCGCGCAGGACAAACCACTGTTGACCTTGCACTGTAGACGAAGCCACAATACTGCTGGCGATCACGGGCTGCGCGCCCACGGTAAAGCTGAATTGACCCAAATCGACGCCACCAAGCGGCGTGCCATCACCGGCCAGCACTTCGGCGGTGGCGAGGAACTTATCCGGGGCCAGGTTGCTGCCCACGCTGGCTTTATTGGCGTTGGTCGGGCGCAGGATGTGCAGCACAGGCTGCGTGCCGTTGAAGCTCACCCGGTAATTCGCCAAATTGTCCAACCCAGCCACCACCACCGCCACTTTATCATAGCCGTTGTTCACCAGCGTGCGGTCCAGGTTGCGCGCTTCGACCGTCTCTAGATAGGTCAAATTGTTGTTCTTAATGCCCAAAATCGCATAATAGAGCGGATGTGAACTGTCCTGAACCACCTTGATCGGAATCACGGGCACGTTGGCGGCGGGTTGAATCTCGTAAAAATTAGCCGCCCATTGATAGACCGTCTCGCCCGTTTTGAGGATATTATCGTTGAGGTTGAGCGCCTGGTTGATGCGCAGCGTTGGTTTGGCATACGCGCTGCCGCCTGGTTCACTCATATCGGCAAATTTATACTTGACGGGGACGCCGCTGCCGGTGATGTCTTTGGCATAGAGCGATACCGCAAAATCTTTCCAGATGTCACGAAAGTGCGCGGCATAACCCATATTGCCGAGCGCCTGGTTCAGCACAGTGATGCCATCACGGCCCGCCGCCGAATCAGACGCTTCCCAGAACTTCGCCAACAAATTCATGCCATTCTCAACCGTGTCTGTGGGCGCGCTCGTGCCATACTTTTCCGTGAGGTAGGCCCAAAAGAGCGCAGCGCCGTAGCTTGCCCGGTTGATTGGGCCGTTGGTGTTGCTTAAATACCCGTTAATTTCCGGGACATAGCCCGCATAGCCCGTACTAATGTCGTCAAAGGCATTGCAGTTGGCGCGATCGCCGCCGATGCAAACTTTGTCCTGTGACAGGCGCGCCTGCCCTTCATAGACCCAATTATCATCCGGCTCGGTCAAACCGCCATATTTATATTGCTGGAAGTGAAAGCTTTCGTGTTCGGCCACCAGATAGGGAATGGGATCGCCGGTGCGTGCGCCTACATCAAAGGGCATCTCCAACAGGTAAGGTGACAACCCTAAGCCGCCACCGCCAGCGCAGCCGCCACTATCACACCAAACAACGTTGATTGGAATTTTATCCAGTGAGCCATGCACACCCGCCGGATGGGTAAACCCCAGCCGTGGGAAAGCGGCGACGGAGCCTTCCAAGCTATCGGCCGCGCGCTTGACATAGGTGTTCACGCCAGCATCGTTGACATCCGCCAGACATACATCATTGCCATCAACCTGAGGACAGTCGTCACCCGTGCCGCGCACCCCATAGAAAATGCGAAAATGGTCGGTCTCGTAGATGCGGCGATTATTGCAGATGGGGCTATAATCCGAAAAAGTATTATCGCCGGCCCGAAAGGCGCGCACCCGGTAGCGTCGATTTTGCGTGCTGACATCGGCGTGGGTGTCATTGTAACTGCTGCTGTCGGCGGGCAGCGTTGTCACTTCGCTAAACGCCGCACCGCCAATCGAACGCTCGACCCGATAGGCAGTTTCGTCGGTGGCTTGATCTCGCCAGCTCACAGCCACCGTATCACGTTCATAGCCTTGACAAAAAATAGTGGTTGGGGTTGCCGGCGGCGCCAGTGATGCAGCGTGTGCTGGTGAGCTTGCACCAGCCAGCGTCGCCAACACGGCAACGCTACAGACAAATTTGTGGACGATCCGTTTCATAGAGCCTCCTTGCGAACCATAGACATCCATCACAACTGCTTCAACGATCAATAGATCACGAACTACGCCGATGAGCGCCAATTTTGGCGGTTTCCCCTGCTCTGCGAGTAGAGGAAGGCTGGAGTGGGCGTTGTCACAACAAAATGATAGTAGACTTTATGCGGAATAAACATGGGGGGGGAAAACAGGTATACAGGTAAACACGGCTTTTCCCCTATCGCCCTGTATACTTGTTTCCCTATCTACGTTATTCCAGATAATCTCTATTAGACATGATCGGAAATAAGCCATCCCTTTTGGTAAACAGGCTTCGACGTGAGCTCAGCCGAACGGTAGCTAGGTAAACAGGGAGATAGGGAGGTGTCACCTGTATACCTGTTTACCTAGCGACTGAACGCTGTTAATCCCGATAATCTCTATTACATACATAGCGATCTTACACCGCTCCGCCTGTGTAGGCAGTAGCACATGACACAGGCGGGCTGTGTGCCAGCACACAATTTAGGTCAGCCTGGATAGTTTAACAAAGCCGCCGTTTGCAAACCGTTGTCCCAGCGTTGCGTTGCAGTGATTTCTGGCGCAAAAGGCGTTTATGGCGCGGCCAATCACGACTGATGAAAATGGTGCGGCTCGATCTACCGCTGAGCCATGCGCAGGACACTGGCGAAGGTGAAGGATTTGTATATCAAACGACGCGGCCTGACGGACTGGGCAGCGATTGCAAAGGTTAATTGAGAAATTTATTCACGCACGTTACGCAAGGAGCCACTGTCAACGGATTTGGGGAACCGATTGACCGGACAGTTTGCGCCTAAATCCGTTCTTGGTCGCACACAGCAACGGATTTTGCCGCTTCAATCCGCTCAATTCGTTCTCACAATCTGTTGACAGTGGCTGTTGCGTCACATAAGTTATTTAAATCCATACCAATAGGGAGGGAGCATCCTCAGCGTATGATGTTGATTGGATTCATCTATAAGGCAGCTGTTCGCGCCTTCCAGTCACAGTTTGCTCCCGCCTTAATCATCCAAAATTTATCTGGTAGCTCGATCAGTAATACAACTGTGGCTCTGCCGGGCCATCTAACTCTAGTTTTACCACATTGAAAAGCGCCGCTGGCGGGAGGGCCGGCAGACCTTCGATCCACAACCTGCGTCCGTCACGCCGCACTTGCAGTTCCTGACCGGTCGCCAGCAGTGTGGCGCGCTGGACATTGTTCTTCAATTGATTCAGTGAGAGTGAACCGTTCGGCGACCAAAGCTGGATGATCAGGTAAGCGTTGTTGCCTTTGGTGGTAATGCGCCCAACCGAAAAATTATCCCACCAATTAGGCAAAATGTGTTCTGTGCCGTAGATGGCTTCGCCGTGCGTCTGCATCCACTGTCCAATCGCCAACAAGCGCTCATAGGCTGGCAGCGGGATGACACCGTCCGGGTCTGGGCTAACATTAAGCAGGTAATTTCCACCTAACGCCACGCAAGAAACCAACTCGTTCAGCAGACGCCACACCTCTTTATACGGGTCGGCAGGACAGTAGCCCCAATGCTTGTAGGTGATGGTGAGGTTGGATTCAAAGATCTCCTTGTGACTTGTACGCGGGATGGTTTGCTCCGGCGTGCGGAAATCGCCGGGCAAGCCAAAGCGATTATTGAGCAGGATCCCAGGCTGCTTGGCCTCGATCCAGTCCGCCAGTTCTTGCGAGCGCCAAACGTCTTTTGTCTGCTCGCCCCAACCGCCGCGAAAGTTGGCGTCGTCTGGGCAATCGAACCAAAAGATGTCGATCTTGCCGTAGTTGGTCAGTAACTCTTTGGTCTGGTGATGGAAATGCTCAACGAGCTTTGCCCAACCTTCGGGGTTTCGCTCGGGCCCATCGAAATAAGCGGGAAACTCCCAATCTTTGACCGAAAAGTATAACCCGACGCCCAGCCCTTCGGCCCGGCAAGCCGCGACGTACTCCGCCACAAAATCGCGCTTGGCCGCCGTTTTCACACTCGTAAAATCGGTATACTGGCTGTCGAAGAGACAGTAGCCATCGTGGTGCTTGGCGGTGAGCACCATATACTTCATGCCTGCGGCTTTTGCCAGCCGCGCCCAAGCCGTGGCATCGAAATAGCGCGGCTGGAAGGCCTGGGCCAGGGCATGGTATTCTTCGGGCGGGATGGCTTCCAGATAGCGGACCCACTCGCCCCGGCCCAACAACGAATAAACGCCCCAATGGATAAACATTCCAAAGCGGGCGTTCGTAAACCAGCGAATGTTTTCTGCTTTTTTGTCACTAGCGATAGACATAACACCTCTTTATGGATGATCTAAGAAATTGTTTAAAAAGGAGAGGACCGGCGAATAAATTCGCAGCAACTGTGACAAAACCCACCGACGTGGGTTTTGTCACAGGGTAGCGCGTAATTTTAATCACTGCTGCTCTTTTTAAACAGCCTCTAACAACGCTCTAATAATGCAACTGGCACAAGAAAACGCCACCCAAACAAGCCTGTAGAGCCGCGCTGCTGGCGGAGCATAGCCTGGTGTTTGGGTGGCGTTTATGGGATCTGTACTGATCAAAGACGGTTAGAAATTACTTCTTGAAACTGGCATCATACGATGCCTGCATGAGTGCCAGATAGCCCTTGAGATTCAACTGATCCAGGCCCGCCACGTAAGCGTCCCAGTCCTTGTCCAGGCTCTTGGCACCGGTGACGAACTGCAAGGCGTTCTGGTTTACATAGTCGGTAATGTTCTGTTTCATCATCGCCATCTCATCAGCCTTGGCCGGGTCGGTCCAGATCGCCCAATGCGGGAACAGATCCTTGGGCTGCTTGTCACTATACAAGTTGGTGGCTTCCTGCAGGCGGCGTTCGTACCCACCCGAGGCGTAGATATCGGTCCCCTGAACCCAGCCATCGCGGAAAGTCTTGGGCTGGAAGTATTGGGCGATCGCACCCCAGCTTGTATTGTGCGGCTTTTCATCCTTGGCGAGTGGGATCGTGGCGAAAATCGGCTTGACAGTTTTCTCGTTGGCTACATCGCCGTCCTTGGGTTTGCGCCAATCCTTGCCCTCTTCACCAAAGTGAGCGCGTAACTGTCCGTCCTGCGTAAACATGTAGTCCACCAATTTGATCGCCGCGATCTGCGCCGCTTCGCTGGCCTTGTTCGTCAGCACAAACGTGGCCCCCGGTGCACTGGGATAGTTATACGTGGCATACGCTGCGTGTGGCCCCGTGAGCGGGGGGATCACATTGAAGTCGGCGCCGTAGGGTGCATTGTCGCCGGTGGTGACGAAAATGGCCGGATGCATGCCTGCGCCAGCGCCGAGGATTTCGGTGTCGGCATTATCGCCAATTTTCTTAAAAGCTTCGGCGTTCTGGGTGAAGGCGCCCTGGTCGATCAAACCAGCATCCACCAGACTCTTGACGTACGCCAGACCTTCCTTCCATTCCGGCTTATTGGCAGCGATGTCAACCTTGCCATCTTTCAAGAGCAAATAGGTGCGGTCGTCGTCATAAATGAAGCCATTCATCAGGAACGGGATGACGTGAACGCCGTAATCCTCGGTGGAGCCGCTCAGTGGGACCTCGTCCGCCTTGCCGTTGCCATTGGGATCCTTGGTCTTGAAGGCCTCTAACATGGCCTGATACTCAGCGGTCGTCTTTGGTACAGCCAGGCCCAATTTCTTGAGCCACTTCGTATTCACCCACATTTTGTTGGGGAACGAGCAGTGGTAGCATTCGACAAACTGCGGAATGCCGTAGATCTTGCCATCGGGTGCGGTCGCCATCGCTTTGAAGTAGGGATACTTGTCCAGAGCAGCTTGGATGTTAGGCCCGTACTTTTTGATCAGGTCATTCAGTGGCAGGATCACACCTTGCTGGCCGTAGCGCAGCAAGTCGGTCTGCGAGAACTGATCCACCCACGGGATCAACATGTAGAGATCCGGGTAGTCGCCGCTGGCCAGCGAAATCTGACGCTTTTCCTTGGCGGCATTGCCGTCCATGGTCGTCGTCTCCCAGGTGAATTCGATGTTGAACATCTTCTGCGCTTCCAGCGTGAACGAGTTGGTCGCCAGATCAGAGTCGGGACCCTGTGGCGAGAAAATTCGGATTTTGACTGGCGCGCCGCCGGCTGCTTGGTCGGCCGCTACCCCCGCAGCGGCCGGGGCCTGGGCTACGCCAGCACAGCTTACCAACAGCATGCTCAACATAACGATCAGGGCAATCGAAAACGATAGGGACTTCTTATGCATGGTTGTATTTCTCCTTTGGAATTGTGGCTGAATCTGAATGGACTACAAAATGACTAATGGGTAATTGCGTCGCTTATGGGAGCGAGTGGCGACACCAACGAGCCAGTACGCAACAATGGTGCAATGGTTAATGGTATAATGGTGTAATCGTTAACTGTGCATCCCTCATTAAGCGTTAACCATTACACCATTACACCATTTCTTAGCCTTTGATCGAACCGATCAACATCCCGCGCACAAAGTAGCGCTGGGCAAACGGGTAAATGATCAGCACGGGCAGGCTGCCGACCACGATCAGCGAATACTTGAGCAAGTCAGCCATCTGCTGCCGTTCGATCATGGCGGAGGCTTCCATCGAGCCGCTCGTGGTGGTGTTCAGAATCAAAATGCTGCGCAGCACCAGTTGCAGCGGCTGCAAGTCGGCGGATTTCAGATAGAGCAGGGCATCAAAGTAGGCATTCCACTGCGCGACCGCATACATCAGCACCAGCACGGCTATGATCGGCTTGGAAAGTGGCAGCACGACCGACCACAAGAAGTTCAAATCGCTGCACCCATCCAGTTCGGCGGCCTCGGCTAGTTCATCGGGGATGTTGACTTGGAAGAAGGTGCGGGCGATAATCACCTGCCAGGCGGCCACGGCTTGCGGCAGGAGCATTGCCCAGCGGCTGTTGAGCAGCCCCAGTTGCTTGACCACAAGGTACGTAGGAATGAGGCCACCAGAGAAGAGCATGGTAAAGGTGATGAAGAGCATCACCCCGTTGCGCCCAAAGAGGGTGCGCCGCGACAGCGGATAAGCCACCAACACCGTCAGCGCCACACTGATCAACGTGCCAAAAAAGGTGTAGTAGAGTGAATTGGCATAGCCCGTGATAATTTGCGGATTGCCCAGCGCAACCTGATAGCCGCGCAGCGAAAAGTCGACCGGCCACAGCCACACCCGCCCCGATGAAACCGCGAGCGGACTGCTGAACGAAGAACTGACGACATAGTTCAGTGGGTAGAGGACGGTCACTAGCACAAGTAACAAAAACAAATAGACACCGGCCAAGAATGCCCGATCGCCGAACGTTTCTCGAATGGTTGTGGGTCGTTTCAGCGTGTTCTGTTGCAACATAGGTAC
The DNA here is from genome assembly GCA_038225095.1 of Caldilineales bacterium. Lineage (GTDB taxonomy): Bacteria > Chloroflexota > Anaerolineae > Caldilineales > Caldilineaceae > JAPLGZ01. The sequence continues at coordinate 11,483 of JBBREZ010000111.1, forward strand.
AGCGCCTCCTTCTGCATCACCAAAGACTGATATCTGAAACTCGTTTAGCGTAGGCATTCACGAGGATCAGCAGGATCATATTGACCGCCGAATTGAACAACCCGACGGCCGTGGCGAAGCTATAGTTCGCATTCAGCAGGCCGATTTTATAGACGTAGGTGGGAATAATCTCGGACGTGCTCAAATTGAGCGGGTTTTGCAGCAAATAGACTTTCTCAAAGCCGACGGCCAACAAACTGCCGATGGTCAAAATTAAGAGAATGACCGCCACCGGCGTAATGCCCGGCAAATCGATGTTAACAATTTTTTGAAAGCGCGAGGCACCATCGACTTTGGCGGCCTCGTAGAGAGTCGGGTCTACGCCGGCCAGTGCGGCCAGGTAAACGATGGCCGCATAGCCGCTATTTTGCCAGACGCCCGACCAGACATAGAGCGATGAAAAGAGATCGGGGCGGCCGAGGAAATTGCTTGATGGCAACCCGAGCGCCTGCAAGCCAAGGTTGACCACCCCCAGGCGCGGGGAGAGCAGCAACATGATCATCGAAACCATGACCACGGTCGAGATGAAATAGGGGGCATAGGTCGCCAGTTGCACCGACCGCTTAAAAAAGCCATCGCCCACTTCGTTCAAACAGATCGCCAGCAAAATTGGCAGGGGAAACCCGACGATCAAGGCATACAGGCTGAGGCTAAGCGTATTCTTGAGTAGCGTCCAAAATACCGGGTTATTGAAGAACAACTCAAAGTGTTTGAACCCAGCCCACGGACTGCCCCAAATGCCAGCCACGACGTTGTAATTCTTAAAGGCGATCACGGCATTGACCATTGGGATATAGCGAAATATGAAGAAATAGAGCAATGCCGGCAGCATGATCAAATACAACTGCCAGTGACGGCGCAGGCTGCGTTGGGCCACGTAGCGTTGGGCGGTGCGTTTGCGAGCAGCCGGTCCTGAACGTTCGCCACTTTGGGGCAAAGCGGTCGATGGTCCTGCAGACGCCGCTTCAGACTGAGACATACGCATGAGCGGACCTTTCCTGGCAACCCCTAACCGGAGTCCAAAAAATTTGACAGGCGCGTAAAAACTGTGCGGAGGTGTCCGGCGACAGCCGAAAATCCGGTATTCAAAATCGACTCGGTAGCTCTGGGGAGCACAGCCGGTTCAGCAGATAACCTTGTGTTTGTAGATGGAAACTTATCCTCAATTATATCAGGATCAGCGAGTAAATGGTATAATTTTTCGGCCAGCTTCCGGCCCAATCTTGACCATGCACGGCACTGGGGCAACAAAATTTCGATAAAGGATGTTCGGTGTGGAAGAATTAACCTACGACCAGTTTGTGGTCTATTTGCGCAGTGCCTTGCATTACCTATACGATCCGGTCCGCTTGCGCAACAACCCGCTCGTTGAACTGTTGGGGTTGACCACTGAATTCGATCGGGCTGCCGCCTTGCAGCAGATTCTGACCGAAGCAATTCGTGCGCTCAAGCCGGCCGAGGACGAGCCACCGCAATCCCGCAGTTGGCGGGTCTATGATACGTTGAGCTTCCAGTGTATCCGGCAATTGGCGCGTGAGGCGGTGGCCATGCAACTGGGGATCAGCGAGCGCCAGTTGCGGCGCGAGCAACGGTTGGCGCTGGAAGTATTAGCGCAACAGTTATGGCCACCGATCGGGCGGGCCTCTCCCCAAACGGTAAACAAACCAGTGGAAGCGGCCCAGGTAGTGGCAGACGCAGACCAAGCGCTGAGTGAGGAACTTGTTTGGCTGAAAAAAACGGCACCGGAGCAACGTATGCCGCTCGGCGCTGTTCTCCACACCGTTCACAGCTTGGTTCAGCCGTTGGCTCAACAATGGCAAGCACCGCTGCAGATGGATGTACAGCCCGGTTTAGCGGATCTTCTGGTAACGCCGCTGGCCCTGCGTAGCATCCTGTTGACCATTCTCAGTGCCGCCATTCCGCGAGCGGGGCGACGACCTGTAATTATCTCCGCAACGCGGCTGGGTCTCCAGCTCGAGTTCAAGGTAACGTGCAATGCCAGTAGCATTGATCAGTTGCCGAGCGCAGACAAGGACGTTGCTGGCTTGGAAATGGCCCAGAATCTGGCAACCTTTTACGGCGCACAACTCTCGCTCCCGAAGCAGTCGGATGCCGGTTTTGCCGTGTTGCTCACCTTCCCTGCGCCAGAGCAGATTCCGGTGTTGGTGATTGACGACAATGCCGATTGGCTCCAGTTGCTCCAGCGCTATGCTGTCGGCTCGCGCTACCAGGTGATCGGCACCTGTGAACCGGAAAACGCCCGCAGTCTCGCCGAGAAAGTGCAACCGGCCGTTATCCTGCTAGACGTGATGATGCACAACGTTGATGGTTGGCAGATTTTAAGCGAATTGCGCCACGCCTTGGTGATCAAGCGGATTCCGATTGTGATTTGTACGATTTTACCCGTGGAAGAGCTCGCGCTATCGCTTGGCGCCAATGCGTTTTTGCAAAAACCGATCACGCAACATCAGTTCTTGAAAACTTTGGATCAGCAGAGTGATCAAGGTGGATTTGCGGAGCCGCACCCTCCCACGCCATGAACGCCAAACAGAAAGGCCATTATGTGGCATTTTGCTCACAACCTTAGCCAGAGTAAGCTCGATCATGCATCGACGATGCGCGAATTATTAGGGTCCACGACTCGAAAATTGTTGATTATCAGTGCCGTCTTCTGGCTCGCGTGCGCGCTTTTCTTCACCAGTGAGTGGGGTAGCCGTCGTATCCCGGCGCTCATGGGCAGCATCCTGGTAATCGGGTTGATTTTTACCCTGGCTTATCAACTTGTCGCCCGCTACGACCGGCTTGCCTTGCTTTGCTGGTTGTCTGGGATGGTAATCGCCATTCTGCTGGGCAGTTGGTTTTTGCAGAACCCAGAACTGGTGTTGCTGAGCAGTGTCCTGCCCTTGATTGCGGTGATCACGGTGAGCGGCTGGGCCGGCGTGGCGACAGAAGCCGTTGTGGTTGGCCTGGTCTGGGTTGTCACGCAAGCGCCTTTTGGCAACGCGCTGCCCCCCGGCCAAGCGCTGTTGTTGATCGTGGCTGGGGCTTTCACCGGCATGCTGGGCTGGGCTGCGCGCAGTGAGTTGGTGGCCGTGGCCGAATGGTCGCTGTCCAGCTTCGATGAAGCGCGCAAGAATCTGGATGAAGTTCGCGAACATCGGCTGGCCTTGGAGCAGTCACGCGCGGATCTAATTCAGGCCAACCGCGAGTTAGCGCGCCTTTCCGGCCGGTTGAAGGTGCTGGAGCGGATCGCCGAAGATGCGCGCCAGGCCAAGACTGAGTTCGTGGCAAACGTCAGCCACGAACTGCGCACCCCTTTGAACATGATCATCGGCTTCGCTGATGTCATTTCGCGGTCGCCGCAAGTGTATGGGAATCGACTGCCACCGTCGTTGCTCACCGATATCGCAGCGATCCGGCGCAACGCTGACCACCTAGCGACGCTCGTCAACGATGTGTTGGATCTCAGCCAGGTCGAAGCGGGTCGGATGGCGCTCAGCCGCAATTGGGTGGCGCTAGAACCTACGCTCAACGAGGCGCTGGCGGTGGTCAAAGGTCTGTTTGAGGCCAGAGAGCTTTACTTAAAAAGTGAAATCTCGCTTGCACCTGCCAAAGCGAGCCTATCATTGGTCTTTTGTGACGAAACGCGCATTCGTCAGGTGATCATCAATTTGCTCGGCAATGCCGGTCGCTTCACAGAACAAGGCGGCGTCCTGTTGCAGTGCCGGGAGCGCGAACACGAGGTGGTGATCAGTGTTGCGGACACCGGATCGGGCATTGCCGAAAAAGATCAACGCCGGATCTTCGAGCCATTCCAACAGGCGGACGCGTCCACCCGACGCCAGCATGGGGGGAGTGGGCTGGGGTTGACGATCAGCAAGCAATTTGTGGAAATGCACGGTGGTAAAATATGGCTAGAGAGCGCAGTGGGCGTGGGCACGACGATCAGCTTTAGTTTGCCGCTGGAAAATGCGGCGCCGCTGCTGCTTGATGATGACCGCAACTTGCGGCGCTCGTTTACGCCGGATGATGAGCTAGGCTATCGCTTGCGCACCAGACGCTCCACCGCGCCCATCCCAGTGCTGACCGAACGGTTCGTTGTGGTCGATCCGGAGCAAATCTTGCTGCGGCTGCTCGGTCACCACCTGCCCGGTGTAGAAGTGGAGGTGGCGGTGGATATACCGGGCGCGGTTGAGGCGCTGCGCCGCTCCCCAGCCCAAGCGATGCTCGTTAATGTTTCCCCTTTTGCGCCATTGGCGGCAACGGCGCTGGGCAATTTGCCGTTCGGTACACCAGCGATCACTTGCTGGCTGCCGGGTGAGTACGACGCCGCCAAACGCCTGGGCGTCGTGGAATATTTGATCAAGCCGCTTGCGTATGAGAAATTGCGGGCAACGCTGACCAAGCTAGGGCCAG
>JBBREZ010000112.1:0-15934 GCA_038225095.1 Caldilineales bacterium
AGGATATTTTTGGCGGATCCCATCGAATCAAAGTAAATCCGTTGGACCTTGCTACCATTGACCTACACAAACTATGGGTTCATTACGATCCGGAGGCCGACAGTCTGGTCATTTACCTCACTGGCGCTCCTGTCCGAGCCGTGTCCGTACATCTGGGCGACGATAGTTATGTGAAAGTCAATCCAGCGAATGGTGAGATTGTTGGCTTTCACATGGAAGCCTGGGTACGCAAGTTTTTGCCAGTTCACCCAGAGCTCCAAGCGGTTTGGCATAAAATCCAACCCGATCAAGACATGGCGCCAGATTGGAGCCAGCTTTTACGCATGTTGGCGCTCTGGCTCATCTTCCTCTTCAAGTCGGAAAACACCGCCTCGACCACGCCGCATCTGGTCAATGCGTGATTCACGTCAGAACAAATGGCGAAAATGGTTAGCCCATCTTGTAGGGCCACGAACCATCGTGGCCCTCCGTTGACGAAACCGGGAAGCGTGACAAGGGACAAGCACGCTTCCCGGTGGTATAGGCAATTACTTCAGGCGCTTATCTAATGGCGCGGGCGGAAGACGTAGATGGTGCCGGTTCCACTATCAGGCACATAGATGTTATCCTGGGTATCAATCGCAATGGAACCCAGAAATTTGAACCGACCATCACCATTGCCGGGATTGTTCCACTGCCCCAGATATTTCCCATTTGGATCAAATACTTGGATGCGCTGATTGTGGAAGGTCCGACCGCCAGCATCGGCCACATAAAGGTGTGCATGACTATCGAAAGCCGTTTGGGTGGCGAACGAAAATTGCCCGTTGCCAGTCCCTTCGCTGCCCCACGCCAGGAGGAACTTGCCGTTGCGATCAAATTTCTCGATGCGCGCCCAATCGTTTGCATACAGATTGCCCTGTTGATCAAATACCACAGGCCCTCCTTGCTCAAATTGACCATCGCCACTGCCTGTGCTGCCGAGCATGCCGAGCGATTTACCGTTTGGATCTAGCTTTTCGACCAACGTGTCTGTCGCTACGTACATTACTCCTTGTTTGTCCACCGTGAGTGGTCCAAGACTCGAATTTGTCTTGGCGGCAGTAATCGGATATGCCGCCAGGAACTTGCCGTTCGAGTCAAACTTCTGGACGCGATTGGCGTACGCATCCGCAACATACACATTATCCTGGCTATCCACGGCGAGCGGCCCATAGTCCCCGTCCGGCCCAGCGAATTGGAACTGTCCGTCGCCACTCCCTTTGCTACCCCACAGGGTGACGAACTTGCCATTGCGGTCATACTTCTGGATGCGATTGTTGCCGACGTCGCTGACATACAGATTGTCTTGGTGGTCTACAGCCACCCAGATCCAGAAATCGTTTTTTTCTGTAAAAGCAACCGGATGCGCCGACGTATCCAACTTGCGCACAAACACCACCGGGCTGGTTTCGGTCTGACTGGTGGTCGTGGTGAGTGCGTTCGTGGTCGTCATCAGGCTGGTAGACGCTGGCGCCGCCGCGGCACCGCGCGGACGAAAGACCGAGATGAACATATATTGCAGACCAGTATCGGTGGCGTTGGCAAGATCATGCTCAATATAGACCTGCCCCTGCGCGTCGACCGCGCGGACAAAGACATATGGCTTGCGCCCGTCTGCCGTGACGGGAAAGACCCATTGTCCCACAAACTTCCCATCGGGGTTGAACACCTGAAAGCGCGAACTCTCATCACTCACCCACACTTGACCTTGCTGATCTACCACTAGCCCATCTACAATGCCGAATTGACCGTCGCCTGCGCCCTCACTACCCCACTTGGTGATAAATCTGCCGTTGCTATCAAATTTCTGAACATGATGCCCCAGCGCGTCACCCACATAGAGATTGCCCTGGCTATCCATTGCCAACACATTGGGCGTCGTAAATTGACCGTTACCTTGACCCTGGCTACCCCGCTTGGTCAGAAATTTACCGTTGCTATCAAATTTCTGAATGCGGTAGTTGCCCTGATCGCCCACGTAGACATTGTCCGCCCGATCAATCGCAATGCCGGTTGTCACATTGAATTCACCGTCGCCGCTACCTGGCTGACCCCAACTAAGGAGAAAGTGACCGTTGCCATCAAACTTTTGGATGCGCGAGTTATGGGTATCAGAGACATAGACATTCCCGTGACTGTCAATCGCGAGGTAGCCACTGTTCGGCGGCTGGCCGCTAGGTACGGTAAAAGCAAACTGGCCGTTAGCGCTTCCGTAACTTCCCCAGGCCAACACGAACTTGCCCTGGCTGTCGTATTTGCTGATCGTCGCCTTTAGATCATCCCCCAGATAAATGTTGCCCTGGGCATCGAACGCCATTGGCCCTGTGGAGGTCTGTTCCTGATTTTTCATCGCCACCACCGTACGCACATATTCGATTGGGCTGGCGACGTTTTCCGTGATGCCAAGTGCGGGCATGGGTAAACCGGTTACGGTGGTTGAAATCGAGAGACCGCCGAGGACGAAACCACTCATCAGCGTAGGCGTTTGGATGGTAGTAGCGGCGGTGATGGGCAGGGTAGCGGTGGTCGTGGTGAGCGCGTTCGTCCCAGCGACGGTGGGGGGAGGCGCGGTCGGTGGCGCGAGTGTGGCCGCGGCGGGCGCCGCAGGTGGTGCGACGCACGCGCTCACGAGCAGGGTGAGCAATAAGATTACAGCAATGAGGCTTTGAGCAAACGGGCGAATTGTCATCTTCAGTTCTCCTTTGGGTGACTATGGTTGCACTTGCCGTAGGGCCACGATAGTTCGTGGCCCTACGGTAACCCAGCATACACCGGTTTGGGCGGCGGCGCATCTATAGAATTATAGAGCGTTCTATGTAGTTTTATAGAGTTTTGCCCTTCGGCCATTGCAAAGGTAAGCAAAATTATGTAAAATCACGTAGGAGGTAGTTGACAAGGGGAGAGTAACATGAACGTGTCTGCCATCAAAAAACTTGAAATTATCCGCGAATTATCGCATGTATCAGAAGAACAACTAGACGACATCTGGTTGTACATTGAAGCTTTGTTGCCCACCGCAAAGCTGAAGTCCAAGCATAATCGTAGCTTAGAGGGCATCTGGCAAAATGCGAAATTTGAAAAAATTTTGAACCTGGAGGATGAGCTAGTGGCCATCCGTAAAGAACTAAGCGATTCGATCCTTCATCGCGAGCTGTAATATGCGTTATTTGCTTGATACTGTTACGATAGTCCGCCATTTTACGGGAAAGGGTAAAATCGGTCGCGCGGCTGCGTCTATACTGGGCCATGTCGAACAGAATGAGCATATTTTTGCGATCTCTATCGTCAGTTTAATGGAGATCATGTATCTGGCCGAGAAAAATCAGATTGAGCTTGATTTGGCGCAAACGTTAAATCTGATAGGGGCTTCAGCCAAGTATATGATTGTCGATTTAACCGTGGATATTTTACGCGTTGCGGAAACCATTGATTTTGCTGAACTACATGATCGCTTGATTCTTGCCACCGCCAAATGGCTTGGCATCAAGCTGCTCTCAAGTGACGGTAAATTTAACAGTGTTGTGGGTGTCGAGACTGTGTGGGGTTGACATTCAGTTGCAAACAGCGCAAAATCTAATCTGACACCCAGAACACGCTCTATAGTTTTGTGGAATTTTTTGTGGAGAACTTATACACATGCACTTCATAGAGCATAACAAAGCAAAACGGCTGCGAGTTCATTGTCCCGCAGCCGTTTCTACCTATAAATTGCTGGCATCAGGCCACAGCAAACTCGGCCAGCGGTCGCATTTCCGGCGGCTGAAAGCCCAACACAATATCCGTTTTAGGGACGCCGGCTTCTAATAAATCAGTGCCAATGCCATTTTCTAGCCAATCCGTTTCGATCCAAAATTTCCCGTTGCGTAGACGAACATAGACAGTGGCCCCATGCACACGCCCCTGCGGCCACCAACCAACCTTGAACAACATATAATGATCGCGTTTTTCATCAAAGACCAACTCAGCCTCGATGCCAGGCGTTGGCTGACGATTGATGCGCTCCGCATACTCCGTCAATAACTGTTTAATCAAGTTTCTGTATTCGGCTAACTTCTCCATTCAACAACTTCCTCCTTGCCGATATCCACTACAAGCACAGCAACGTTATATCTTCTGACGATGAGTTGAATCGCCTGTTGTTGAAAAATTCCTGGTAGATCAAATGCCCGACCGCCAAATAGAGTTTACGCTCTGGGGCAATCACTTCGAGCAAGCCAAGATAAAGATTGTATTGACCCAGCGCCTCTTTCCAATCTTGCATCCGCGAGAGGCTAACAAAACTCTTAATCTCTACAACGATTTTCTGATCGGCTCGTTCAGCAGCAATCGGTCGTTCAGCGCCTAAATCTGCGGATAATGTGACTTCTGCATACTCTATTGGATACGGGTCGTGGGTAACTACCCAATCATCTTTGATAAGTGCCTTTTTTACGGCGTCATGAATTAGGTCTTGCTGGCATGGAAAGAGTATAAATCTGACTGAATCAGGTGTCAGGCAAGCGGCGGAAAGGTTCTCAAGGGCTACCGCGCAGGGACACAAACTATCGTGTCCCTGCGGCTGCCACTAATGATAGTCTGCGACCTACGGCTCTAAGAGACGGTCTGAAAAGAATTCGTAGGTGCGGTTTGTAACCGCACAATCAGGGGATGACCGAGAACGTGCGGTTACAAACCGCACCTACAAAGTCCCTGATCCACCCTTTTCAGACCGTTTCTAAGTCTCTGTTAAGTCCAGAATTACTGTTTTCATCCTCTAGAGTTACACCAAAACTTTGAACCGCACCTGAACGGCGTCTCTGATTTGACAACATGAGTTATCAATACAACAATATGATAAGCATAAACCCTATGCTCATGTAACGAGCAACGTAGATGCCAAAAAGCTCCTATTCACACCAGCCCCAATTGTTGCGCCTGGCGCACGGCCGCCGTGCGCGAATTCACACCCAACTTACCATAGAGCGTATTCAGGTGGGTGTTGACCGTGCCCACGCTGATCACCAGTCGTTCGGCAATTTGCGCGTTGCTCAACCCGTCCGCCAGCAGATCCAGTACATCCAGTTCGCGCCCACTCAATGCCTCCGCAGTACCGGATGCGGGACGCGTCTTGTTCCCCCTCTCCGCCTTTTGGGAGAGGGGGATAGGGGGTGAGGTGAGGTACGCCTGGAAAAAATCAGCATAGAGTTGGCAACGGGGGATCACTGTTTTTCCAGCGCGCTTGACCAAACCGGCCCCGCGCAGGCGAAAGAAAGTATGTTCATCACTGCACCGCTGCTGTTTCAATACCTCGTGCAGGCCCGCAACTAACTCGTCACTGTTTTGTAAACGTAAGAGGTGATGGCGCAAATGGTCGCCAAATGGTCCGCGTTCGTCGCTGGCGCTGGTGAAGAGGGTGGCGCTGGTTAAGCGGCCACTGGCGACTATATACAACGCCTGGCGTACGAGATAGGGCTGCCCGCCCAGCAGCGTGATCAAGCGCCCTTCGTCGGCGCGGGTAAAAGGGTGCTTGTGGCGGGCGTTCAGATCGCTGACCTGGGCCAACGTAAAATCTTCCAAATCAACCACCTGTCCGACATTGAACGGCGACTGGTTGAGATTGGCGACCAGTTGATAGGGCTCGGTCGAGGTAACGAGCACCAAATCTAGTTGGCGCCAGATTGAGTGCGCCTGCCGCCGGTTGTGCCAGCCGCGCAACATGCCGAAAAAATCGGAACGAAAGCTGCTGTCGAACAGTTTGTCGGCTTCATCAATCGCCAGTACGAGTGGTTGCCCCAAGGTGGGCAGCAAATGATCTTCGACGTAGGCCGTGCAGCGTTGAATATTGCCCAAGGGCAACTGCCAGTAGTCGGCCACTTGATCCGGAATTTTGAGCTGGTAGCTGAGCCAGGCACAGAACTGGCGCAGGAAAACTTCGGCGCTGGCTAGCGCAGCACTATCGATCAACTGAAAATCCAGCAGCGCCACACGTTTGTCGTGCGCGGTGGCCGCCTTGGCCACGCGCAACAGCAGCGAACTCTTACCCATCTGGCGTGGCGCCTTAATCGTCAGCGTTACCCCTTGCCGTTGGATAATCTGTAAAGCGAGCGCATCGGCAGGGCGCACGACGTAGAAGGCAGATTGGGGGTCCATCGTCCCGTCTGGCAGTTCGAGCGCGGCGTTCGGGATGGGCGATGGCAGAACGGTCTGGACTGTTGTTGATGTGGCTACCAGTGCGTCATCAACTAAAGGCAGTGTACCCGCAACAAGCACCCGATGCAGCGCTTCGAGCAGGCGTCCTGTATCGTCTGGCGTCTGCCAGGTGAGACAAGCGCGATGCTCAAGCCAGTGATTGAGTGGGTAAGGGAAGGGCGCGGTATAGGCCAGACGCACAGGGATCAGAAGGGGGCCATCTGTTTGCACCGCCTGCGCAACCTCGGCCGTAACGACTTCGCTTTGCACTGCGGCTGGCGAAAGTAGGACAATTACTATCTCCGCCTGTTGCAACTCAGAGGCGACACGCTCCGCCCAGCCATTCCGCAGTTCGCCTGGATCCACAAAGACCGCATGCACCGGCTGTAAACCCATTGCAACCTGTAAGGCCACAGCCTTATCCGGTGCAACGCTGCGAGCATAGCTGATGAAAATGCGCATGGAACGCCTTGCCTTTGCGCTAGCTAACAATGACCAAAATTTCGATAAGCCGTAGAAACATTATAGCAGAAAAAGTGCGGGCAGAGCGTCTTTGCTTTATAAAATTTTGTACCTGTTCAGCCCTAGTGTAAACAGGTAGACAGGTAAATAGTCCGACAACATTACATTTCGGTTGCTTGTGCGTGCGTCGCACTGGTCACCGCAGCCCACACCAACGAAAAATCAGACTGACCTGTGCGATGCACGCACTGGCTATACGCTACTGTAACGTTGTCGTAATAGGTAGTACGCTCGTATATCCGTGTTTACCTGGGTATTACTACGCCTGAACAGCTATAAAATCAGGTAAACAAGTTCACCGCATCACGCAACATGGCGGCCGCCGTGGGCAACGGTTCGCGTTCCCAGAGCTTATAATACATTTTGCCATAGATATCACTATGGATTTCCACACCCATTGCCCAGCCGTTGCACTGGGCCAGAAATTCAGTTTTAGGCAGCACAACCGGGGCAACGGTCAGTTGATAACCGATCTCCATTTTCTGGGCGGAAGCCAGCAACTTGATCGTGTTGCCAGCCGCTAAGGCCGCGGCTAAGTCTTCGCCACGAAGCTGGGTGATGCCCTGCACGGCCACATCGGCCAACCGTGTATGGATGCCCAGGAAACTATTGGCGATAATAACTAACTTGTTGGCGCTGTCCCAACCTTCCACATCAAGCGATGGATCAGTCTCTGCAATGCCCCGCCGTTGCGCTTCGCTAAGCGCGGCGGCATAAGAACGACCTTGCGCCATTTCCTCTAAAATAAAATTGCTGGTGCTGTTAAAGATGCCGCGTAACGACAGAATTTCTGCTGCGATCAAGTCACGCCGCCCGATGTTGATCACCGGCAGGGCGCCGCACACGGTGGCGCTAAAGGCCAAACCGGCTTGATTAGCCGCGGCCAATTCGTGCAGTTCGCGAAAAGCCAGCACAAGCGGCCCTTTGTTGGCCAACACAACGCTGATCCCGCGCGCCAATGCGGCGCGCGTGGCGCTAAGCCCGGGTTCACCATGCGCAAGATTGACCGGCGATGCTTCTAATACCAGATCACAGTGCGCACGCGGCAGCGCGGTGATAATTTCGGCTGGCGATTGGCCTGGTACAAATTCCGGTAATTGTTGGACGCGTCCGCCTTGTTCCTTGAACTGACGCAACTGCGCTGCATCAAAACCGGCCGGATTGACGGCCACGCCACTGCTGTCGGCCACACAGGTCACCCGAAATTCAAGGCCATATTCCGTGTGTAGTCGTTCAGCTTTCATTTCCAGAAGTTTTAGAAAATTACGATTGACATTGCCCAGGCCAATCAAAGCGGTACGGATAAGCTTAGTCATTGCATAATCTCAGTTGATGGGGTTGGGCGCGCCCAGGGTGGCGGCTTGATGTGACCTAGTTGATCGGCGCGAACAAAGAAGATGGCAAAAGCCATTAAACAAACGACCACCGCAACTACCGATGCTTCCGCGCCGAAGCTACCGCCGGAAAGCAAGGGTGGCCCACTCAACTGGGATTGTAAAAATCCTGGAATTTGATTGCCCGAAACTGCGACGCCGAAAATATTGCCCTGCGTGTAGTTCCAGGCAATGTGCAGCCCAATCGCAAACCAGAGCCGGCGGGTGACCAGATAGGCGCCAGCGAGCATCAAGCCTGCTTCCAGGGCAATCGCCGCGGCACTGATAATGGTGGCATTCGGATTGGCAATATGCGCCAAACCAAACAAGAGCGCCGAGATCACCAAGGCTAGCCAGGTGCCCAACCATTCCTCTAAGATGCGAAAAAGGATGCCGCGGAAAATTACTTCTTCCAAAAAACCGGATTGGAGCGAGAGGCCAAGGTTCGTCACGAGCGCGGCTGCGCCGTTGACGCCCGTTACTTGATAATAACCAAGCAACCACAAAATGCTGATGGTTACGGTAAATATCAGCGCGCCGGTCAGTAATCCGCCGCCCAATTCAATCAGCGCGCCGGAAAAGGCGAGCTCAGTGACTGGGCGTCTTTCGATGACCTGCACATAGAAGCGATAGATCAAATAAATGAGGACAATCGCAACCAAACTGATCACTCGCAACGCCCATACGCTGCTGAATTGCGTAGCGATGATTTGCAGAATAACCAGTCCAATCGCCAAAAAGAGCAGGGCGATCAGGATGCGGATAAGTGGAAAGTGAATGATCCGCCACAAACGGCTTTTCGATGGTGCAGGCTGAGTGACCACAGTACGGTTGTCCTTTGGTCTGTTTACCGATTCTCGATGACGAGCTTCAACTTGTCCAATCCATCCCAGGCCGCGGCAAAACCAGCGTAGACAGCCACCTGATAAAACACCTCGACAATTTCTTCCTCGGTGGCGCCGTTATTTAGCGCCATTTGCAGGTTAAGTTCTAGCGCGTTAACGCGGCCCAGCGCTGCCAAAACCGCAATGCTACATAAACTGCGCGTGCGTAGATCAAGATTGGGGCGCGTCCAGACTTCGCCGCCCACTACGCCCATCACGGTGCGTTCAAAATCCGGTGACACGTGACGGAACCGGTCACGCAGGGCATCAATTTTGTCCTCGCCCACCATCTTGGCAAACTGCTCAACGCCGCGCTGGTATAGTTCGTCTTCCATGTAAACCCCCCTGGAAAATGCGGAGTGCGGAGTGCGGAAGGACAGACCCCTCCCGCGCCCAAAGGGCTCCCGCTCCCGTTCGGCTGCGGTTCGACAAGCTCACCGCACGGGGCCTGAGCTTGCCGAAGGCCACGTCGAAGCCTGCTGGGAGGGAATTGCTCAGGGACAGATGAAGTGGCTTCGATTGTCCCTGAGCTGTTCCCTCTCCTAGCGCAGCGGCCAGGAGAGCGGGAGCCCTCAGGGCGCGGGAGGGGTCGCACTTTATCGCGCGAGTGCTTTTTCCAGCTCTGGCGCTTTATCTGCTGCCGGCACGCTGAACATCCGCTTCTCCATCATCGTCTGCGTCTCGTAGATCGAGCCGCCTTTTTCGCCGGCGGGCAACGGCATGCGCACGGGTACATTGGTCATGCGCGCCACCTGGGTCGGTTCACCGCGCACAATTGTGGCGTTGAAGGCGTCCCAATTGCCAAAGCCCATGATCGGCCATGCATCAATCGCACAGTATTGATAAAGCAACAGCCGTCGCGGATTGGGCGACGTGTTGGGTGCGGAGCCATGTAACGTGCGCACATGATGAATGGAAATGCCGCCCGCGCCCACCAAAATCGGCACAGCCCCAGCCGCGTCGAAATCCTCCTCGGTCACGGCGCCGACGAAAACGTTGCGATTCTTGGTATTGTGATCCAGCACTCTGCCCTTATGCGAGCCGGGCACGACGAGCAGACAGCCATTTTCTAGCATCATCGGGTCCATCGCCACGCCGACCGCCAGCAAATCGTCGTTCGTGTGCGGATAGAAGGCCCAATCCTGGTGCCACTCGACCGGGCTGCCGAATTGCGAATACTTTAAGTTCAGTTTGTTGCCATTGCTGCGCAAGCCTGGACCGATCAACTGGCTGACGATGTCGAGAATTTTTGGGTGTTTCAGGGTTTGCTCATAGATCGGGTGATGTTTGATCGGGTCTTTCAAGCGGCGCAGCCGGGGATTTTCTGCCGTGTGGCCGGGTTCCAGATCGAAGACATCGGTGTGCTGCGTGACCGCCCGTGATTTCTCCACAAATTCATCGGTGACGCGCCGCAATTCCGCGACTTCCTCCGCGCTGAGCACATTTTCGACGCCGAGGTAGCCTTGTTCGTGATACAATTCAATTTGGTCTAGCGTAAGCATGCTTGCGTTCCTTTCTTGTCGAGCGTTAGAGGTTGCTTGAGTTTACTGATTGATATATTGTGTACGAACCTTCGTGGTAACAACATGCCTCACCCTCTAGCAGGGTCTCCTGAGCTAAAACCACTCAGAAGGGGGGTGGGGGGTGAGGCACGTTGTTACCCTTCGTATGCCAACTACTTACCTGTATCTGTTACCTGTTACTTATTCCTTGTTCACTGTGTCTAATTGTCCCGCACAGGTCGCACCCACACAACCACCCCGAATCCCAGGCGGTGTTGCATCGGCATCGTTATTCGCATCGGCCTGACACCGCGACAGATTGTCTGCGGTTGACGGCACGCGTGAAAATTGGACGGCTTGCTGCTTGTCTTTGTAGGGTCGCATCCCCCAATCCACAGAACCTTGCGCATCCGCTACATTGCCACAGACCCCTGCGCCAGTCGCCTGATTTTCAGATACTAAGTCCTCCAAGGCAAAAGTTTTGAGCACATAGAGTGTTTTCTGTTCACTGCAACTTTGCGGCACAACAACCCGATTATTGGGATCAGAACAGTCAATGACTTCTTCACAATCCGAACCTACATAGCCGCCGCGATTGTTAAAATCCGAGAAATCATTAAAGTAACTCTCGATCAAATTTTTTCGCAACCGATTATTAAACGCGAACCATTTCTTGGTCGCCATAACTGTCCCAAAACAGCCTTTGACCGGGTCGGAAGGCGCAGGATCCACCTGAATCGGCTTCGGGTCGCCGCCACCCAGCCGGAAAGCTGCGCCGCGGATTGTGCCCTGAATCTGGTTGTGTTCAAACAAATTGTTCGAATTGCGTGCATCCAGGGCGCCACTATCTTCATCAAATTGACCCTGGCATAGATTATCACGCACCACGTTATTGATCAACTGCGGCGCAGTCACACCAAGTAATTTGACCATGCGCCCGATGTTGTCCAGATCTTCTTTAATGTCGATACACTCGTTGCCATAGCCGTCGGTGGGCTTGACATCAGGCAGCAATTGGTTCAGGGGCGGCGGCGCTAAATCCAATTGCGAGCCGGGGAAGATGTCATTATGGTGGATCAAATTATTTTTCGTGTCGTCAACCTGTTGGTTGGGCGCGATGCCAAAATAACGGCTTTTGTTGATCTGGTTGGCGTTAATCTGATAGGGGTCCGTGCCAACATAGATGCCTTCGCCATTTTTGCGCAGCCGGGCAATCGGCTGCACTTTGAACTGGTAATAGCCGCAACTCGCAATCGTGTTATAGGCGATCTCATTGTCGGTGGAATTCGCTTTCAGACGTATACACTCACCGCCGGCGTGTTCGATCATGTTACCGATGATGCGCGAATTAGTCGTATGTTGCAGCCAGATTAGCCGGTTCAAAATCGCGACTTTTTGTTGCATGTCTGGAAAGCTTGGATAGTAGAAACCATCAAGCGTGAGATTTTCTATGATGATGTTATCGCCATTGACGATTTTGATCAAGAGCGCTTTATCGTTGGGATGTTGATCTGCGGGCGCCGCGGTCTCCGGTGGATAGACCATGTTATTCGGCAGGCCAAGAATCGTGGCGCGTTCGCCGTTCTCGACCAAGCCGCGCAGGGTAAAGTTCTGGCGATTTTTGATCACAATCGTCCCATAATAGGGACCGTCATCGTTCTGATTCCACCAATCACCGCCTGCCTCTGGCCCCACCACCGTATCACCGAAATCATGACTGGGTTCAAACGCCGTGTCGCCATTCTGGCCGCCGATATAAAAACCGGGGTTTAAGCAGAGGACATAGGGCGTCGTTTTACCGCGCACCGCATCAATCGCCGCCTGAATTTTATCACCGGGGTTAAGGGTTTTGTCACAAGGTGCAATCGATAGCAGTCGATTTGGACCGATGCTCGCTAGCGTATCTTCGGGCGAAAGGGTTGTGCTGACCAGGGGTAGAAAGACGCTAGATTGGAAGAGCAAGGCGCCAAGCACGAGTAATTGTTGAATGATTTGTGGTAGATTCATTGATTTTCTTTCATGGAGTTGGGTGTAGGGATAGGGGATTTGGATGAGCATTTTAATCCCGTTTCCATACACCCTACTCCGTTCCAACAATTTCTAACGCATCTAACAAACTACGTTCGATCAATTCGCACATTTCGTCGATCTGGTCCTTATTCACGATCAACGCCGGCGCGACGGCGAACCAGTTGGGGTCGATGCGCATAATCAGCCCATTGTTGAGCGCCGTCTTCTTTAAGGCCAAGCCTAATTCGGGGAAAGGCGTCAACTTGACCGGATCTTTGCATAATTCCACGCCGCGCAACAAACCTTTGCCGCGCACTTCGCGGATCACGCCATGTTTTTTTAAGCCTTCTAGCTTGGTCGCCAGATAATCACCCATGACCTGGGCATTCTGATCCCAGTGATTTTCCGTAATTTCGTCGATCACGGCGATGCCCACCGCGCAGGCCAACGGATTGGCTGCGTAGGTGTGCCCGTGCGCAAAGTTTACGTCATCTTCCACACGGCCAAAGAAGACCTCACCCATATCCTCGCGTGCGATCATCGCGCCCATCGGAATTGCTCCACTGGACAGCCCTTTGCCGCCACAGATGATGTCGGGCGTGACATTAAACGTCTGCGCCGCAAACATGTGGCCGGTGCGCCCGTAACCAGTGATGATCTCGTCGTAGATCAAAATTACATTGTACTTGTCGCAGATCTCACGAATAATCTGGAAATATTCATCGGTCGGCGTGATGATGCCGCCGGTATTGCCAATCGGCTCGACGATGATGCCGGCAATCGTGTCTGGGTCTTCCATGAGGATCACGTCCTCGAACATGCGCGCGCAGAAACGATTGCACTCGTCCCAAGTGGCGAAGCGGTCACGATAATAGGTCGGTGGGAAGACTTTGACGAAGCCCGGCATGTGCGGTTCAAATGGAGTTTTACGTTTGCCCGTGCCACTAGCTGCCATCGCACCAAAGGTGGCGCCGTGATAACCATAATAACGGCTGACGAACTTATATTTGCTGGGATGGCCGGTCTGCTTGAAGTATTGGCGGACAAATTTCATGGCCGATTCAATCGACTCGGAGCCGCCGCTGTATGCCTTGACAAAGTTCAAATTACCCGGCGTGATGCTCCCGACCTTTTCCACAAAATCGAGCGTCACATCCGAGGTGCCATGCATCGGCGGCGCAAAGCTCAAAGTCTCCATCTGCTTGTGCATCGCCTCCATTAGCCGGGGGTGCTTGTGGCCGAGCGTGGCGACAAAGATGCCACCAATGCTGTCAAAATAGCGTTTGCCGTCTACATCCCAATAATAGAGGCCATCCGCTTTGGAGACAACGAGCGGGTTGTCAAAAAAACCAGCTGTCTGTTGGTAATCCAGAAAAGTTCGCTTCAGTAGTTTTTGTTGCCGAGCATCAAGCTGCATAGGAGTTCCTTTGATCAACGAATCAACTTGCATCAGTTGGTTATAAAGTGAGTGAAAGGATTATCTTTGTTCTACGAGGGTGCTCAGGTCAGCTTCGGAGAGCTCAGTAACCACCATGATCGCCTTTGTATCAAAGCTTTGGGCTATCATTATGCGCGCAATTTCGAAGTTTCGCTTTCGGCGCCCTTCTTCCAATCCTTCTTTGAGTCCTTCTTTGAGCCCTTCTTCAAGCCCTTCTTTGAGCCCTTCTTCAAGCCCTTTTTCACGCCCTTCTTTGAGCCCTTCTTCCAATCCTTCCTTGAGTCCTTCTTCGTGCCCTTCCTTAAGGCCTGTTTCGCGGGCAGCTGTCAATTGTGCATTAAAAACGCGCGCCTGTTTCAAGCTGCCTTCATACAGCCAGCGTTCTTCAGACGATAAGGCAGCTTCCTCGGCAATCGAAAATGCCTTCGTAAATGGTTCCCCGGCCAGTTCCGCAGGAATGTTTTGCAGTTCGGGCATGTATTTTAACAAGTAGACCCACTTGTCTGCTGAATTCAACTGGTCAAGTGCTCGATCAAATTTCAATAACTCGATGAAGACAAAGGTCAATTTGTCGTAAAAAATTGTTTTCGTCTGGGTATCCATCAGTTGAATGCGGCGTAGATATTGTTTGTCATTGTCCATGATCAGAAAGTCAAGCACGGCAATGCAATAGACTGGTAAGAGATTGAATTGCCAGTCTGCCCCTTTTTGCGCTTGATAGGTTACAGTGAAAGTACTGTAATAGAGCGCGCGCTCTTTAATGTTGATCTGATGCCCCTGTTGCATTTCGACAATGAACCGTCGACCGATGGCGTCGACACAGTAAACATCGTAAATGCCGCGTCGATCCTCAGGGGACGCGGGCAATTGCTCTACAGGAATGTAGCTCAATTCTGCAATGGGATGAGGCAGCGCCAACACATCGAACAAGAACTGTTTTAAGATATCCTTGCTGTCTTCCTGTCCAAAAATCCGTTTGAAGCCAAAATCTGTCCGCGGATCAATATACCGTCCCATCTGCTCTCCTTAATTTTTAATCATCCTGCACAATAGCCAATCGCGGTCAAGGCATAGACCTGGGCCACCCGCACTAATTCCGCAATCGGGGCGGCTTCCTGCAATGTATGCGCACCGGTGGCCGCCGGGCCATGCGTTATGGCAGGAATTCCGGCGATGCCACAGTAGGTGTTGCCGTCATCGACAAATGGCTTGTTGCCCATCGGCAATTCTGTACCCGTGACTGCCGTATACGCAGTTTGGAAGGCGGCGACAATCGCGTTAGTGGGTTCAACGTGGAAAGCTTCCCCTTGTAACTCGAAATCAACTTCGATCTGCGCGCTGGTTTCGATGGCCAGTTGTTTGAGCAACTCTTCGAATTCAACCTTGACATCGGCCGCACTGCCTGGTGTCACCCAACGCCGGGTGCCTTTGATAGTGCAAAGCGTGGCTGCTTGGTTATAGATTTCGCCGGCCTGGATGCTGCCAATGAAAACCGAATCATGACCGGCGAATGGCGCGCTAACGTGTTTAATCTGTTCATGCAGGCCATATAAACGCGTCACCACTTCCGCCCCAATCTTGACGACATCGGGCAAATTGGCTGGGCGCAATACTTCATGCACCGGTTCGCCCTCACGCGTGATGCGCACCTCGAAGATCATCATGCCGCGCCCGGCCATTGGCAGCCGGTCGGCCAGATATTCAGGCAACAGTACGGCATTGCCCGTATAGCCTTCGCGAATAAACGCATGGACCTGGCGGCGATCCCCCCACGGCCCCTCATGGTGATCATGCGCTGTGAGTAAGATGCTGCCGCCGGGCAGGCTATCCGTCTCGCGCAAAACGCGCAGGGCTTCGACAAATGCGGCGATGCCACCTTTCATGTCAGAGGCGCCAGAACCATAGAGCGTGCCATCTTCGATGCGCGGCGGCACGAACGGTAGATGCACGGTGTCCAGATGACCATCAAATTGTAAAACGCGCCCCGGTTTTCCCGTGTCAAACCGCACAACCACG
>JBBREZ010000113.1:0-15858 GCA_038225095.1 Caldilineales bacterium
AGTTTACTGGGGAGCGAACTTGCGTATCGAATCTCCTTTGGTTCCTTCTTTTCTTTATTTTCCTCCTTCCTTGGAACCCGTCGTCATCGGCACAATGACGACGGGTTCTGCCTTTCTTCGCCTCAATTCGGTTGCTAAAAAAACAAAATGCATGGTGACCGTAACGCGCTGCCTGCTGCGCCCGTACAGCCTTTATACCGAGTTTGATTTATAAACAAAATTGTGCTTCCGCCGGCTCGCCAGCCGCGAGCACCTATGAAAGACTGCTGGCTTAGTTTACACTGTAATAAATTTATTATAGTAGATTGATTGCCACAAAGTAATAAACCTTAACATGCCGATCATCCACGCTTAAGAAATGCGCCGTACACTAAACACATCGCCAGGCCCTCCGATCAGGTGCACGGAAAGCTATGCCAATTCTTAGTGGTTTTTGGTCAAGATGCACAATAGAATTCACATGATTTTCTAATCAAATTGATCTTGTATTTGTGTAAATTCAGGCGCATAATAAAAGTGAACAGATGGGTTAAATTTTATGCCTAGTAAATTGTAAGGCTTAGATTATCCAGCGTAAGCTTGGTAAAATCCAGCCACAGTAAGACAAGTGAACTAACACTCCTTCATGGCAGGTTTGTGCAGGTCGCAGGCGGATTAGTTTGTATCTTCTCTAGGAGTTCACATTATGATCCACAAAAGTCATTCACCGCACTCTAATCATGTTCGTGTCGTCTTTGAGCTACCTTCGTGTATCTGGGCAGATCGAATTTTTCTGGTGGGTGACTTTAACCAGTGGTCTAAAAATGCAACGCCTCTGCGCCAGGATCGTGATGGCGTCTGGCGCGCCACCGTGGATTTGCTGGCGGGTAGCCGCCATGAATTTCGTTATATGATCGACGGCCAGTGGAAGACGGATAGCCACGCTGACGGCTTTGCCACCAATACCTATGGCACCGAAAACAGCGTTGTGATCGCTGTTGTATCCGATTCTAATCGGCTGGATCGAGCCAGCAGTCAGGTGTGGGACAGACCAGCCTGGGGATTCACAGTCAATGCGGACGTAGCGACCACTAGCCAAACGGCTCGGCGTCCTTCGGCCATTGTTGATCGAGCACGCCCTTCCCGTTTCACAGAAACCCTTGCCGCATAAAATCGGCCTATCAACGAGGATGCACATGAGTCAGTGAAGTATCCGGGCTCTAGCGCTGACCCTGAGCAGCACGTAAATTGAACAATAAAGCGTGAGCAACATCATACGTTGCTCACGCTTTTTCTTGTTATGATACTGGTAAAAGTGACCGGTGTGATATAATTGACGCTCTATGTCATCTATGACTCGTCGGCTGATCTTCCTGGCCATTCTCATTATTGCCATTTTTCTACGTTTTTGGCAGCTCCATAGTCTGCCGCCTGGTTTCCATTTGGATGAGTCCTACGAAGGGCTCGAAGCCTGGCGTATCCTCACTGATGTGACCTATCGACCGATCTTTTTGCCTGGCAACTTTGGCGTACCCGCGCTCAATGCCTATGCCAATGCCTTGATGTTTGGTTTATTTCAATGGTTTGGCGGCGAAGCGGGCCCGGTTGCCATGCGCACCACAGCGGCTTGCTTTGGCGTGCTTGGGGTAGGTGCGCTCTATGCCTTGGCAGCTGAATTGCAAAAGCTGGCAAGATCCAAGGGTAGCCTTTCGCTGGCCTTTCCTGCATTCGCAGCGACCGTGCTAGCCACTCTGCGCTGGCACATTCACTTCAGCCGTATCGGGATCGAACCAATTATCGTGCCTCTGCTCTGGACTAGCGCGCTATGGTTGCTATTACGCGGCTGGCGCACGGGTCACTGGGTCAATTTTGCTGGGTGCGGCGTGCTGTTGGCAGCTAGCATGTACACCTATCAAGCGGCCTGGATCATTCCGTTTTTAATGATTCCGATCGCGTTGCTTTTACTCCTGCAAAAAACAGAAAGCGCCGCTGATCAACCCGCCATATCGACCAGACAACACATGATTGGTCTGGCGCTGGCTGGCCTTATCGCTTGCCTGCTCTTTGCTCCGTTTGGTTTGTATATCTGGCAACATCCTGATATTGTCACGCTGCGCCCAAGCCAAGTGGCGGCGACGGTCGGTACAGATGGCGCAGACAAGGCTTCTGTGTGGCTCAGCATCAGCCGAACTGTCCAAATGTACAGTCCCTATAATGCGACCACCGACGAGAACGTCCGCCGCAATATACCCGACGAACCAGTCTTAAATTTATGGGAAACGCTGCTCTTTTTTGCCGGTTTGGGCATCGCTATCTGGCGCATCCGTCGCCCTGGTTATGCCATTATACTAGTCAGTTTGCTGGGGTTATTGCTGCCCGGCGCGCTCAGCCAACATGCGCCACATTTTCATCGTCTCTTAGGTGCTTCTGCGCCCACGGCCTTGCTCTGCGGGTTGGCCCTAGATGCGCTTTGGCAATGGCGACCCCAACCGTCCAGCAGCGGAGCCATCGCAATTGTGCGCAGTCAATTCCACTGGATCAGCCTGATTTTGCTTGGCGTAGGTGGCGCTGTTTCAGCCCAAAATTATTTTGTGCGCTGGGCCAATTTGCCCACGCTCTACTATGCTTTTGACGTTGGTTTGTGGCAGATGGGGCAGGAAATGGCGCAAATGCCCGTTGCTCAGCCGATTTACTTGACGCCTAAGGGCGCAGACTATCCGACGCTGGCCTTTGCGCTGCGTAACAGCCAACGCCCGGCGCCCATCGCGTTTGATGGACGGCACATTCTGCCTTTGACCGCCCAAAAGTCGGCGCAACCCGAACTTTATGCCGTGATTGAGCATGAGGATTTTCGCACGCGTTTACTCTTGCCCAGTGTCTTGCCGACAGCCTTGGTGCAAAAGGAACTGCTTGATCGGCGCGGCAAAGTGTATGCCCGGTATTATCTGCGCCCGGCCAACACAACGCCTGCACGCCCGCCCCAATATCCCTTGGCCGCTACGCTGGGGGATGGGATTCAGTTGCTTGGCTATGATGTACAACCGGCAGAAATCCACCACGGCGAGACGCTCTACTTACAGCTACACTGGGTTGTGGCAAGGGCGCCCACGGCGAATTGGACAGTTTTTACCCATGTGCTGGCTCAAGCTGGAACGGGAAATCCAAAGTTAGTGGCTGGACAGGATAACCCGCCGGGTGAAAATAGCCTGCCGACCAGCCGCTGGCAAGCCGGGTGGCGCATCTTGGATGAATACCAAATTTCGCTGCCATCTGACTTGATGGCAGGCGAATATACGTTGGAGATTGGCCTGTACCAGACCAGCGGCGAACATTTACCGACAACGACTGGCCGTGTATTGTTGGGCAAGGTGAAGATTGACTAAAACAGCACATTTGACCCGCCACCCGCGACCGCAACGAGGGCTTGCATCCGCGCAAGTGCGCCATCCTAACCGTCTCACTTTCATGCGGCATATTCCTAATTTGCTGCCGCTGCTGTACCAGACTGAGCAAACATACGGTTGGAGCCGTGGCATGCGTGGCGTCACCCATGCCCTACTAACACGCCTCCCGCAACCATCTGGTTCGATCTTAGAGCTTGGCTGTGGCGCTGGCGCTTTTACGGCTGAGTTAGCCGCTCGCTGTCCGGCATCATTGGTGGTTGGCATTGATCTTAGCAAGCTAACACTGCTCGAGACGAGCCGCCTGTTAAGCCAGCCACCTCGATTAGCCATTGCCGATCTGCAAGCATTGCCCTTTGCAAACGCCAGCTTCGGCATGGTGATTGCGCTGGATACTTTTGATCAAAAAGGGGTGAAGCCGCACGTGGCCTTACATGAAAGTTGGCGGGTGCTGCGGTCGCAGGGCTATCTGCTCGTACGCGTGAGCGCTCATCCCTGGTTGAAGAGTGCCCATGATACAGCCTTCAACACGGGGCGCAGATTTTCGCGCGTCGAATTAATCCATACGTTGCAGGCGGCTGGTTTTGCCACCGTGGCGACAACCTATGCGAACACACTTTTATCTCCGGTGATCATATTCGTGCGCCTGTTACAACGCTGGAAGATTTTACCATTTAACCCGGCCCTGTATACGGCGCCAGTCGTGAATCACCTGTTGGCGTTCATTTTGCCACTCGAGGCGCGTTGGTTGCAAAAGCATAATCTTGCGTTCGGTGTGAGCCTCTATGCGCTCGCGACTAAAGTTGATCAGAAATCCATGCCCAGCAAAGAGCCTGTCGATGCAAACTAATCCATTCGTCTGCACGGTACTACCAACCTATAATGAATGCGACAATATTGGTCCGCTGATCGACGGCATTCTGGCCAGCGCGATGACGCCGCACATGGTGCTGGTAGTGGACGACAATTCACCGGATGGCACCTGGCAGGTGGTCGAAACAGTCGCCGCGCGCCATAATCACGTAGCAAACCGTAAAGACGACACAATCAAAGTAGCGCTGATCCGGCGCACCAACGAAAAGGGCTTGACCTCGGCCATCCAACGCGGCATTGACGAGGCGATTTATACCTATCATGCGGAAATTATCACCTGGATGGACTGCGATCTTTCGATGCCACCGCAAGCTATACCAAAGTTGGTGCACGCAATTACCGAACAAGGGGCAGACCTGGCGGTTGGTTCACGGTGGATTGCTGGCGGGGCGGATGTGGCACATGGCTTGATGGCGCGCACGCTGAGTTGGCTCATCAATCACTTTGCGATGCTGCTTGTGGGTGCTAAAGTACACGATTACACCAGTGGTTTCATCGCCGGGCGCGCGCCGGTCTTTCAACAAATTCGTCTGCAAGGCGACTATGGCGAGTATTGCATTGATTTGCTAGGGCGCGCCAGCCATAAAGGCTATCACATCCAGGAAGTACCGTATATTTGTGTGCCGCGCACCACAGGTGACAGCAAAACCGGCGCCAATTTGTGGGATTATCTAGTCAAAGGCCGCAAATACGTGGCGACGATCTGGCAGGTGTATCGGATGACCCCACCCGCGCCCTAAAGGGCTCCTGCTCCCCTACAGGGAGGGAACTGTTTGGTGGACAGAGTGAGCTACTTCGGCTACCCCCGATCTGTCCCCTCCCAGCAGGGGAGGGCTAGGGTGGGGTCGCGTCGCCCAGCAAAAGTTGTACGGCAAAAAAGATTGGTCTTAAAAGGAGATACACATATGTTACAACCAGCCGAACTGACGCTCGCCGAGATGGGCGACCTGGCTTCGATCATTCCCGCCGCCGACCCAGAAGTCAGGGTGCGCTATCGCGCTATTCCCGATTTTGATCATCCCAGCGATCATCCAACAAGCCGCTCGATCATTCCCGTGTGTAAGCCGACACTGGCAGGCAACGAGCTTAAATACGTCACGCAGGCAATCGAAACTAACTGGATTTCGTCGGCGGGCAGCTTTATTCGTGACTTTGAAGCTAAATTTGCCGAAGCCTGTGGCACAACCTATGGCATCGCCTGCGCCAACGGCACAATTGCGATGCATCTGGCGCTGGCGACGCTGGGCTTGGAACCGGGCGACGAAGTGATCATGCCCACCTTTACCATGATCGCTACGGCGAATGCGATCACCTATTGTGGGGCAAAGCCGGTGTTGGTGGACATGGAGCCCAATTATTGGCAGATGGACATCGAGCAGGTGGCCGCCAAGATCACGCCGCGCACCAAGGCGATTATCCCGGTACATATCTACGGCCATCCTACGGACATGGATCCATTGCTGGAACTGGCGCGCCAGCATGGCATCATGGTGATTGAAGATGCCGCCGAGGCACATGGCGCCGAGTACAAAGGTCGGCGCTGTGGCAGTTTGGGCGATGCATCTGGTTTTAGTTTTTATGGTAATAAGATTATCACGACGGGCGAAGGCGGGATGCTGACGACGAACAACCGTGAAATCGCCAAATTGGCTTGGAATTTGCGCGATCACGCCTTTAGCCACGAGCGCCATTTCTGGCACAAATATATCGGCTTCAACTATCGCATGACAAACTTGCAAGCTGCGGTCGGCCTGGCGCAAGTGGAGCAGATGGACAAATTTATTGAAAACCGGCGGCACAACGCCCAAGCGTACACGAGTCGCCTATCCAGCATTCCTGGCATTACCACGCCGCCGCAGGCTTCCTGGGCGAAGAACGTTTATTGGATGTACGGTCTCTTGGTGGATGAAAAAGAATTTGGCATGAACCGTGATCAACTGCGCAAGGCGCTGGCCGATAATGGCATCGAAACGCGCACCTTCTTTATCCCCATGCACTGCCAGCCAGTCTACTGGGAACAATTCAAAGGCCAGCGCTATCCAGTAGCCGAGCGCTTGTGCCGCGACGGCTTCTATCTGCCATCCGCTTCTTCATTGACGCTGAGTGAGATTGAATATATTACGAGCATCATTCGCGAAGTCTGCCCGAATTTGCGCTGAAGCTTGACCTCTCCCCCCGCCCTCCCGTTCGGCTGCGGTTCGACAAGCTCACCGCATGGGGCCTGAGCGTTCGACGACTCGACTGAGCTCGCCGAAGTCTGAGCTCACGCCGAAGTCTTGCCGCAGGCCCCGTCGCAGCCTGCTGGGCGGGAATTGATCAGGGGACAGACTAAGTAACTCATTCTGTCCCTGATCAGTCCCCTCCCTGTAGGGAAGGGTTAGGGGTGGGGTTGCGTCACTTTATTAAAGCCGCAACCCAGACCTCTCCCAGCGAAGCGTCTGGAGGAGGGTTAGGGAAGGGTCAAGCATTGCGTTTTGGCTCTATTGTCGGTGGCGTTCTTCAATCGATAAAACGGTACTTAAGCAGCGTGCGTACGGCGCTGAAACCGTCTTGCCAACTGAGTTTTTTGCCAGCGTGGAAATTGCGGCCATTGTAACTGATCGGCACTTCGAAGATCGTGTAGCCGCGTTTGAGGATTTTGGCGGTCAGTTCTGGTTCGATTTCAAAACGCCGGCTGCGTAGCGGCATGTCGGTGATCACATCGTGGCGGAAACATTTATAACAGGTTTCCATATCGCTCAATGCAGTGCCAAAGAGCACGTTCGTAAAGATCGTCAACATCTTATTGCCCATCGTATGGCTCAGGCTCATCGCGGAACGCGGGCCGCCCATAAAACGACTGCCATAAATCACCGGCGCGCGGCCTTCCAACAACGGCTCAAGCAATTTCACATAATCGCGCGGGTCATATTCTAAATCGGCATCCTGAATGACTAAAATGTCGCCCGTGGCGTGTTGAAAGCCGGTGCGCAGCGCAGCCCCTTTGCCGCCATTGTTTTCGTGAAAGACGATCCGCAGGTCTGCCGCATTTTCCGCGCGCAAACGGTTCAAAATTTCGCGCGTGCCATCCGTCGAACCATCATCGACAATCACGATTTCACGTTCTAGTGTAATCGGTCCGTTGAGCAAACGGCTCGCGCCATGCTTGTCAATCGTTAAATCGACCTCGCGCACGCGCTGGACGATTTCTTCGAGCGTCGTCCGCTCGTTGTAAACGGGCATGATAATTGACAGCTTCAAAATCTGGCCTTACTAGTCTTTATGCAAAATAACTATGAAGTTTCCCATACAGCATAAATGGCAACGGGAAATAGTGGCAATGGAGCAGACAAAGAAGCAAGCACCGCTCACCAAAACCATTTACTGTTCACTGACCTGATGCGCCAAAATGATCGCATCTGCCACTGCGCGCATTGGTTTGCGATTGTTCATGCTCATCTTCTGGATTTTACGAAAAGCCTCAGTTTCGCTCAGCCCTTGCGTATCCATCAAAATGCCCTTAGCCCGTTCCACCAATTTGCGTGTCTCCAAGGCATCTTGCAAAGAGGTGACCTCGCGCTCCATGATGCGAAATTCGCTAAAGCGCGCCAATGCTACCTCAATCGCTGGCGTCAGATCGCTTTCGCGAAAAGGCTTGACCATGTAACCGGCCACGCCAGCCTGGCGCGCCCGTTGCACCAAATCTTGTTGGCTATAGGCGCTGAGCAACAGGACAGGTGCAATGCGTTCGCTGGTCAAGAGCTGCGCCGCTTCAATGCCATCCATGTCTGGCATTTTGATGTCCATAATCACAATATCCGGGCGCAACTCGCGCGCCAGGTTGACCGTACTACGACCGTCGCCTGCTTCACCGACCACAAGGTAGCCCAAGTTGGTTAACATTTCGCGCAGGTCCATACGAATCAGCGATTCATCATCCGCGATGATCACCCGTGTTCGTTCCACGTGTTGGTCTCCTTCAAACAAATTTTTGGGAAACTACCAGACCTACCCCAACGCCCTGGATCATTTACTAGAGCGGTTGTACATCACGCTGCATCGCCTGGCTTCCCTGCTAAGAAAGGTAAGGAACGACGGCTTGACATCAATGCTCTCCCCTACGCAAGGGAATTAAGTCTATCAAAAAGTGTATACTATTTTCCATCCCTAGTCTACCTTTAATGAGCGTTTCGGAAAAGTTACAATAACCCGCGCGCCAAGATGAGGCGTATTCGGCTCGAATGCGGCGCCCAGATCAGCGGTGTCCGCATCGGCTACAGTTGTGGTGGCCGCTACCGATTCCATGTGGAGCGTACCCTTCAGATCATCCGTCACCAGCGTGTGAACAATCTGTAAACCAAGGCTACTACTCTGGCCTGGGTCAAAATTGGGCGGCAAGCCACTGCCGTCATCTTCTACCACCAGGCGCACGGCATCGCCTAAGTCGCTGAGCGTGATGCTGATCGCGCCCTGGCTCCGTTTGCCCAAGCCATGTTCGACTGCATTCAAGAGCAGTTCGTTGATCACCATCGCAGCGGGTGTAGCCTGGCTGGCGGGCAACCGAATATTGGGGCCGTGAATGCGAATCTCCACTTCTTGCTCTGGGTTGCGCGACACTTCAGCCACTTGATTGGCGATGCGTAGGCAGACGTCGCGCAAATTAATCGCGCGGTGCTCATCCTGGCTCAGAAATTCGTGGATCACCGACATGCTTAACACGCGATTGACGGCGTCAGTCAGGTGTTGTTTGGCCTCTTCGCTCTGGCAACGGCGGGCCTGGATCCGTAGAATCGCCGCAATATTTTGTAAATTATTTTTGACGCGGTGATGGACTTCTTGGATAATTACCGACTTGACATTTAGCTCACGTTGCTTCTGGACAGCTTCCGTTGCATTGTGCACAAGCACCAAAACTGCCTCGACATTGGTATGCTGCCCGCTGCCCCGCAGCCTAGACCAGAGTAAACCTGGCCAACCAGTTCGCCAATCCCCTGGTGACGCATGCAAAGGGATTGCTTTGCGCACCCAGACCCGTCCATCCGACGATTCGTTGCGCACCTCCAGGCAATGACGGGCCTGAAAAGTCTGGCCGACTAATTCCTGATCGACCGTTTCCAGAATTGAAATATGTTCACTGCGCCCAGCGGTCAAGACCCCAACGGCCCGAAAAAGATTGGTGGCGATCCCGCTCATATAAATCACGCGGTGTTCGCGATTGACCAGATAGACACCGTCATATTGGCCAAAACGGCTGAGGGTAGCGGCCTGTTCAATTTCGCCGCGCACGCTCATCTCTAGCAACCAGCGCACAGCCCGGCGAAAGTTTGGATTGCGGCGGCGTTGGCGTTCATGCTCAAACATGTTGGTCTCGACGACCAGCGCCGCGATCACATGATCAGGGCGACTGCGGATCGGATAAACATCTTGAATCATCGGGGCGCCGTTACGCAGCACCTCTTGTTGGCGCCGGCCCCCGCTGCCACTGGTCAACGCGCGCAGAATTAGCGGTTGATCCCGTTCGGTAAACTTGCGCCCAGTGGCAAGCCGCCGATAGAGTGACGACATCGAATGGGGCATGACGTGGGCAATCACTAATGCCTGTAGGCCCGTACTTTGTTCCACATCTTGTAAATCTGTCGGTTGCTTTTTGCCTTGCAGATTCGTACAAAGACAATAGATCAAAATATCAGCGCGGCTAACATCAGCCGTCATTGACAGGCTTTCCTCGATGTGGTGGAGTAAATCCAGATCAGCTGCGAGCAGACCAGGACAATCTTTGAGTTGGGTATCCATCATTGGATAAAAACGCTCATCAAACAGGAGTCGGTGACGTTTGTGCAAAATCAGCCGAGTTTTCCGGCTCGATTGATAAATTATAGCGGATATGACAGCGTCCGTTGCTCGCTCACCGCAGGGTGCCATCACGCTTGACCACCCACGAACTGAGCCTTTATCGCAGCGGTTTAGATGAGCCTAAAAAAAGACTCCCGTAGTCTTTATCAGATGCGGGAGCCAGTCTTGCGTTTTTCAGAATTACTCTGTTGTCAATTGTTTGTTGTCAATTATCTGTTGCAAAATCTACCTGTTACAACATCACATTCTTCAACACCCAGCCTTAAACCGCCATCTGAACATAGGTCGGGGCGAGAGGATTTGAACCTCCGACTTCTTCAACCCCATTGAAGTGCGCTACCAAGCTGCGCTACGCCCCGATATGCCTGCTATTATACAGTTCTGGCGTCTGCCGTGCAAATCTGCGCGGAAGCGGTCAGAGGTTCAGTGGCTAGGTTCTTTTGACATTTTATTTTTGCAGCAGCAGGGTTAAAACCCGCAAC
The DNA here is from genome assembly GCA_038225095.1 of Caldilineales bacterium. GTDB lineage: Bacteria > Chloroflexota > Anaerolineae > Caldilineales > Caldilineaceae > JAPLGZ01. The sequence continues at coordinate 10,568 of JBBREZ010000113.1, forward strand.
TGACAAGAACAAGTGCCCGCAGTCACTAAAGGCCTAGTCGCTGAGGCGACTTGTGATTGTTAGTAGCCGAATTTATTCGTGCTGGTAACAAATGTCAAAAGAACCTAGCGCTATAGATTCAGCACGAGGAAATAATCATACAGATAACCATGAATGTTGATGATACTATAGCCTGACGACCCTACCACTGGAAAGATGACCAATCTAGACCGACGGGAACGGCACTAGTGGAGTCAACCAGCGGTGACAATGCCCGTCGCACAAAGTGACCCAATACAGATACCTAAATTGGACGCACAAGGAGAATAACAATGGCTCAAGACATACCGCTCTCGCCCGTTCCCAAGCCAACGCAAGGGGGAAGCGGTTGGTTACGCCTGCTATTGATTGGCTTAGGTTTGTTTGTTGTTACGACGATCGTGATGGTGGTAACCCGCAACCCTAATTTGTACCCAACGGTGATCTTAATTGGCAATTTTCTGGTGCCTATCGTCTTTGTTAATTTTCTGTATGATCACCAACATTTAAGCGCACTGACCCCGGCGTCGATTGCGCAAAGTTTCATTGTGGGCGGCTTGCTTGGTGTACTCGGGGCCTCAGTGCTTGAACCGCTGCTGGTGCCGACACCGGGCGCTTCTGCCCAAGGTTTATCGATGGGCAGCGCGCTCATGATCGGCTTGATCGAGGAGGGTTGCAAAATCTTGGCGGTCATCTGGCTGGCGCGGCGCCATCGCCATACGGCCGCGATTGACGGGTTATTGCTGGGCACGGCGGTTGGCATGGGGTTTGCCGCCCTCGAAAGCACTGGTTATGCCTTTACGGCGTTTCTATCGAGCCACGGCGCCATTGGGGCGTCGATTGTCGAGACCGTGCTGCGCGGCCTGCTCGCCCCGTTTGGGCATGGCGTCTGGACGGCCATTTTGGGCGCAGTCTTGTTCCGTACGAGCGCGCCGAACCATTTCCGATTCTCGGGCGCGGTGATTCTAGCCTATCTCTTCGTCGCCGTACTTCACGGTTTGTGGGATGGTTTGCCGCGCTTTCTGTACATTATCGTGCCCCCTGGCATTTCGATCTCGGTGATCCCAGTAACCCTCAGTTTGATTGGTCTAGTGGCTCTTGCGCTATTGTATCGCCAGGCTATGCACCAAAAGTTGAATGAGCCAAACGCCAGCAATGCCTAGCTGTTATTTAGGTTCTTTTGACATTTCATTTTTGCAGCAGCAGCAGGGTTAAAACCCGCAACTGACAAGAACAAGTGCCCGCAGGCACGAAAGGCCTAGTCGCTGAGGCGACTTGTGATGGTTAGCGGGAGCCCTCTGGGCGCGAATTTATTCGTGCTGGTAACAAATGTCAAAAGAACCTAGCCCTTACACGATCAAACCAAACGATTTTAGTTCACTTCAACCGCCGGTTGAATATCCTTGAGGAATAGAGATGATGAAACGTTTACTAAAAGGCTTGGCGGTTGTCGTCGGTCTGTTGTTGCTGACGGGCGCTAGTTTTGGCGCCGGTGTCTTTGCGAGCAGCGCCAACTTACTTACACCTTGTATCATACGCACGGCCGACCAACCGCCACAATTTACGGTTTTCTGGCAGGCGTGGAACCTGGTGCAAAAGAATTTTGTTGACCGCACAGCCTTGGATGCAACCAAACTGACCTATGGTGCGATCCGCGGTATGGTCGAAGCGCTGGGCGACACGGGTCACTCTGGCTTTTTAACCCCGCAAGAAAAAGCGCAGCAGGCCAGCAGCATGAGTGGCAGTTTCACCGGCATCGGCGCCCAAATGGGTATAGAAAATGGTCTACCGATCATGACGCCAATCGATGGTTCGCCTGCGCTCAAAGCGGGAATCAAGGCGGGCGATATTCTCCTGCGCGTCAATGGCGAAGACGTAACGGCTTCGCCACTGAGCACGATTGTGCAAAAAGTGCGCGGGCCAGCCGGTTCAAAAGTGCAGATCACCATTATGCGGCCCGCCGAAAATAAAACCCATGATTTTACGATTACCCGCAGCGCAATCGACGTGCCGGCGGCCACTTGGGCGATGGTGCCAGGGACGAAAATCGGCTTGATTCGGCTGAGCCAGTTTAGCGAAAATGCTGACCGCGATATCACCAATGCCATCCAGGGGGCAAAGCAGGCTAAGGCCACTGGACTCATTGTCGATGTGCGCAATGATCCGGGCGGTCTGCTTGATCAGGCGATCAGGGTGACAAGCCACTTTCTCACCAATGGCAACGTGCTGTTGCAAGAGGACGCCCAGGGCAACCGCACGCCAGCCCCTGTGCAACCAGGCAATGCGGCCACCGATCTGCCGCTCGTCGTGCTGATCAACCCTGGGACGGCCAGCTCAGCCGAGATCTTTGCCGGCGCCATTCAGGATTATAAGCGGGGACAAGTGGTGGGTGAGACAACCTTTGGCACGGGCACGGTGCTCGAACCGTATACGCTAACCGATGGCTCCGAACTTTTGCTTGGCGTCAAACAGTGGTTAACACCCAATGGCCGCCTGATCCGTAAGCAGGGCATCAAACCGGATATCGAAGTCAAACTGCCGCTTGGGAGCGATCTGTTAACGCCCAATGCGATGAAAGACCTGACCTCGGCTACGCTCCAGCAGCATGCGGACGCCCAGTTGTTGAAGGCGTTGAGCCTATTCAAATAAAGTGCCGAATTCAACACCCTACATAAGGGCCAGGATAACCATGCCTTATCACACGATTATCGATTGGATTCGGATCAAAGATGAGGTCAAGATTCTAAGAAGCTGTCTGAAAAGGTCGGATTGGCCGCGTAGACAGGGCGTTGTAGGTGCGGTTTGTAAACGCACGTTGCTGGCCTAGCCGAGAACGTGCGGTTACAAACCGCACCTACCCGTACTTTTCAGACCGTTTCTAATAGACAAATCAATTAATAGCGCACTATCAAACGAGGAGTTGAGTATCCTCAGATGCGGCTGCCTATTGCGGGATAGATCCGCATCTGAGGATGCTTGCTCCTCATTGATGCAGCGTTTATCTGATTTGTCTATGGCGCAATCAAAGAATAAAGTATCCAGTAGGTGCGTGCTTTTAGCCGCACAATTGGGGTATACGCAGAACGTGCGGCTAAAAGCACGTACCTACGAATGATTTTGTTCGGCAAACACTGGATACTTATTTCATTGAAATGGCCTATAAGGAAATTGTCAGAAAATAATAAAGCGCCGGTTGAGAATATCTCAACCGGCGCTTTACGTGGATTTTGAACTAAACTAGAGCAAGCCAGCATCTACTACTTTCTACTGCTTGACTAGCTCCCCAGATGATCACCGATAAAGTCGGGCGCGCCGTTCAGAAAACTACGAATATCCATGCTGCGTTTGCCAGCCGGCTGGACCATTCGTAGACCAAGCAAATGATCACCCGTCCCCACGGCGACGCCACTAGGGATCGCCACGATACGACCAGGTTCAGTGCGGCCAGGGATCACCGCCGCTTGCCAAATTTTGAACACCTCGTTCTGCCAGGTGGTGAAGGCAGACGGCCACGGTGTATAAGCTCGTGTCATGCGCTCGATCTGGGCAGCTGGTTGGCGCCAATCGATCAGTCCCGCTTCTTTGGCAATCAAGCGACAAATGGATACCGTACCCGGCAGCTCTGACTGGGGGATGGGCGGCAATTCACCGGCCAACCAACGTGGCAAAATTTCAACTAATTGCTGTGCGCCTTGCTCGGCCAGGCGCACAGTCAAAGTGACGGTGGTATCGTCAGGCTGGATTGGTTCGTGCGTCTGGGCCAAGACGGCTCCGGTGTCCATCCCTTCATCCATCAACATGATCGAGACGCCGGTTGCGCGCTGACCATCGAGAATGGCCGTAGCGATTGGTGAAGCGCCGCGGTAGGCGGGTAATCGGCTGGCATGCACATTGATCGCGCCAAAAGTAGGAATTTGCAGTACACTTTTGGGTAAAATCAACCCATAGGCGGCCACAACTAACAGATCAGGGGTAAGCGCCCGTAATTCATCCACTATTTCTGGCTGTTTACGGAAACTCGTCGGTTGCAAGACTGGTATATTTTGTGCTAGCGCATACTGCTTAACCAGGCTGGCCACTAACTTATTGCCACGGCCGGCCGGCCGATCCGGCTGGGCGACAACCGCAACGACTTGCCACGCTTGCTCCTCGGCGCGTTCGTGTAAGCTACGTAGCGTGGGCACAGCAAAATCGGGTGTGCCCATAAAGACGATGCGGGTGAGTGGTAAATTCCTCATAGGCGCATTGTAGCACAAAGGAAATGACAAGTAATAAGTAACAAACAGTCGGAATAAGTAATTCAGGTTGCGCAGTCGCCTGGCGAGCCGGGTAGGGGCAATGGGCCAACCGAAAACCACCTTTGCCGCCGACTGCGTGCCTGTCTTTGCGTTCAAGCAACCCTGTGAGGACGGGCATGACATGAGTATAGGTGAGGGCAGCGCACTGGTCAGACATTGGTCGCGAGTGCGCAAGATCTGATGACCAGTGCAATGCCCTCACGCGTCGCTAACCATTGTATAATCTGCAACCTTTGGCGAGGGTCTGCGTATAGATTGATAGAAATGTCAAGTATAATTTTAATGAGAGGGAGTTACAGATGAATTCAGAAGATGTCCAACCAACCGGCACACAGCCACAAAATACGGTGCCAGTTGAGAACATTTCCAATACAGGAACAGCCAACGAGAGCAATCGTACGCCATTTGAGCGGGCCGCAGAAACTGCCCGTGAACAGGCGGTTGATGCGGCTGAGGCTTTCCGACGGGGCGAATTTATAAGCGAGGCCACGGTGGATGCAGAGGCGACGGCAGACGACCGTTTGATTGGTATGCTGGTCTATATCATTCCCGTTTTGCTGCCCGTCATCGTCTTGTTGAGCGAAAGCGGGAATAAGCGGCCTTTCCAACGGTATCACGCTGTGCAGAGCCTGGGGTTGTCAATTGTCTTTGCGATGATCGGCTTGGCGGCAACGATTGGCACGGCCATTATTCAGATTGTGCCGTTGATTGGCTCGCTAGTGGGGCTCTTGATGCTCTGTCTGACGCCGATCGCCATGTTGATGGTGGTGATTGCCATGTTCTACTACGGCTATCAGGCATACCAGGGCAAGCGCTTTGCTATTCCTGGCTTGACCAACTTCCTACGCGATCAAAAGTGGGTATAAGGGCAAAAGTGGGTATAAGGGCTGCGCTAAAGCTTGATAGGTTAGATTGACGAAGTATCTGGCAAACATAACATAGCCGATTTGGGTTAAATTTTCAAACAGAACGGGA
>JBBREZ010000114.1:0-15665 GCA_038225095.1 Caldilineales bacterium
CGGGGCAGTCGCCTGGTCTTCAGTTGGGGTGTGATTATGTTGGCGGCTTTTGCCAGCTTGCTAATTATCATCTTTCAAGGTAGTGTCAGCCGTTTGATTCCTCTGTATGCGATTGGCGTTTTTCTCTGCTTTACGATGTCCCAGTCGGGCATGGCGAAACGCTGGCTACGCATTGGTAAGCTGATGAAAACCGGCGAACTGACGCCCAGCAACGAAATTGCAACCATGGGCAGCATGCTGCATTACGACCGCCACTGGAATTACAAAATGTTGCTCAATGGCTTTGGCGCCGTCGTCACCGCGATTGTAACCATCATTTTCCTGGTCACAAAGTTTACTAGCGGCGCCTGGATCATCGTGATCTTGATTCCGAGCCTGTTATGGCTCTTCATGCGCATTCACCGCCACTATCAAGATGTGGCGCAAATCTTGAGCACGGCCGGCCAGCATGTCACACAACGGCAACGTCGTTTGGAAACAATCGTGTTGGTCGGCGATGTACATCGAGAAACGTTGCGCTTGGTTGAATTTGCCAATTCGCTCGGTGTGCCCTGGACACCGGTTCACATTGCTGTGCACGAAGAACGGGTAGAGGATATTAAACGCAAATGGCAAGAACGTGTGGGCATTGGTGAGTTGGTGGTTGTGGCTTCGCCTTATCGTAGCTTGACGCGTCCGTTGTGCTCATATGTGGAAAAGCGGCTCAGGAACAATCCAGGGGGCTTTATTCAGGTGGTCGTTGGTCAGTTGCGTACGGGGAATCCAATGTCGCAAATTCTTCATCAAAATGCCCATTTTATTGAGCAACTGGCCCTGGGTGATATTGACGGTGTCATAACCACAGTGGTGCCGCTCCATCTGGAAAAGTTCAAAGATGAATTAGAAGCAGCGGCAACGGTAAAACCGGTGTAAGGAGCTTGATCATGGTAAATTCTGTATTCGACACGTTTATCCGCGATGCACTTTGGCTGATCGTGATTGCTGGTTGGATTTTTCTAATTGCTAACGGTCTAGAGGCAGACAAACCCTTAAGTGGTGGCATTCCCGGTCACGTCAATCCAAATGAAGAACAACATGCGCAGCCCGAAGGCGCATTCGGACGATGGGGCGTGTATGGCAGTTGGATGATCTTTGGGATAGCGTCGCTGGCATTACCAATTATTCTTTGGTGGATCTTTTTGGTGCACCCAGGTTAATCATCCGTCAATGTCGTTGAGGTAAGAAAAGAGATTAGAAGGAGATTGAGCCCGATAAATCTCCTATCTCCTAATCTCTCCTTCTATAATACGTAGGCGCTTCTGACCAATAGCAGAAGCGCCTTTCTTTTGTTGTCACTAGGTGAAAGTTGCTATTTTGGTGTATACTGCAAGTTATATTTGAGAAGAAGATACCTTTCTAACGCATGCCACGCAGGCTATCGATCTAGGGGACAGAATATGGATCAGGCAAACTGGACTACAGTCTAATCCTATTTCCTTTACCCTGTTTTTCTAATTCGTTCTCACTTAATCGAGCTGCTACGGCCAATGCGTTTCCAATCGATAGGGCAAAGTACTTATGGAAATTCTGGGAGGCCCACTGTTTGGGGTGGCCGGCGCAGGCGAATCACACGGTCCGGCGATTAGCACGATTGTTTTTGGTTGTCCGCCGGGTCTAAAAATCAGCCGTCAGGTGGTCCAGTCCTACCTTGACCGTCGTCGGCCAGGCGGCAATAAACACGGCACACCCCGCAACGAGAAAGATAAGGTGATCTTTCTGGCCGGACTCTACAATGAAGACGAAGAACAATTGTTGGGTGGCGGCGACATGATGACCCAGGTGGACGGCGTTGAGTCGCGCACGACCGGCTATGAAGTAGGTTATAGCACAGGCGAACCAATTGCGGCGATTGTTCTGTCCACCTCACAAAAATCTGGTGACTACGCACAATTTTCGGGCCAGGCAGGTGCAGTCCGACCTGGACATACTGACTTAGTCAAGTTTTATAAATCGCGCGGTCACGTCGATGTACGCGGTGGCGGGCGTTCCAGCTATCGTTCGACCGTTTCCGATGTGATTGGCGGTTCGATTGCGCGGCTCTTTTTGGCTGAATATTTTGGCACGATCATTCTTTCGTCGATCACGCAGGTGGGGCCGCTCAAAACGTCCAAAAGCCTGGCAACCCATTTTGAACAGGAAATTCAGGCCACGCACACTTTGCACATCTCTGAAGAAGCCATCGACAGCATCGAAAACACTTTGGATGAAGCCGAAATTCGCTCCCTCGATCCCAAATTTGCGCATGAAGCCGGCCAGCTGATCAAACAGGCACGCATCGATGGTGATTCGTTGGGCGCGGCGGTGGAAGTGGTAGCGCTGAATGTGCCGGCGCTGATCGGCGATCCACTCTATCAAAGCTTAAAATTGCGCTTGATGGGTTCGTTGGGTGGTTTGAACGCGGCGCAGTCGTGTGAGATTGGGGCTGGCAGCGAAGTGATCACACGGCGAGGCAGCGAGAACAATGACCCGATCCGCAGCACGGGCTATCAGCGCAACAGTCATGGTGGGCTGCTCGGCGGCATTACGACGGGGATGCCATTGGTCTGTCGCGTGGGGTTTAAGCCTACATCTACGATTGTCAAGCCGCAACAGTCAGTGCGCAAAAACCTGGAGGAGATCGATTTTCTGCTTGATAAAGGGCGGCATGATCCCTGTGTCGGGGTGCGGGCTGGCGTCACGCTGGAATCGCGCATGGCAATTGAATTGATGAATGCTGTGTTAATGCACCAGGCGCAACGGGTGGACGTGAGCAACTTTGGGTTATTCTGAGCGCAAGGGGAAACATGGATACGAAAGCGACCGCACGCAAAGCACTACTAGAACAAGAAGTAGATCGCTATGTGCGGATTCTGAAAAAAGAAGAGAATCCTGACAAGGTTATCTTGTTTGGTTCGCTGGCAACTGGCAACGTGAATGAATGGTCCGACATTGATTTGGTGGTTGTGAACCGAACTGAATTGCCATTTTTAAAGCGCTTGCAAAAAATTAGCCGCATGCTTCAACCGACGGTTGGCACTGACATTTTATATTACACTCCAGAAGAATTCGCCGATCTATGCGCAAATCGACTATTTGTTCAAGAAGAAATCATCGAAAAAGGCAAAGTTATCTATGAACGATGATGCAAAACGCTGGTTAGCCCATGCCTATATAGATTTGCGTTCAGCCAAAGCGCTTATTGAAGAAGAAATTTATAGCCAAGCATGTTTCCACTGTCAACAATGTGTTGAAAAATCGCTCAAGAGTATTCTTGCCTACCAAGGCAAAACCATACCACGGACACACTCGATTGCGGCTTTAACTACTTTATTAGTTAGTACATGGTCATTTAGTACAGCGAGTGAGCTAACTGTTTTTGATATTTTTTACATGCTGACGCGCTATCCTGATGCCTTTCCAGGCGCTTTACCAGATTCTCTTTCTGATAAAAGTGATGCTGATAACGCTTTGACCATTGCGCATAATGTGCTGACTGAAGTTGAGATGTTTTTAGGGATTACTGTCCAAAGTCCCCCATTTGGCCAAGGTAGTTATTAGTGACTAACTTTCCACCCAACAAAAATATTATTCTCACCGGCTTTATGGGCACGGGCAAGAGCACCGTGGGCCGGTTGCTGGCCGCCCAACTGAACCGGCCTTTTGTCGATATGGATGAACAATTGGTGGCCCACTTTGGCAAAGCGATCGCGACCGTTTTTGCCGAGGATGGGGAAGCGATTTTTCGCGCCGCCGAGCAGCAACTCTGTCTGAGGTTGGCCGCGCAACAAGGTCTAGTGGTCAGCACCGGCGGCGGCGCACTGGTTACGCCCACCAACCGCTATGCCTTTGCGCAAAGTGGCACATTAATTTGTCTGACTGCCACGGTGGCTGAAATCGTGCGCCGGATCGACAGCGTGAATGATCGGCCTATGCTGCCCGGCGCAAGCGTCGAACGCGAGCAGCGCATTCGCGGCCTCTTGAATGAGCGCCGCCAGGTCTATGCCGCGATTCCCCATCAGGTTGACACAACGGGGCACGCGCCCGAACAAATTGTGAACCGCGTTTTAGAAGCACTCGACGCCGACGCCGAAGCCCTCGGCATGACCCGTATTACGGTGCAGGGCCCGACGGAAAGTTATCATGTTTGCATTGGCGACGGTTTGTTAGGCCAAGTGGGAACTTTGTTGCGCAATCGCCAGGTGCAGCCTGGCCCGGCGGCGATTGTCACTAACCCAATGGTCGGTGAGCATTATGCCGAATTGTTGGCCGCCAACTTACGCGCGGCCGGCTTCCAACCCGCCATTTGTAGGGTGCCAGAGGGCGAACAGCACAAAACGCTGGCGAACGTGGCCAAGCTATATGAGCAATTTCTGATGGCTGGTCTTGACCGGCGTAGCCCTGTGCTGGCGCTGGGCGGCGGCGTAATTGGCGACATGGCTGGGTTTGCCGCCGCCACCTATCTGCGCGGCGTGCCTTTTGTGCAAATCCCCACCTCGTTGCTGGCGATGGTGGATGCCTCGGTGGGCGGCAAAACGGGTGTTGATCTGCCCCAGGGCAAAAATTTGGTAGGCGCTTTCAAGCAGCCGGAAATTGTGATTATCGACCCGACCGTGATCGAGACCTTGCCCGGCGTTGAATTTCGCTCTGGTCTGGCCGAAATTGTCAAACATGGCATCATCGGCGCGCCGGGTCTGTTTCAACAATTAGAAGAATATGGCCCTACTAGTATGGGTCATTTGGTGGCGGATGCGGTGCGCGTCAAGGTGCAAATCGTCGAAGAAGACCCGTTCGAGCGTGGTCGCCGCGCGCTGCTCAATTTGGGCCACACCTTCGGTCATGCGATTGAGTTGGTCAGCGAATTTACCATGCGCCACGGCGAGGCGGTGGCCGTGGGATTGGTGGCGGCGGCGCATATGGCCGTCGAACTGGGCCGCTGTGAGCCAAAGCTGGCCGAGCGCATCACCAATTTAGTCGAACATCTCGGCTTGCCGACCCATGTGACTGGTTATGACCTGGAGGCCGTGTTATTCGCCATGGGCCACGATAAGAAACGGGCCGGCAAAACTTTGCGCTTTATTATCCCGCAAGCGCTGGGCGATACCGTGCTGATCGACGACCCTGGCAGCGAGTTCGTCAAAAATGCCTTAGCGCATGTCTTGAAATAAACGCAACTACGGCCTCACCCCCTAACCCCCTCTTCTGAAACAGCTCCCCCGTTCAGGCGAGGGGTCGGGGGTGAGGCTCCGCAAATGACAACCTCAATCCGCGCCTTGAGGGCTCAAAAAACCTATGAAGTTCCCGACCCACTATAAAGCCTTGATACAGCGCGGCTTATTCTGGATGGCCATTTTTCTGGCAACCTTCGGGATTGCAACGAGCAATCTGATCAGCCTGCTCTGCAGCACGATCAGCATGGCCGGCTATGTGGTCATGGCTGGCCGCCAAAAGGAGATCACAGGAATGGCGTTTAAGCCGTTCATGCGCGTTCATGGCTGGAAAATTCTCATCATTGGCGCGCTTGGGCTCAGCAGTATGGCGGCGGTGCTCAATGTGCAAAATCCATTCAATCGGTGGATTGGTCTTATTTGGCTGTTAGCCTTGCTGATCCTCGTGTTGGCCGCTTTACTGCATGACCGGTTCAGCGCGTGGCGGCCAACGGAGAAGCGTCGTTGGCGACTAGATGGTGGCGATTGGATCATAATGGCCGGTTTGACCTTGCTTGCGTTGGCCTTGCGCCTCTATCATCTGGATGGTTTTCTGCCTGCGCTGCATGGGGATGAGGGTGAGATGGGGATACTGGCGCTGCTGGCGCTGCACGGTCCTGGGCCTAGCCTTAACCCGCTGCCGCTTTTTTCCACTGGCTTTCTCGATCATCCGACGCTCTTTCACTATGTACAAGCCGGCGCAATGTTACTCTTTGGCGAGACAGAAACCGGGTTGCGCCGCTTATCTGTCATCTTTGGTGCGCTGTGTGTGCCGCTAGTCTATGTAATCGGGCGCATTGGCTGGGGACGAGTGGCCGGCTTGATGGCTGGCTGGCTGCTGGCGGTTGCCCATCTCTACATTCAATACAGTCGCATCGCCTTAAACAATATTGAAACCGTCTGGTTCACCATTCTGTTTATGTTGCTGCTGACGTGGATCTACGAATTTGGTCAGGCTGAAGCAGCGGATAATTCACTGCTCAACTTGGCTGATCGACCCTTATTGCCGATCATGGTGGCTGGCCTGACGGTTGGGATTGGTCAATATTTTTACTACGGCTCGCGCTTGATGCCCGTCATCAGCATCCCGTTGCTTTTATACGTATGGTGGCAAAAACGGCTTACCTATCCCCAGCTAATTGTCTTCGTCTTGGCTATTTTCGTTGCCTGTGCGCCGCTGGTCGCCCATTACAGCCGTGACATGCCGGCCTTTATCAATCGCACCAAGGGGGTCAGCATCTTTAATCGGGAAGGGTTGCAACACGTCTTGGGTGCACAGGCCGCCTGGCCGCGAGATCTGCCGCGGCTTTTGTGGGTGCAGTTACAAAGCAATCTCAATTTCTTTGTGTACAGGGGCGACGTATCGGCCTTTTATCTAGGTGATCTGGCGGCCTTTGATCCACTGACCCTAGGCTGTTTTTGGCTTGGCCTGGGCGTCGTGTTAGCCCAGATCCGCCGCTATCATGAATTTTCGCTGCTCGTCTGGTTGGGGCTTGGCCTATTGCTCGCCGGCATTGTAACCACTGACGCGCCGAACGGTCCCCGCTTGATCGTGGTTGTCGTGGTTGTCTATCTAATCGCCGGGATCTTTTTACAACATCTATATAATCGACTAGCTCGCTCTTGGCCGGGCGGTTCTGCCTATTGGGCGCTTTTACTCTGCTGTCCAATTGCCGCGATTACTTTATATTTGAATTATAATACATACTTTGTAGAATATGCACGGCTGATGCCGAATCTGGGCAACGTGACCATGGCGCATGAAATGGCCGACGAAAAACAAAATTATGTATCCTATCTGCTCGGTGCGCCTGCCGTCTATGCCGTGCATGGCGTCATCCGCTTTGTCGCCCGTCAAGCGGAAGTGCATGACCTGGAAAATATTAACCAGCTATCGACCGTTGCGCTCCCGGCTAAAAACTTGGACGGGAGCGACAAAGGCGTGCTCTTCTTTGTCGTACCGCAACGTGAGGCAGACCTGGCCCTGCTTGCAGCACGTTTCCCCAATGGGAGCAAAGCGGATCGCTTCGATGCACTTGGGCGACGACTGTATACGGTCTATCGCGTGCCCGCCACCGATGCCAAGGGAAAGCCGCTGGATCCACTCAAATAATTTATTGCAACAGAAAGCGAAACCATGTCTACCATCGCTCTCCTCCACGGCCCTAATCTGAATTTGCTGGGCACGCGCGAACCAACCATTTACGGCAGCATGACGCTCGAAAAGATCGAGCAAAAAATCCGCGAGCACGCTGGCACCACGCATGAAGTGCGCGCCTTGCAGAGCAATCATGAAGGCGTTTTGATTGATTTCATCCATGAGGCTCGTGATTGGGCCAATGGCATTGTGATCAATCCTGGCGCTTTTACGCACTACTCCTATGCGCTGCGCGATGCGATTGCCGCCGTTAAATTGCCAACGGTGGAAGTCCATCTGAGTAATATTCACACCCGCGAGACCTTTCGCCACACATCGGTGATTGTGCCGGTCTGCATTGGGCAAGTTTGCGGCTTTGGCTGGCGCAGCTATCTATTAGGAATACAGGCGTTATTAGACCATCTAAGCGATCAAGCGCAGGGATAATATGCAACGTCATACCAAACCACTCTACACTTTACGTTTTATACTTGGCAAGCTACAAATTGTTGTCGTCGCCTGGCTCATCGGCAGCTTGTTGGCGGCATGTAGTCAAGCGCCGACGCCCACACCCGAGCCAACGGCGACGGCCGGCTTGGCTGTAGCACCTGCAGGCGTGACGCCTGCGCCCGCCACCACAGCGACGCCGACGGTGGATTCGAGCCAAGGCCACATTGTGCTCTGGCATAGTTGGGGAGAAGCCGATGGCGATGCATTGGCTGCGGTGCTGGCTGCCTTCCATCAAACCTACCCCAACTTGAAGATCGATACCCTCTTTGTGGCCTACGATGATTTGCCGCAAAACTATGCCGAAGCGGTCACCGCCGGGGGTGGCCCCGACCTGATCCTGGCGACTAATTTGTGGATGGGCGATCTGGTCAAAGCCAAGGCCATCCAACCGCTGGATGACTTGGTGTCGGCGGATGAATTAAAGGCTTATTGGCCAGCCACGGTGGACAGTTTGCGCTGGGAAGGCAAGTTATATGGTCTACCCACCAATTTTGAACTGGTCAGCCTGTTTTACAACCAGTCGCTCATCGCTGCCGACAAATTGCCGGCCACTACCGCCGATTTGCTAGCGCTCGCCCGCACGGATAAAAGTCAAGGCATTGGCCTGTACACCAGCCTCTATCAATTGTACTGGGGTCTACCTGCCTATGGCGCTCAATTGATGGGCAATGATGGTAAAGTGGTATTAGACCGCAACAATGGTGCAGCCGATTTCTTACAATGGCTGGCCGATGCCAAAAAGATTCCAGGGACATTTGTCGATTCAGACTATGGCATGTTACTGGATCGCTTTAAGAAAGGCGAATTTGCCTTCTTTGTGGACGGCCCCTGGAGCATCGACGAATTGCGGAATGCCCTCGGCGACAAGTTAGGGGTGACCCAATTGCCAGCCGGACCAGCCGGACCGGCGCGACCGTGGCTGAATGCGGATGGCGTCTTCATCAATCCGCACAGCGCCGCCGATCAACAGCAACGGGCGCTCTTTTTTGCCAAATATTTGACCAACGCCGCCAACGGGCAACGGCTGGCCAAGCTTGCCCACCGGCTGCCAGCCAATCAAGCGGCCTCGATTGGCGATGATCCGTTGCTAAAGGCGTTTATGCAACAGGCGGCAACTGCGCAATCGATGCCCACCGGGCCTGAAATGGACCAAGTCTGGGGCTATGGCGGTGATATGCTGCTAAAAGCGATCAACGGTGTGGACCAACCAAAGAAAATCGTGGCGCAAACCGCAACCCTAATCAATGAGGCCAATGGGAAATAGATGAACGCGGCTCGTTCCCACGCGCCGCGTTGGAATGCCGTCTGGACGCTCCGCGTCCGCGTGCACCATTCGACGCGGAGCGTCAGGGCTGTGTTCCCACGCGCCCGGAGGGCACCCGGCGTGCGGAACGAGTAATAGTCTGTTTATTGGATTGTCATTGCTTGACGCCTAGACACGCTTTGTCTCTCCATCTTTCGCTTTACTTCCCTGTAGCTTTATTGTAAAATAATGGTCGAGAACTGGCGCGCAATCAGCTGAATGAGTCACCCTATGCATGACGATTAACCACAACTTCCAGCTTTTTAATTTGGCGACCATGTCGGGCGTTTTTCCTGGCGACCGCACGCAGGTTTTTCAACGGCTGCGGCTCCAACCATTGGACGACGCCACTGGTGAAATGATCTGGGCCCAGGTGCTCTGGTATACTGATCCGGTCGCTTGCGTGCTCTATTTACAAAACAATGTAAAAGATGCGCGTGGTATCACACCACTTTTGCGCATGGCCGAACCGCTGGCGGGTGATTTCAACCAGCAACTTCAAGTAGCATTGCGTCAGGCCGGTTGGCAGTTGCAAAGTTGTGGCAGTTGTCGTTTTTGGCAAGCGGTCAACCAGCGCAATGCCGATCAATTACCGATTGGTCAGTGTACCTGGCAAAGTGAGCCAGACGGCACAGTGGCAGTGCCAGCCTTGCTGGTGACCCAAAGCAATCTGGCGTTGCGTTGTCCCCACTGGCAATTGGCCGGGGCAGCCCAAGCTCAGAATGCGACAGCGCCCTTAACGCAGCCAATCGCGCCAATGCGCAAGGCAGCCGAGATCTCGGAAAGTAAGTTGCCTTATTGGCAGCGCCGCTGGAAGCAATGGTCACGTTTGGGTCAAGCGCCCATCCCGTCGAAAAATTGGGCAGAGAAGCTGATCGAGCGGAGTGGCGTTGGGGCTGGCACGGAAGCCTGTTTCGCCTGCCAGGGGCGGCTTGCCAACCTGGGGGCACTGGCGGTCGAAACCGTGGAGGGCGACAAGCAAACGTTCAGTATATGGCGCTGTCGCACCTGTCATACCACTTATCTTAACAACTGGATCGACCGCTGGGAGCGCCTGGATAATCTGGAAACCGAAGAAACCTATTATCGCGTGGCCCCTGCCGAGGCCCTAGCGCTACTGATCATGATTGATAACGTAGTCGGCGGCGATCATCCTGGCCGCCGGCGCGAACGCAATGTCCAACGCTCACGTTTTTTGCACTTTTTGCACGAGCGTACGCCACTCAGCCATCAAATTAAACAAGGAAGATAGCCAAAGCTTCCGCTCTGAGGAAATATTTATCTGTGACGATTGCTAGTCTCCAAGTGGAAAGTCGCCCTGCTCGCTTGATTGCAGCGCGCTATGATGAGTTGCCATTTCCCATGCTCGGCCCCGTCCAAGAGGTGGCTTTCGATTTGGGCATTACCGCGCTCAATCAACCGGTGGTGCTGGTGGGCATGGTCGTGAAAGGCTATAATGATCATCAATTGCTTTTTGAACAACGGTGGCCAGGCCGGATTCTGCAAAAACGGATTGGCGAAGCGGATCTAACCATTCCGCCGAATACGGGGCTTGCCATCCGCAGCTTACAATTTATGCTGCACGGCTATGAAGCCTTGACCACAGTCGAAGTCACGATTGTCGGCAAGGCCGATGAGCAAACCATTCAGGGCGTGTTGCAAATTCCAGTCGTTTATCATGAGATCCAGACGGACTTATACTTTCCACTGCGCGGCGCCTGGTGGGCGATCCAGGCGGCAGACTGGAGCGACCAACATAAGCAAGAAGTGTTTAGCCAGACTTATGCCATCGATTTTGTAAAGCTGGGTACGGATAATCAATTTTTCCGCAATGGCGGCATGCAACTAGCCGATCACTACAGTTGGGAGCAGCCCGTTTATGCGACTGCGGGCGGTAAGGTGGCTTATATTTGTTATGACATGCCCGATTTGATGCCGGGCACAGTGCCCGACCCGCACATGTATCGCGACGATGCCCGCCGCATTCTGGGCAATGCGGTTGCGCTGAGCCATGCGAATGGTGAGTTTAGCTACTTTGCCCATTTGCAACAAGCAAGCATCCAGGTGAAGGAAGGTGATTTGATCCGCCGTGGCACTTTGCTTGGTCGCGTCGGCAACAGCGGGCGTTCTCCAGGACCACACTTGCATTTCCAACTGATGGAAGGGCCAAATTTATTTATTGATCAAGGTCTGCCCGTCAAATTCAGCCACTTTTCGGCTGGTGGCCAGTTTTTCGAGCAGCCAATGACCATTCCCACACGCATGATCGTAACGGGGCCAGATGCTGAGGACGCCTAAGCTGCAGAAATATTATAGATTATGTGGAATAACGTAGACAGGGAGATAGGTAGACAGGGAGAAAAGGCGTGTATACCTACTTTCTGTCTACCTATTTTCCCTGTACATGCTTATTCCGAGCAAAGTCTATTGACTAAAATCCTCTTTTTAGAGGAGTAAAGGATTATAATGGTGCAATTTCAATGAACTCCAATCATAATGACGTCAGCCTCTACACCACGGTTGATGATGAGCTGTACGATGAACTGAGCGAATTAGTCGGCCAAAAAATTGTCTACGTTGGTTTCTGGGAAGATTCACTGGCCGATGCACTCAATGAAACTGAACCTGACCCGGCCAA
Organism: Caldilineales bacterium; assembly: GCA_038225095.1. GTDB lineage: Bacteria > Chloroflexota > Anaerolineae > Caldilineales > Caldilineaceae > JAPLGZ01. The sequence goes on from JBBREZ010000114.1 coordinate 11,811, forward strand.
CCAAAATGCTTTCGATTTAGATCTCTACCTGGAAGATGGCGTCTATTTTGAGCTGTACGGCACTTCTGTGTATCCCGATCTGAACAGTGACCCGCTGCAAGGCTTAGAAAAAGTGAACGAAGAGTTTGCTGAATTGGGCAAACAAGGCATCTGGTTGGAAGAAGTCGCCGTCGATGAGAATGATGAACTGATCTTGGTGCTCGGCGATCAAGCCAAGCATCGGCTGTACCTTGCGGTTGCGGGTTGGCTATTAGAAGAATGGGATGAATTACCCGAAGATTAAAAAAGGCAAACGGTTTAAGCGGTGCCTGCGCTAGATCCATCACGAATTGACCAATGTGCCCACTTAGTTAGATGAACCCATAACGTTTTTGCATTATGTACGGTTTGTGATAAATAATTAGATCAATAATCGATATAATTGAAGCTTCATTCAGTGACTTAGAGGAGAAAACTAGCATGATTCCGCTCACAACCATGACGGCCACTCGACCCACTACAAACCCCTGGCTTGCGTCTATTTATGCCGGTATTTTCACCGCCATTGTCACCGCCATCTTTGTGCTACTTTTCCAGGCGGAAATTCCCGTTCTCTATGGGATTGCCCTGTTGCTGATTGGCATTGGACCCGTGTTGGGCTACCAGTTAGCCAGCGGCACGTTGGGTGAGGATTGGAAGGCCCTGATTGGTGGCTTTATTGGCGGCATTCCTGTGCTTGAAATTATCTTGTGGCCGATTCTCGTCGGTGCCCTGTCGCACACGCAGACGATTGGGAAGTTGTTTTTAGCCAATCTGATTGCGCTGATTTTGGGCGCCCTCGCTTTCTTGCTGTTGACCAAAGTGCTCCCTTCGCAAGACCCAAGTTGGCTCGGCGCCGGATTCACAATTGCGTTAGCCGTATGGGGTGGGGCCTGCGGCGCCATGATGACGGCTTGGCGCAAAGCCTAGTTTAAAAAGTTTAAGTTGACGGGTGGCGTTTAGCCAGTAAAAACAAAAAAAGATAGTTTGCACAACGGGTGTGATGTTACACCCGCTTTTTTATTGTATATTATTATTTTATGAAGTTAGTTTCATGCAATTTGCATAAATTCAGACCAGTATAGATTACACGGAATAAAAATTTTAGTCTATAATGGCAAAATGACTTACTAATTTTGATAAAATCGGCTCCTAAAGCCTTGTTGTCTACTCAAACCGATAAATCGCTTAAGCAATATGTACAAAAGCTCTACTACAGTTGATGATATCTATCGTCTGGCGTTGCCGGCTGGCAGTGAACTACTAGCCGGCGAGGAAGTGCTCAATCGCACGGTGAGTTGGGCCTGCAGCCTACGCCCCAGCCCACCGGCGTTTCCGAAGCTAGATGGCAATGAATTAGCGCTAATTGATGTAGAAGATTTGCGCCGCCTTGATCCAAAAATGCCCTTGGAGCGCGTGGTGCGCACGCTGCAAGATGCGCGCATTGCTGCGATTGCCGTGTTAGGTCCCGTCAATGAGGCCGCCATCAAGGCCGCCAACGCCAATCGGACTGCTCTCTTTCATGTGCCCGATAATGTGCCATTAGTGCAGGTTGAACGCGCCGTGATTCGCTTAATTGTGGACCGCGCTGGGTATCTGGCCCAACGTTCAGCTGACTTGCAGCACGATCTCAACCAGATTGCGCTGGATAGTGGCGGTCTTAATAAGATTGCCCGCCATGTCCACAATTTTGTCCAACAACCACTGATTTTATTGCGGGAAGATGGGCAGTTGGCAGCCTATGCAGGGTTGGATCATTTACCCGAAAATCGCCAGCAGAGTCTACTAAGCGCCTTACCTAACATTATGACTTTGCGCAGTTGGGCTGCCAGCCAACCGGCCATGGGTGCGGGCAAGACCATCGGCACGCTACCGTTGGCCCGAGCAACCGACTCAACCGCCTATAGTCAAGTAGTCGTTGCGACAATTGTGGCAGCGGAATCGGTGCACGGTTACTGCCTGCTCTTGCGCCCCACCAGCAGTGCGCACCAAGATGTCAGTGCCGTTGAGGAAATTGCCGTCAATCAAGGGGCGGCATCGGCAGCGTTGGAATGGGCCAAGTTGAACGCGATTGGGATAGCCGCCGAGAGCATGCGGGCTGCCTTCGTGGACGAACTACTCGCCTCCGAAATCGCCGACGAACAGGCCTGGATTCAACGCGGCGCCTCGCTCCACTATGATTTGACCAGGCCGCATGTTGCTTGGGTCGTGGAGGGAAAAAACGTTCCCGAATGGCCCGCACCACTGATCCGATTTCTCAGCGACCAGGGCGTTAATGCCCCCTTGAGTCGCCGCGACGAAGGTATTTTGCTCTTCTGGCCGATCGACAACCCGAAGAGTGGCCGCGAATTAAAGCCAATGGCCAATACCTTTACGGAACGTCTGCAAATTCAATACCCCAAAGCGAAACTTGTAATTGGTATCGGCCGGCCCGCCGTCAGCCCAGCCATGTGGTTGCAAAGTCAACAACAAGCGCGCGAAAGTTGGCGTCTAGGCAAAGCGTGGAAAGGATCGCCCGTTACTTACTTTGGCGATCTGGGGCTTTATCAACTGCTCACAACTTTTGGCAGCAATCCAGAGGCCGCCCGTTTCTATCGTAAAACGTTGGGGCGGCTGATCAACCATGATGACAATAAAAATGCGGAGTTGGTCGAGACCTTAGAGGCTTTTTTCGAGTGCCACGGCAATTTGAGTCAAACCGCCAACCGGCTGCATATCCACCGCAATACGCTCACCTATCGCTTGGAACAAATCGCCGCTATCACCCAACTAGATCTAGACGATCCCGACGCCCGTTTCTCTTTACAATTTGCCCTCAAGCTGCGACCTTTGGTCAAAGCGTTATAGTGGCGCTGACGATTGGTCACTGCGTCCATATCCGTTTAAAGAGAATGCCTTGTTGCGGAAAAATCGCGACAATCACGTTTGAACGCATATAGACAAGCGGTTTTGCTTGAATTTTCCAGCGCGGTTCGTGGGGCAGCAATTGGTAGCCCCAGGCCAGATCGACCAGCTCTGGGGCAATTGGTTGCATGTCGGCAGTCCATAAGGCCAAATGTTCGGGCGCCATTTTCAGCGCCACCCGCATGTCCCAATCAGACGGGCCTGGCACGCCACCCGACGAATTATCATGATAGACAATCTGATATTCGGCGGCCTCACCGTCGGAGTACATCGTCAAATATTTTTTCAAAAAGGCCAACTTCTCCCCATCTGTGCTGAACTGGGTGCTCCGAGTATTGGTCGTCAGGTTGGGCGTGTTGCCCGCTGTACAGGAAAACATCAGCAGGCCAAAGAGCGCAATAATCAGTGGCTTCATCTTCAACTCAACAGCCCTGACAAGTCTAGTATCCGATCTGACCAACGCTTCGCCTGGTCGGCCACGGCCATCCGCTGCACTGGATCGGCCCAAATCGTCGCCCATTTACGTTGCCAACCGGCCAATTGCACCTGCAACTCGACCAATTCTGCCGCCACCTCCCATTCTGCTTCGGCGGCTGTCCATTCGATAAAATATTTACTCTCATCAACCATACTAATCACAGCGGCATCATTGGCTAGATGGGCAGAGGCAGATTTAATCCGTGCTAAGTTTGCGGCCAACCCACCGAGACGCGTTGGTAAAGCGTCGCGTAAATACCGGGTGCGAATTTTTGTGTAATCTTTCATATTTCTCCGAGCAAGCTGTACGTAATTCTAGCCACCTGTTGGCGAATAGATGGATCTTGAATCTCCATAGACCGGTTATTCTGACGCGGTCGTATATTGATCAGCGACTCATACTTAACTTCTTTTGATGCGGGATCCCAATCAGCGCCCCAAATATCCACTTGTTGG
>JBBREZ010000115.1:0-15661 GCA_038225095.1 Caldilineales bacterium
AATGGATTTCCCAGGCGTGCCTTTCCTCACCTATGCCGGTCCGTTTAACAAAGCGCAGGGGATGGTAGGTTTGCTCAACCGGGATCAGCCATCACTCGAGCGAGCTGGCATCACCTATCAGGGGCGCAGCGCCTATACAACCTTTGGCTTAGAAGGCGTTAGCGATGGCTTCGACGCCACGTTCGATATTACGCCCACCACCCGCTCCAAGTTGTTAGGTACCTTGTTGAATTGGGGCTTGTCTGAGCCAGGCACGGTTGTGATCAGCGATACAACCGTGCTCACAACAACCGGGTTTACCAGTTTCAAAGCTGGTTTGGTTGCTAGCACAACACGCAGTGCCGTGGCAACAGCGACCCAACCGGTGAGTTATCGCTGGGACTTTGGCGATGGCAGCGCCTATACCGCGCCTTTTTCGATTCCAGTTGCTAGCCACACCTATGCAACCTGTGGCAGATTCACGGTGCGCGCTGAGGTCGCAGATACGAATGGCAACGTGGCGATTGGTAGCAAAGTGGTCAACGTGACGACCAATTGTGGTCCGCAGGCCGGGCCTGCCAATTTGATCTACTTGCCAATTATCAAGCGGTAAGCGATTAACCGATAGACTTTGCCCGGTCAGGTAGGCTGCGTAGAGCAACCACAAACGATAAGCTAAAAAGGAGCGTGGGTGTGTTTCGTACACCCACGCTCCTTTTTAGCTTATTATCACAGTTGACAAAGCTGCTAGATAATGCCAATAAACTGTGTATCATTGACGGGGCGGGCACGCTATGGCGTGGCCCTACGCTTGTGCAACTTTTACTTGCGTTCTCTATGGCGTGCTGCGATCAGCTTGCGCTTGCCAGCAACATTTCTACCTGCTTGCGATAGGCCAGCGCCGGAATGACACCCAACTTTGTACACGCCAGTGCGCCAGCAATGGTGGCATAGCGCACCGCGTCGGATAACGATTTGCCTTCGGCCAACGCCACCCCCAGCGCACAGTTGAAAGCATCACCTGCGCCTGTTGTATCGACTACGTCTACCGGGACGCCAGGCACTTGTTCGGTGGAACCATCGCTGTGGATGATCAGCGCACCGTTACCGCCGCGCGTGACCACAATGTTGCGCACACCGAACTGACGCAAGCGGCCCGCCAGTTCTAGCGTGTCGGTTGCATCATCAGGTGGCAATCCCAGTAAAATGCGTAGTTCGCTTTCGTTGGGGGTTAAAACATCAATATGCGCCAGACAGGCTGGATCAAGCGGGCGCGCCGGGGCTGGATTGAGGATCGCAGTGGCGTTGTGGCGGCGCGCTAATGCCATCGCATGCGCCGCCACTTGGACTGGAATTTCGAGCACCGCTAATACCACATCACTGCTGGCGATAGTGGCTTCAGCGGCATCCACATCTGCAGGCGTCAACAGTTCATTCGCGCCCATGTCTAGCACAATATGATTATCCCCCTCGGTATTAAGCGTAATAAAGCCAACACCAGTGTTGCGTTGTGTGGTGCGGCGTAGGTGGGACGTATGGACACCTTCCTGTTCGTATAACTTGACAGCCATCTCACCAAACAAATCTTCGCCGATCATGCCGACAAAATGACTCTCGGCCCCCAGCCGCGCCGCGCCAACCGCCTGATTCGAGCCTTTGCCGCCGGGCCCCATATCGAAGTCGCTGCCCAAGAGCGTCTCGCCCTTGACCGGAAAGCGCGGCGCGCGAATCGTTAAGCCAACGGCAAAGCTGCCGACGACAGTAATGAGGGGCTGTTTTGTGCTCATCAATTCCTCATTAGATTGGATAAAAATGCAAGCGAGCCTAAATTCAACATGTTGGGCTGACCCGACTATAACAAGCAGGCGGAGATTTGTCAAGCTGCGCGCAAATTTTTGAAAATAGAAAAAACGAGATTGGTGATGTGTCCTTGCCGTGATATGATTGCCCTGTCGTAGAAGTGAATTTTAGGAACAGGACACCATGTTTTATTTGATTGGCTAGATTCTTTGGCTCATCTCACTCAAAAGAATAATCCATCGCTCTACGATAACAGAACGTACATAAGTGGCAACATGAATATGTGCATGATTTGCAACATTACTATCTGTTCTATCGCGCCTGATCTCTATTTTATGTCTTTGTTCTGGCCTGGTGATTTATTTTGAGCTTTCTATAAAATGTTCTGTTTGACCAATAAGTTTTAATCTTCTACAGTTAGGTTATTTCACGCGTGTCAGGACATAGCGCACGGCCGCCAGCCGCAACACCAGAAGTACGCCAACGACTCCAGCATAGATCAGCGGCGTGGTGATAAAATCACGATCAAGCCAGAGAAAGTGCAGCACACTCAGCGGCGTCGCCAGATAGACGAGGCGATGGAGAGTGCGCCACTGCTTGCCCAGCCGCCGCTGCCAGCCACGCGTGGAAGTGAGGGCTAGGGGGATCAGCAAGATAAAGGCAATCAACCCGACACTCATGGCACGGCGCTCACCCAGATCGCGCCAGATCAAGGCAAAATCAAATTCGCTATCCAGCGCAGTATAGGTTAGCAAATGCAGCACAACATACAAAAACCCATATAACCCCAACGCCCGCCGCACTTGCACTAGGCGCGTCCAACGAAAAAGCCAACTGACCGGGGTGCAAGCCAGCGCCGCCACCAGAAAGATCAACCCCAGCGAGCCAGTCCGTAGCATGACGGTACGGCTGAAAAGATAGCTATCACCGGCGGTGCTATAGTAAAACAGCAGCCAGAGCAAAGGTAAACCGCCACTGACATGGGCCAGAATCGACAGCCAATGCTGCGCAGACCAGCGTAGGAGGCGCTTCATCCAAGTTGTTGCCCGAAGTCTTCGGCGAAGTCGCGCCACACACTGTGAATGTGGGTGCCGCCATTGCGCGAGTTGTCGTGTTCTAACAAGAAGGTTGGACCTTGCAAACGATAATAATAGGGCTTGCGTGGCTCTAGCGCACCAGCCCAACCAAAGCGAATCTGCTCCAAGCCGGCCGTGTGGATGCGTTCAATATGGGTCGCAGCGAGGTCGGCAGGCAAGGTACCGAGATAAAGCTGGATGATCTCCTGCAACAATGCCTGCTGGTCGGCATTGAACTCGCTGGCCGCCAGCCCCACCGGGTCAAGCGGCTTGACATAGGCTTGATTCTGGGTGACATGTTGGGTGAGCGTGCGCGCTTGGAAGATTGCCGTCTGGCGTTTGCTGCCTTCGAGCGCGGTGATCAGTTCACGTGCTGCCCACTCTTCGCGTTCCATCGCCTTTAAGCCAGCATTGTTCACGGTGGGCCAGGCACCCAGAAAAAAGGGCATCACGGCCAGTTGATTGTGCGCAAGCGTAAAATGGCGCGAGATATGATGACCTTCAAAACGCCATCCCCACGGCTCTGCACCGGGCGTGCCAAACACGGTTATATAGTAAAGTTGCGGATCGTTGCCCAAATCGTTTTGGAGCGAGATAATATCGAGCACTTTCTGGAAGCCGCGGTCGGAAACGCTCTTGTGCAACAGGGCCAGGGCCAAATCTTGCTGGCTCTGGTCCATTTCCCGCAATGGCAACCCATTGCGGGGAAAACCACTGGGTGTTGTCCAGTGCCAGCGCGTGCGTTCAGAATCAGTGAACGCATAGATTGCTTTGGCGCGCTGGCTGTCGTCCAGCGCCGCCAGAAACTGGGTCGCGGCCTGGGTGATCTTAGACACCAATGTTGTGGCTGATGTCGCCGCGGTGGTGTGCGAAGCTGAAGTGGCGGTCTGATTGGCATTAGCATAGCTGCCACTTTTCTGCGTAGCTGGTGTGCAAGCGGCCAGCAGTCCACCCGTACCAGCTAATATGGACCAACGTAACACGTCACGCCGGTTAAGTTTTTGATTCATTGCATATCTCCTATCTGATAGAACGACCAGTACTGTAGCTCTTCTGCCAGCAGACTTAGCGCTGCTTTGCACATTCTGTCGCCTATTATACCTGTGTAAACCACGATCTTGCCGACCAACTGTCGGCTCCACAGCGTGATTGAGCCGCTGTTGACCCGTTATTTGGCGCCGCGGCTTTTGAGCAAAGACAACCGGCGGCTTGACATGCGATTGCTTATTCTTTCGATTGATCAGCGAGGGGTCAGCATCCAAGAACGCCGCCACCTTGTCGGTTAAACCCAGCACGCACGCCACATAAATATCCATCGGCGCGCCCTGCGCCAAGAGAAACTCGATGATGTCCTTGCGCTTCATCTGGCAAGCAGCACCAAGCGCCGTTTCATTGCCGTTAGGCAGATTGAGGAGCATTGGCTTGGCTGCCAGCATTTGCTTCACTTGGTCGAGGTCACCATGGGCCGCCGTAACAAACTATTGTATATCATTCTTCGTAATCTTCGCGTCGCTCATTGATACCTCCATCGTCTTGTTGCAGCAACAGCGCGCACAGCAACAACGCCTATTGCCATCTAACAAAAGTATAGAGGGTGCGTCTCACCCTGTCAAGGACTAAGCGCAGCAAAGTGGGGTTGCGGCTGAGGGCAAAAACTTGGGTTGCACAAATCGGCAGCGTGGCATAAAATAGGTGCAATTCATTTCTAGTAAAAGCAGTTTTAGCCATCTATCTTTGTTATCCATCCGTATTCAAGCAGAGCAGCAACCATGACCTTTACCCGTTTGTCTGACACTCCGGGTGTTGCTATGCCTGCCTACGGGTTCTATGACTATGCAGTACAGTCTCAGTTTTCACTTTCATAAACCCACCCATCTGACGTGAGGAGAAAACATTATGAAGCAAAACTTGTTGAACCGGCGTGACATGCTCAAGGCCTTAGGCTTGCTGGGGGCCGGCACGGCGTTGGCGGCCTGCGGACCGACCGGCGTGCCCTTGCCGACCGCCGCACCCGCAGCGACGGCTGCTCAAGCTGCGGCGGCAGGGGGCAAAAAATATGCGGGCGTCACGCTCCATATGTTGACCCAGGCTGGCGCTGATTACGAAGCGGCCTTCCGCAAGTGGGCGCCCGAATTTACCGAACAAACCGGCGCCAAAGTTGAATTTGAGTTTGCGCCGTGGGAAACGTTGATGCCCAAGGTGCAGGCAGATTTGGCTTCGGGTGCGCCACAGTTTGACCTTTTCTGCAACGACATTGAATTCCAGTACACAATTTGGCCGAATTTGCAACCGATCAATGACTTTCTCACCAGCAGCAAATACGACATGGAGGGCTTTTTTGAGCCGGTTTACAAGTATGGGGAAGGTATTGCCGGCAACAAAGGGGTGCGTTATGGGCTGCCTGTGGTCTCCGGCGTATCGCTGATCTTCTATCGCAAAGATTTGATCGACAAATTCCCTACCACTTGGGCAGATTATGAAAAGGTATTGGCCGATCACACCAAAGATAAAATGCACGGTCTCTCTTTTGCCGGTGTGACGGCGCAGTTGGTCAAGCTTTTCCTGGCCCGCTATTGGTCACAAGGCGACACGCTGCTGACGCCGGATTGGAAGCCGCTGATCAATAGCGATAAAGGCGTAAAAGCCCTGACTATGCTCAAGGACCACATGAAAAAATATACGCCAGAAGGCATTCTGGCCTGGGACAATCCAGAAGCCGCCAACGCCTTTGTCGCCGGTGATGTCGCGGTCTACGAAGGTTGGGGTGGGTTTATTCTGCCCAGCCTGAACGACGCCACCAAGTCTAAGGTCGTGGACAAGTGGGCGATCGCGCCTTATCCTGAGAAGGGCACCGGCAACTTTGTCCAACACAACCTGGTTATGTTGAAGACTTCTAAGAACAAAGAAGCGGCCTTTGACCTGATGGCCTATTTGACGAGCGCCAGCAAAGCCAAAGAAGGCGCCATCGACTTTGGCACGACGCCGGCCCGCAAACCGATCTTTAGTGACGCCGATGTGCTCAAAGCCAAGCCCTATATGCCCGACTATGCCGCCGTCCTAGATCGGGGGCGTCCCTTCACGCCCGGCGTGCCGCAGTGGCTGGAGATGTTTATTAGCGTGGGTGAGGCTGCCTCCAAGACCCTCTCTGATCAGGCGGAACCGAAGGCTGCGCTGGATGAAGTCGCCAAGAAGTGGGAAGATCTGATCAAGCAAAACCCGTTGAATTTTAAGTATCAAGAATAACAGGGAAGCAGGTAGATAGGGAAACAGGTAGCTTGCTCAACCCTGTGTACCTGTTTCCCTATCTACCTGTCGGAAAAACTATGTCTGTATCTAAAGTCATCGTCCAAACCTATCGTCGTGAACGCACGATGTCGCTGTTGTTCATGGCACCGGCTGTACTCTTTTTGCTCTTCACCTCGGTTTATCCGTTACTGTATAGTTTGCGCTTAAGCTTTTTTTCCTGGAATATGACGGTGCCCAACAGTCAACCAATTTATATCGGCTGGGACAATTACACGCGGTTGTTTAGTGATAGCAATTTTCTGGCGAGCGTGCGCGTCACGTTGATCTTTGTCGCGGTGTCGGTGACGCTTGAATTTTTGCTGGGCATGGCGCTAGCCTTGTTAGCGACGGCCAATGTCAAAGCGATTGGCTTCATTCGCACCGTCCTCCTCATCCCGCTGATGATGACCCCGGTCGTGGTCGGTGTGCTCTGGCGCACGCTCTTTCATTCCACCTATGGCGCGATTAACTTTTTCATTGGTCTGCTCGGCATCGCGCCCCAGCCCTGGGTGGCCGATCCCGTCCAAGCCTTGCCCTCGGTGATCGCGGTCGAAATCTGGCAACAGTTACCGGTGGTAGTTTTTATTCTGGCCGCGGGCATTCAATCCTTGCCAATTGATCTGTACAAGGCGGCGCGCGTTGATGGCGCTTCCGCCTGGCAAATCTTCCGCGAGATCACGCTGCCGCTGCTGCGCCCAGTGATCTTGGTGGTCTTGCTGTTGCGCATCATGGACGCGTTCCGTGTCTTTGACATTATCTGGACGCTCACCTTTGGTGGGCCGGGGCGCACAACCGAACTGCTCTCGATCTTAATCTACAAGAGCGGCCTCCAATTCTTCCAGATTGGCCAGGCCAGCGCGATGTCATGGCTGTTCTTGCTGGTGATCTTCTTTATTTCGATCTTTTTTATTCGTGCCTTACAGAAACGAAGCCGATGAAAAGATTCTTCCTTAGCCTATTGCCCCTGTTAAGTATAGTTCTGCTATCAGGTTGTCGTTGGGTTATAATGCCGGCCACGGGGCTGACAAATTCACTTCATCCAAAATTGACCCAGATAACGTCTGCCTGTGAGACAAGCGCCTTAGCCACGCAATGGACGACAGATACAACATTTCGTCTGCTTCAATCACAAAATTGGAATGCAAAGCTAGGCTGTGCAACGGAAATTTGGCAACAGGATGTTGTGACAAGTGCTTCAAGCCAGATTTCAACCACATCGACCGTTACTGAATCTGTAAATACTTGTCAAGCGCAACCTTCGATTTTGCTGGAAATTCTAAAACACAAAATTGGTGAAGTTATCCAGCAGCAATTGTCACCCAATAAAGCGATGTTATTGATCGTTGCCAAAACGACGGCGCCGGACTTGGCAACATTGTTGATAGGAGACAGTCAGCGATCAACAAGTGAAATATTTTACCAAGGTTGGCTTTTTGATGTAGCGCAGAACAAGGCGCAACCGTTATTCAGAACAAAATCAGTTTGGCAGTATGCGTGGACAGTAGATAGTCAACATATTATCATTGATAGTCATTGTTATGGGGTCGATTTAGGGACAGGTCTTTATGTCATTGATACGCCCAGGCTTACGCTGGCTACAATTCAGTCCGATCAGCAAGATAACTGTGAAGGTAGTATTCCTTATCTAGCTTCGCCTAACTCACATTATCTGTTGACCCAAGACCAGCATGGCACCGCGATTCATATAGATGGCCGCAAAGCTGCGCAACTTTGTGAAAATAATGAAAATGCCCGAAGTTATACATGGTCAACGGATAGTCGTTTTGTTTATGTTGCTTGTGCAGCAGAAAATGCTAAAGGTGATAGATTACTTCGTTATGATCCACAATCAGCGGAAAGCATTGATCTTGTTGACCCAGATAAGATGCCGTTAACAGCGACTGCCATAGCGGTTTCTCCTAACCAGAAAAGTATCTTGTTCATCTGGCGCAGGAGTGAGTTTTACGCTGGTGAGAGTAACGGTGTTTGGCTATTAAGTTTGAAATGAAGAAGAATAACTTTAATGCAAAGCACACCTAACTATCAACTACGCCGTACCGTCGAAAATTTAGCGCTCTATCTAGCGACCGCCGTCGTGCTGATCATTCTCGCCTTTCCCGCCTATTGGCTGGTGACGACGGCCTTCAAGTATGAGGTGGACACGATTGTCAGCCCGCCGATCATTGTGCCGCTGCGTGGCACGCTGGACAACTTTCGGCTGGTGTTGAGCGCGCCGGACATTGGTCGCTTCTTCACGAACAGTGTGATTGTGGCCTTGACCAGCACTGGTTTTGCCATTTTACTCGGTTCATTAGCGGCGTATGCGCTGGCCAAAACTTATCTGGGTTTTGCCTTACGCCAGGCGATCATGTTCTGGATTTTGATCACACGCATTTACCCGCCGGTTACGACGGCGATTCCTTATTTCATTATCATTCGCCGTTTGGGCATTTCTGATACCCATTTTGCGCTAATCCTGACCCATGTGACCTATTCATTGCCCTTTGTGATCTGGCTGATGCTGGGCTTTTTTCAGGATTTACCCGAAGAGATCGAAAAGGCCGCGATTGTCGATGGCTGCTCACTCTGGCAACGGTTTATCCATGTGATCCTGCCACTTGGCTTGCCGGGGATTGCGGTGACGGCGATTTTTACCTTTATCTACTCTTGGAATGAATTTCTCTACGCTTCAATGCTCACGTCGGTTAACGCCAAAACGTTGCCAGTGGTCATCGCGGGCTATATGTCGGACAAGTTTTTACGATGGGGCGAAATGTCGGCGCTGGCTTCGCTGATGATTCTGCCGGTGATGATCTTTGCTGCCCTCACCCAGCGTTATCTTGTGCGCGGCTTGACGTTTGGCGCCGTAAAGGAATAAAAAAATGAAGGGTATTATCTTAGCCGGTGGGCATGGCACACGTTTGTATCCCATCACGATTGGCGTCAGCAAGCAATTATTGCCGGTCTATGACAAACCGATGATCTATTACCCGCTTTCGATGTTGATGTTGGCAGGGATTCGCGAGATTTTGATTATCAGCACACCGGAAGCGCTGCCAATCTTTCGCCAGATTTTGCGCGACGGCAGCCAATGGGGAGTGCATTTTGATTATATTGAACAGGACAAACCCAGCGGGATCGCCGAGGCTTTTATCTTGGGCGAAGCGTTTATCCAAAACGAGCCCGTCTGCCTGATGCTGGGCGACAATATCTTTTATGGTCATGGCTTACCCGCGCAATTAGAGACAGCTGCCAAACTCAGGGAAGGCGCGCTGATCTTCGCCTATCCAGTGAAAGACCCGGAACGTTATGGCGTGGTCGAGTTTGACGCGCAAGGCAAGGCGCTGAGCATCGAAGAGAAGCCGGCGCACCCGCGTTCGCATTTTGCTGTGCCGGGCATTTATTTTTATGACGCACAGGTGGTGAATATTGCCAAAAATTTACGCCCGTCAGGCCGCGGCGAGTTGGAGATTACGGCCGTCAACACCACTTATCTGGACCGCGGCCAGTTGCGCGTGGAGCAGATGGGGCGCGGCGTTGCTTGGCTCGATGCCGGTACGCACCGTTCGCTGCACGAAGCGAGTAGCTTTGTCCAGGCGATTCAGGAGCGCCAGGGCCTGATGATCTGCTGTCCCGAAGAGATCGCCCTGCGCTGTGGTTACATTACCAAAACAGAATTCAAGCAAATCGCTGTTCAGATTCGCGATAATGATTATTGCCAGTATCTGTTGCGTCTGCTGGATGAAATGTAATATCAGGCAGTTATACTATGGAAACAAATTAACGCTGCTATTGCCACTTACTTCGTCAATCGTAAATCAAAAATCGTAAATCTCATATGGCTCAAATTCAGTATAAAAATATCAGTAAACGTTTTAACGCAGTCGTTGCCCTAGAAGCGCTCAACCTAACGATCGAGGACAAAGAATTTGTGACCTTGGTCGGGCCGAGCGGCTGTGGCAAATCAACTACGTTGAATATCACGGCTGGCTTGGAAGATCCCAGCGGCGGCGAACTGTACATTGACGACCGCCTGGTCAATGCCGTGCCGCCCGGCGAACGCGACATTGCGATGGTCTTTCAAAGCTATGCCCTTTACCCGCACAAGACCGTGCGCGAGAACATCGGTTTTGGCTTAAAAATGCGCAAGATGGACAAACGTGAGATTGAAAAGCGCGTGCAAGAGGCGGCCAGGCTACTGGATATTGCGAATTTACTCGACCGCAAACCACGTGAATTAAGCGGTGGTCAGCGCCAACGTGTCGCCCTGGGCCGCGCCATCACGCGTAACCCCAAGGTTTTTCTGTTGGATGAACCATTGAGCAATTTAGATGCTAAGTTGCGCGTGCAAATGCGCGCCGAGCTCAAATTACTGTTTGACCGCATCCAAGGCACTGTGCTCTATGTCACGCATGATCAGGCCGAGGCGATGACGATGAGCGACCGGGTGGTGATCATGAACCACGGCGTCGTCCAGCAAGTGGGCACGCCGTTGGAAGTTTACAATTTACCCAATAATGACTTTGTCGCCGGTTTTCTGGGCAGCCCAGGTATGAATTTTCTGCCCTGCCAACTTAGCCAACAGGGTGACAATGTGATCGCCCAGGCTGATAATTTTGCCTGGCCGGTGTCGCTGGTGACAGACACCGCTACCCCCACCGCCGCCCGCATTCTGAACAATCGCGATCGCCTCCAGGGCAAAGCGATCTTAGGCATTCGCCCTGAAGATATCACCCTGACCGCGACTGATAACAACAATGGCAACATCTCGTGCCAGGTGACGTTGGTGGAACACATGGGCGCGCAGAACATTTTTATCATCCAAACCGGCAAGCAGCGGATCACGGCCACAACTGATGCCGATTTTTATCTAGCGCCAGGGACGAATGTCACGCTGGTTCTGAATAATGCCAAGTTGCATTTCTTTGACGGTCAAACTGGCAAAAATTTAACGTTGTAACAAGAATACTATTCTCCTCTGCAAAACGAAAGGTTATTCTCATGGACCAATGGCAAAAATCGCAGGCCATGTTCGAGCGGGCCAAACAATCGCTGGCTGGCGGCGTCAGCAGCAATGTGCGGCTGCTGGCGAAGCCGTTTCCGTTGTTCTTTGATCACGCCGAGGGGGCACTGATTTACGATGTAGACGGCAACGCCTACATCGATTACGCGCTGGGGCAAGGCCCGCTGATCCTTGGTCATTCGCACCCGGCAATTTTAGAGGCCGTGAACAATGCCATGCGCCGCGGTCAGCTCTACGCCGGTCAGAGTGAATTGGAGATCACGGTGGCTGAAGCGTTGGTGCGTTTGATTCCAAGCGCCGAACTCTGCCGCTTTGGCCTGTCTGGCTCGGAGATGGTGCAAGCCGCCATGCGGCTTGCCCGCGCCGTTACTGGGCGCACCAAAATTTTACGCTTTGAAGGACATTATCATGGCTGGTTTGATAATGTCTTGATCAGCGTCAGCCCGCCCGTGGACAAGGCCGGTGGGCGTGAGCGACCGAATGTGATGCCGGGGACGAACGGGCAGACGGCGAGCGCCTTAGAAGATTTTGTCGTCTTACCCTGGAATGATCTGGCCTTGGTTGAAAAGCTTTTTGCCGAGATGGGCGACCAAATTGCCGCGATTATGACCGAAGGTATGATGTGTAACACCGGCGCGATCCCGCCGGAACCCGGCTTTTTGCAAGGGTTGCGCCGCTTGTGTGATCAATACGGTGCGCTGCTCTATATTGATGAGACGATCACAGGTTTTCGTCTGGGGTTGCAGGGGGCGCAGGGTCGTTTTGGCGTCACGCCAGATTTATCCAGTTTTGCCAAGGCAATGGCCGGTGGTTTTGCCAATGCCGCGCTGGTGGGCAAGCATGACTACATGATCCGTTTTGCCCAGGATGTCAATCACTCGGGCACGTTTAACAGCAACGTGATCTCGATGGCTGCTTCCGCCGCGGCGATTGCCGAGTTGGAAAAGGATCATGGCGCGGTTTACCAACATCTGGAAGCGACGGGCACAACGTTGATGGAGGGCATCAGCGCAATTGGCAAACGGTTTGGCCTACCCCTGCACGTGCAAGGCTTGCCAACGGCCTTCCATGTTTCCTTCACCGAACTGCCGGCGATCAAAGATTATCGTGATTATGCCGTGCATTGTGACAAAGAACGCTACGCACGTTTCGTTCTGGCGATGTTACAGCGCGGTGTGCGCTTGATCGAACGCGGCGTCTGGTATATCTCGGCCGCGCATAGCCAGGAGCAAGTGGAGAAGACGTTAACCGTCGTCGAGCAAGCTTTACAGGAAGTGGGGTAGATGGACGATTTTTGATTTATGATTTACGAGGCCACTTCGTTAGAAGCGGTCTGAAAAGGTCGGATTGGCTGCGTAGACGGGGCGTTGTAGGTGCGGTTTGTAACCGCACGTTGGTGGTGTAACCGAGACCGTGCGGTTACAAACCGCACCTACAAGTAGTTTTCAGACCGTTTCTTAGCGAAATCACTTCGTAAATCCAAAATCTATCACCCCTTGATCCCTGTCAACGAAATCCCCTCAATAAACGTCCTCTGGGCAAAGAAGAAGGCCACAAAGATCGGCAACGTGACAAGGGTGCTGACGGCCATCAAGTAGGGATAGGCCAATTGCTGATTGCCCATCTCGTAAACAGCCGCCCGCATCTTTTCCACACCCAGGGCCAACACCCATTGCGAGTCAATATTCACATAGATCAATGGCGCAAAATAGTCGTTCCACGCATCCATAAACGAGAACAGGGCCACGACGGTGAGGGCCGGTTTGGTCAAGGGCAGAATGACGCGGGACATAATCTGAAATTCGTTGGCGCCGTCAATTTTAGCCGCATCCGACAACTCGGTGGGAATCGTCAAAAAGAATTGGCGAAGCAGAAAGATAAAAAAGGCGTTGCCAAAGAAACGAGGCACCACCAGTGGTAGAAAAGTGTTCAGCCAGCCCAGGTGCTTAAAAATGATAAACAGCGGCACAATCGTGACCCAACCGGGGATCATGATCGTAGCCAGCACGAGTCCAAAGACTGTATCGCGCCCGATCCAGCGAATGCGTGAAAATGAGTAGGCGACCAATGCCGACGACAGCACGGTGCCAAGCGCAGCAGGAATGGCGTACTTCACCACCGTGTTATAGGTATATAGATTAAAGTTTAGACTGGGCGTGTTCCACGCATTCCAAAAGTTACTCCACAGGGCCGGCGAGGGCAACCAGATCGGCGGGACGGTATAAATTTGGTTGTCATCTTTTAGCGCCGACGAGGCCATCCAGTAAAAAGGCAAAATAAAACTGGCGGCCAGCACGAGCAGCACAACATACTTTAGCAGTTCACTGAGTATGCCATTGACGCCTAGCTTACGTAATCGGCCTTTGGAACGGGTCGTCGTCTTAGCCAGCGTTAGCGATGTTGCTTGGGTTGAGGTTCGGGTTGCCATAAGCCAAATACTCCAGATGAATTATTTATTAGACATTATACTGATTAACAAAGATGGGTATACAGGTAATGCCTACCTGTTTTCGTCCCATCTACTGATGGGCGTCTACTCGTGGTGACTGCTTGTTCCGAATCATGTCTATTGTGAATTGCCAATTGCGAATGGTTAATGCTAGGTCTACTCACGCTCATTAACAATTAACCGTTACCCATTTTCTACCGTCCGCCGCCTGCGTAGTAGGTGTAACGGCCGGACACGCGGAAGACCAAGACGGTGAAGAGCACGATAATCACAAACAGAATCCAGGCCAGCGCTGAAGCTTTGCCCATCAGCAGATATTGAAAGGCGTTGCGATACAAAAAGATGGCATAAAATTCAGTGGCTTTCTCTGGCCCGCCCTGGGTCATTAACCAAGGCAACGTGAAATTCTGAAAGCCGGCAATCAGGCTCATGACCAGGTTGAACAAAATCACCGGGCTGACCATGGGCACTGTGACGCTCCAGAGCCGCTGCCAACTATTGGCCCCGTCAATTTCCGCCGCCTCATAAAGGGTGCGCGGCACATCTTGCAACGTTGCCAAGAAGATAACCATGGCGCTGCCTTGCGACCACATGTGAATCAACACGAGCGAAGGCTTGACATAGGCGGGGTTGGCAAGAAAGGGAATAATGGGGAAGCCCCAGCCTTGTAACAGACCGTTGATCGCACCGTATTGCGTGCTGAGCAAAAATTGCCACACAAAAGCCGTCACCACCACGGGCACAATCGACGGGAAGAAAAAGACAGAGCGGAAGATCGAGCGCCCCAGAATATTCGTATTGAGCAAAAGCGCCATCAAGAAAGCCGAAATCACGCCAAGCGGACTGCTGATCAGCACCCACCACAACGTATTGTACATAACGATCCGGAAATCAGCATCGTTGGTGAGCAAAAGATTGTAGTTGCGCGGTCCGATCCACACCGGATCGCCCAACAAATCATAGCGGGTGAAGCTGTAGTACAACGATGAGCCGAGCGGGATTAACGTAAAGAGCAGAAATCCAATAATCCAAGGTGAGGCAAAGATGATGCCTAGGAGTAGGTTGTGACGCTCGGCGGGCGAGCGTAATGGATTGACGATAGCGCGTGCCATAGAAATTCCTTTTTATGTAATGACCAGTGACCAGCAAATGGCATTCCGGTAAGCACATTTGCTGTGGAGGGAGCATCCTCAGATGTGGCTTTCTGAGCAGAGCCACATCTGAGGATGCTCCCTCCACTCCTTACTGCATCGACTGTTCGCTGGTCACTAGTGTTTTAGCTCAAACCCTGGTTCTTCCATTCGTCGTCGGCGGCTTTTTGTAGTGCCTTGGCGGCCTCTGCCCCCGTCATCTTGCCGCGGTAGGCAGACTCGCGGATCTCAATATATTTTGTCGAAATGAAATCTTCAATTGGGCAGCGGATGAACTTGCCCCAGTAATCCGCATCCTTGATCGATTGGAAATAGAAGTCCAGGCCAGGATATTTCTTGGGATCGGCCTTGTCAAAATAAGGCTTGTAGGCCGGCAACCAGCCAATGTTATCAAAAATAATGTCGCAGAAGGAGTTGGATTGCATCCATTCCGCCAGCGGCCAGGCAGCGTCTTTGTTTTTGGCATCCTTGAAGATCTGGGCCATGTGGCCGCCGCCAAATTGAATCTTTTTGCCACGGCGCTCTTCGGGCACTGGAACCCAGGTCGCTTTGTTGACCTTCGACACCTCCGGCTTTTCGTTGGCTGTCTCCCCTGGATGCCAATAGCCTTCGATGATCATTGCTTGCTTTTCAGAATTGTAAGAACCGCCCCAACTGCCTTGCCCTTCAACCTTGCGGAACCCGGCCAAGTTGTCGGCGCCAATAATCTTCACAAACTCGTCCATGACATCGATGCCTTTGGCCATCAGTTCGTTGTCGAAGTTAAAGGTCTTCTTTTCTTCATCGAAATAGTCAAAGCCCCAGGAATCAGTTAAGAAGAAACCATCAGTGCCCGGCCCAACCCCGCCTTCGGCGTCATATGGGTCGATGCCAAATTGCAAGAGATTGCCGGCCTTGT
>JBBREZ010000116.1:0-15564 GCA_038225095.1 Caldilineales bacterium
GGCCACTGCATCGAGTGCTCTTTTTGAAGACATATGCGGAGACGCTTTGGCGCGAAGGGGCTCAGGAAGCATGGCAGGCAACGCTGACGACAGCGATTACGCTTGCCTTGGCCGCCGGCTTGAACGACCAAATGAGTAAACTCAAAAAGCAATATGGCGACGCCATCAACCCGTTGTTGCCGCATAATATCTAATAGACAAACCAAATAAAAGTGCTACAAAAGACGAGCAGACACGCAGGGTGCCGGTCTAGTCGCACCCTGCGTGCTCGCTGCGCATTGGGGCCATCTTTATTTGCGTTCTCTAGTAGTTGTTGTGGTCAAGTTTAAGCGCATCCGAGCAGAAAAGTTCGCCAATCTACGCGACAATGAGATTACCATCCGGCTGTCTCCGAAAACGCTGGAGCAAGCGGGTCAGCCAGTTTTGTTGGTGGGTGCTATTGGGTTGGGTGCGATCTTCGTCTGGCAGCGAAGGTTGATCCCCATCATTCGTGTTAACTCGTTTTCAGCCACTCGCTTAAGCGATGGTGAATTCCGATAAGCCGACTTTGCGAAATCAATCCCAACCGAGCGTTAATAACGGACACATCGACAGTTGCTAACCGCGCCAAGCGCACAACTGAACGCGTTTTGAGGCCAGTTGCTGCGAAATCTTGATCGGATGGCGCAATGATTTCATCGAAATTCGCGACTGCTTGATAATCGCGTGAAGTGATTAATGCTAATAAGACATCCGAGTATGGACCTGGGGCATGCGCGACAACCAAAGCCGGGCGTAACTTACCGGCTTGCAAATCAGCTTGGGGGAAAATGGATCAGGACAATTTCGCCTGGTTTCATTGATGATACACTTCTTTGGCATCTTCAAGCGTGTATTCGACATCCTCGTCACTTTCACGTAAAAATTGCTCAAGTACAAATGCGCGCCATTGCGTTTGATCCCAGTCAGTATAATCAATTGCTTTACGCCGGCACGCCAACACAAAAGCCGTGAAATCAGCAATCTCGGCAATCAGATCATCCGGCAAATGATCTAATTGCTGATACAATTGTTCACGAAGTGATGCGGTTGCCATCAACTCACTTCTCCTACCCACGTCAAGCTTAAATGACAAGTCTGAGCAAATTATAGCATATTCCCCGATCTCCCCAAAGCAATCCTTGGGGAGCGGGTGTATCTCAAGTTGGGGGCAGGTAGCGTGCGTTGCACTGGTCAAGCCGGTCCGGATTAACGCATCAGGTGCTGACCAGTGCGACGCACGGCGTTGGTCGCGCCCCCAACTTGCGATCCAGCCTTGGAGAGCGCCCTAAAAAAGTAAGGCAAGCAGGCTTTTTTGGCATTTGACAGAACGCACCGAAATCGCTATGATGTCTCCACAATAAAAAACGCCGCCTCTGAGTGTAACTAGCACCCATAAGGCGGCTGACCTCCAAACTGAAGCAACCAGTCTGGGGCTAAGGCTTATTGTATCTGCCTTGTGCGATGCGATCAAGTTGACGGCCGCTTTGACAACATGACTGTTGGGAGGTGGCCGTTTTTTATTGCCCTCCGCAATCGGCAATATTGATCGCTTCAAGCAGCCAGAAAGGATACGCCATTGTCTACTTATACCATTCCCGACCTGATCCAGCAATGGGCCAAAGGTGAACTGACCCCAGAACAAGTGATCGGGCATCTGTTGCAAAACCAGCTTGCCCTATTCAACCGGCAGACTGAGTTTGAAAAACGTCTGCGCCCGTTGGAACAGCCACTAAACAAAGCTAAACCATAAAGCCACCCACGCATGGCAACGCCGTTTGAACTGCGGAGGGTAGACGGTGTTGCCACGCGCTTTCCTCGGCCACACCCCAATCCTTTGCAACTTGCTCCCCACCCTTTCCTGTTGTATAGTGCGAGCAGCGATTACCATTTTCCACCGCTATTCCATCCAATCCATTTTGTCTTACCCAAGGAGTTATATTCTATGCAAAGAATCCGTTTTAGCGCCATCGCGCTTGTTTTGAGCCTGCTTTTGAGCAGTTGCCAACCGGTGGCAACCCCCGGTCAGGCGGGTGCAGCGGCTGGCCCGCAGAATTATACGCTCGGCGTCGTGCAACCATTTACCGGTTCGCTCGGCTCCTTTGGCACCGACTTTGGCAAAGGCATTGCACTGGCCGTCGAGCAGATGAACGCACAGTTGAAGGCGGCTGGCTCGAACGTGCAATTTACGATTGCCAGCGCCGACACCAAAGGCACGCCCGATGGCGCGGCTAAAGCCGTGCAAACCGTGGTGCAGACCAGCGGCGCGCAGGTGGTGGTTGGTCCGTTGACGACTGGTGAAGTGTTGGGCGCCAAGCAGTTTTCCGACGACAACAAGATCGTGATTGTTGCCCCAGCGTCGAGCGCACCCGCCGGTGGCATCCCCGACGATTATATCTTCCGCGTGATGTATCCGTCTGACACGTTTGCGGCGCAGGCTTTTATAAAGATTGCGACGGCGCGCCAATACAAGAATATTGCCTTGTTGCAAGTGGACGATCCGTTTGGCAATGGCATGCATGAAATTTTCACGAAGGGGTTTCAGGTCGCGGGCGGCGGTGAAGTGGTGGCGATCAAATATGCGTCCGAACCCACCGATCTTTCGAGCGAAGTGACCAAGTTGAGCAGCGAAGTTACCCGCCTCAAAGCCGCGGGTTCAACCGCCGTCTTCTGCGTCTGTTTCCTGGGCGATGCACAAAAGGCGCTGCAAGTGGCCGCCGTGGACAAGGTGCTGGGCACGGTGGACTGGTTGGGGGCCGAGAATTTGGTCAATAAAGATATTCTAAAAGACCCTGCGCACGCCAAGTTCCTGGCGCAAACGCACTTTACCGTGGTCACCACCACCGAGCGTCAGAATCCCAACACGCAGCCATTCAAAGCTGCATTCAAGCAGAAATTTAGCAGCGACCCCGGTCCCTTCACCAATTACGCCTATGACGCCGCCAACATTGCGATGCTCTCGATCTTGACCGCAGGCAACAAGGGTGAAAACGTGCAGAAAATTCTACCCTTTATCGCGGCCCATTACATTGGCACGGCGGTGCAGACCTATTTAGACGCCAACGGCGATCAGGCGATTGCCTATTACAGCGTACAACAGGTAAAGGCAGATGGCTCTGATTTTAGCGAAGTCGGTACATTTGACGGTTCGACCGGCGAAGTGACGATGAAGTAAAATTAGGGCATTTTTGCAACGAATTACACAAATTTTTTAATTCGCACAATTTGTGTAATTCGTTGCAAAATCTTGTAGTAGCCTTTTTCGCAGTTCGATTGATGCCATGCTAAACATATCACTTTTACTTGTGATACCTCAGCGATAATAAAAATTTAACTGAGAATGAACGACGAATCTAGCCAATCAGACCAATTTCAACTCTACGATCTGACTATTGTTGTGGAACAGATCGAAGGCAATTGTACCTGCAACATGACGGTAGGTGATTGTTTTCATATGCGGGGTGGCAAAATTTCGCTGCCGGATGGCAAGGACTTTTGCCTCTATGCCCTGTATTCGACCGTGCCTTTCTTACCAGCCAAACAGCGCCTCAATCATCCGGCGGATTGGATGGAGACCGACAGTCGCATCACCTGTCCCGACCCGGCCTGCCGCCTGATCATGCGCATTGATCGGGTAGGCCAACGCACTTTGCGCCATGATGATGTGAGCCCGATCGCGTGGACGAGTGTGCAGGCAAACGCGGCAGTGGCGCGCAAGGAATAATGAAATAGCGGAGCTTTACCGGTCTCGAAAATGCGCCACCACTTGCCCGAGCAAGCGCACAGCCACCATCACATCCGGCCCCAGCGGCGGACCAAAGCTGAGGTGCTGCACGCCGGCGGCGACCAACGGTTCCAGCCGTTCGATCACATCCTTTGGTTGCCCGACCACGCCAATCCGCAACATACGTTCGTCGACTAGGCCAATCGCCTTTTCTTCATCGCGCTCGATCATCATGGCGTGTTCAATTGGTAGAAAATCTTCGCGCATTACCCCAAGGCGTTCATAAATTAACGATCCAAGCGCGTGTCCATAATAGGCGATTTTTTGCGCCAACACGCGCCGCGCCGCCGCCTGATCTTCGGCCAATGAGACCCAGAGACAGGTAGCAAAATCGAGCGGGGCGAGGTGCATAGGACGCGTGGCGATGCCTTGATCGATATAAGGTTTGACGCCAAAATAGTGTTCGGGCGGGAAGAGCAGCGGGAGGACGCCATCGGCCAGTTCGCCAGCCAACGTGAGCATCTTGGGCCCCATCGCGCCCACATAGATCGGCGTGATGCGTGGCGCAGCGAAACGCAAGTAAGCTTCGCCAGTCCAGTGCAAAAACTCGCCTTGCATTTCCACGCGTTCACCTGCCAATAATTGGCGCACAGCCAAGATGGTTTCACGCGTGGCAGCAAGCGGCTTCGTTTGTTCAATACCCACCCACTTGAGAAATTCACCCGCGCCGGCGGCTATGCCTAAATTGAAACGGTTGCCGCTCAACTCGTCCATGGTCGCCGCCAACATCGCCATTTCGGCGGGGTTGATCGTGTATGGGTTCAGAATGCCCGTGCCTAGTTGAATGCGTTGCGTCGCTTGCGCCACGGCGGCCAGGATCACCAGATCACTGCGCAGAAAAAGGTCGTTGCTAACCCAAAGCTGATCAAACCCCGCCGCTTCGGCCGCTTGGGCCAGCGCGATGTATTCGGAAATTTTCAGGTCATTGTTGAGACGTAGACTAAAATGCATGGCTCTCCTAGAGATTTACGGTTTACGATTTTTGATTGACGAAGTAGCTTGGTAGACGAAATCTCTCGTGAATCGTCAATTACTTCTGGCGCATGCGCCACTCGAAGCGATTGAGTGACGAGTGATCTCGTTAGCAAATCCACTTCGTCAAGCGTAAATCAAAAATCGTAAATCAAAAATCATCCCCCCGCGCCAATCACCGCTTCCGCCTCGATCTCGACCAGATATTGCGGGCCGACCAGTTTTGCCTCGACCAGCGTGTTGACCGGGCGAATTTGGCCGAAACGTTCGCCGTGGGCGCGGGCGACGGCCTCCCAGTTGGCAATGTCGCTGACATAGATGCGGGTGCGCACGACATCTTCCAAGCGTCCGCCCAGTTGCTTGATCGCGTTCTCGATTTTTTCCAATGCATAACGCGCTTGGGCGGCTGGATCATCACCGCCGACTAGGCCATCAGGACCGGTGGCGGTTGTGCCGGAAACCAAGATGCGGTCGCCAATGCGCACGGCTCGGCTATAACCGGCGATTGCTTCGAAAGTTGTACCACTGCTGACCGTTTGTTTGCCTGTGCTCATAGCTTCTCCTGTTGATCGAATGGCCCCAAATAATAAAGATACAAGATTGTACCCGAACGCATAGCAACGAAACAAAACAACGACGGGCACAATGCAAAAAAATGGTACAAAGTGGAGTTGACCTTTTTTTGAAAACCAGCTAACATAGTCCATATCCAATTTTCGCTTATTTACCTCGCCGAAGTATCCCAAATGCGCATTGTGAACTCGGACTCCAATCATGAAGCTCCGCTTGGCAGATTGGGGCGCGGTCCACTTGATAACTGCATTCACCAACCTGCTCGCTGGTCACTGCGGGTTTGGGTAATTCCAGAACCTACCAATTAGTAATCCTTGCTTTTTTCACACTTATTCAGCAATAGAGGGGAAACTCGTATGAAACGTCTGAACAGAATGTTTGGGATCCTCAGCGTGCTTGTCGTGATCGCGATGGTTTTCGCAGCTTGTCAACCGGTGGCGCCACAAGCAGCCCAACCGGCGGCTGCCCCAGCGGCAGCGACTAGCGGCAAGACGATCAAGATTGGCTTGATGTCGCCGTTGACGGGTGGCGCTGCCTTTCTCGGCCAAGAGCAAAAGGGCTTTGCGAAGGTGACAGTTGACATTTTCAACGAGCGCACCGGCATGAAGGTTGAGTTAGTGGAGGGTGACACCGAACTGAACCCTGACACGGCGAAAACAATCGCCGAGCGCATGGTGAGCGATCCCAACATTGTCGTCGTCGTTGGGCCGGCTGGCAGCCAAGAGTGTGAGGCGACCAAGCCCATCTTCGCCGCAGCGGGCCTGGCGCATTTGACGCATTCCTGCACCCGCACCGACCTCACCGCCAAAGACAAGGTCACGCCCACCTTTTTCCGGCCAATCCCGCGCGATGCTGATCAAAGCGCCACTGACTCGACTTTTATGTTGAACACTTTAAAGGTCAAATCTGCCTACCTGGTCGACGACCAATCTTCGTATGCGGCTGGCTTGGACGATGAACTGGCTGCTGCGCTCAAGGCCGGCGGGGTCACCGATATCCAGCGCGCTTCGGTCAAGAATGATGACACCGACTTCTCATCGCTCGTCACCCAAATTATTGCGGCCAATTCTGACGTGGTCTTCTTCCCTGGGCAGATCGGCAACCAACTTTCCACCTTGGTGATCCAACTGAAAGAACAGGGCTTTAAGGGCACGTACTTCCTGGCCGACGCCGGTTTCTCGCCCGATGTGCTCAAGGCCAGCGGCAAGGCGTTAGAGGGTTCTTATGTCTCAGTCTTCTCGCCCGATCCCGCACAGGTGCCCGATGCGAAAGAATACACTGATCGCTATGTAAAAGAATTCAGCAAGGATTTTGGCGCTTTCGGTGGCGCTTCGGCGCTGACAACTTATGTGGCGCTGGATGCAATCGAACGTTGCGCCAAGGCGGGCGCCGTCACCCGTCAATGCGTGCTTGCCATGCTCAAGACCACGAAACTGGACAAGACGCCGCTGGGTGTTCCCGTAAGTTTCGATGAAAACAATCAGGTCGCCAATAGCAAGTTCTTCCTCTTCCAAGTGAAGGATAGGAAGTTTTCACTGGTGAATCAGTAAGTAGAAGGTAGACAGTAGACGGTAGACAGTAGTACTCCCTACTACTGTCTACCGGATTATAAAGGGGCTAGAAATGACTTCGATCACGGCAACGAAAGTGGAAGCGAAACCGGTCAGGCAAGGGTTGGTGCTGCTGACGCGGGGCAGACGACACGGATTAAAGCGCACGCTGCAATATGGGATTTTGCTGCTCTGGTCGCTTTTTATGCTGTTCCCGATCTATTGGACCTTCGCTTCGTCTCTAAAAACGCCGGTAGATGTGTTCGCCATGCCCCCCAAGTGGTTTTTCTGGCCGACCTTGCACAACTACGAGGTCGTCTTGGGCTTGACCATCCCAACCGAGTTGGAGGGGATGACCAAAGAGATGACGGGAACCGGCCAGAGTCAATTCCCGCGCTACTTGCTGAACACGGTGATCATCTCGGTGGGCAGTACGCTGCTGTCCTTGCTCATCGGCTGCACGGCTGCTTATGCGCTGGCGCGCTCGCAACTGCGCGCCCGGCGGGCGATCATGACCGGGGTGCTCATCACGCGTCTGATTCCACCCATCGTGACCCTGGTGCCGATCTACGTGCTCTGGCGCAACCTGAACCTTTTAAATACTTATGGGGGGATGATTCTGGCGTTTCTGATCTTTAACTTGCCCTTTACAATCTGGATGATGCATAGCTTTTTCATCGAACTACCGGTGGAGTTGGAAGAAGCGGCGCTGGTCGATGGCTGTTCCCGCACGCAAGCCCTGTTGCGCATTGTGTTGCCGCTGGCTGCGCCGGGGCTGGCCGCCACTTCGGTCTTTTTGGTCTTAGCTTCGTGGAATGAGTTTTTATTTGCCAGCGTGCTCGGTGGGGGCAAAGCGCAGATGTTGGCGCCGTCCATCCTGACGTTTATCACGGATAAAGCGATCCTCTGGGGCCGGCTCTATGCCGCCAGCAGTGTGATTCTCGTACCCGTGTTGATCTTGACCTTTCTGGTGCAACGGTTCATGGGCAAAGGCCTGATCGGCGGCGCGTTAAAGGGCTAATCATTTGGCCTCACCCCCGAAGGGTCTCCTGAAGGAAGAGCTGTTTCAGAAGAGAAGAGAACTGCATGACTCCGGCTCCCCCTCGCCTGAACGCTGCCCTTTGATTCAGGAGACCCTGCTGGGGAGTGAGGCTCCGCATTTATTATAACTAAGAAACGGTCTGAAAAGGGTGGATCAGGGACTTTGTAGGTGCGGTTTGTAACCGCACGTTCTCGGTCATCCCCTGATTGTGCGGTTACAAACCGCACCTACGAATTCTTTTCAGACCGTCTCTAAGAAAGGAAATGAAAATGACCTCATTCGACAAGCAATTTTGGGACGAATATGGCTACGTTGTGATTCCCAATGTAGTTTCCCAAGCGAATTTGCAAGCCGTCATCGATGCTATCTGGACCTATACCGGCAAAGACCCGGATAATCCTACCTCTTGGTATCAAGAACCATTGCTAGAAGGCGCGATGGTAAATATGTCCAACACTCAGCCAATGTGGGATAATCGCCAGGCGCCGAGACTGCACGCGATTTTTACCGAGCTCTGGGGCACGGAAAAGCTCTGGGTTGTACTGGATCGGGTGAACCTGAACCCACCGGTGAATGAGCAGTGGCATCACCAGGGTTTTCTGCATTGGGATATGGATCCCACGAAACCGCCTGAACCTTTATATCAAGGTGTGCTTTACCTGACCGACACCACTGAAGCGATGGGCGGCTTTCAATGTGTGCCCGGCTCGCATCGTCGTTTGCTGGAGTGGCAGGCAACTCACACCGCCGATGAAGGGACGCCGCCGTCGGGTACGAGCGGGCGCGACTGGATGATGCAAAAGCAACATCCGATCAAAGAATGGGTGATGGAAGGGCTGGAAGCCAAGTCGATTCCGGGCAAGGCCGGTGACTTTTTAGTCTGGAACGTGGCGCTACTACACGGCAATGGCAAAAATGTCGCTGATCAACCGCGCCTGGCCCAGTATATCTCGATGACGCCCGAAGGGACGGCCCGCCACCAAAGTCTGATCTATGGCGGCGAACCGTTGCGACAGGCGCGCATCAATTCCTGGCGTTGCGGCACCTATCCGCGCGTCGTGGCCGACGCGCTGGGCGTGCCCGAAGGTGTCGCCAACCCGTGGTTGCGCAGCATCCTTGACAACCCGGCCAATCTTCACTCCCTGCCGCAAGTTCGTTGCACACCGAGCTTGACGGCAGCGCAATTGCACGAATTGCCAACTTTGCTAGCGGCGCGTAAACCCTGGGAAGACGCCGATATTGTTGAGGCAAAAGCGACCGGCCCGCAATATGGCATCAGTGGCTCCTTTTTGGCCGTAGAGCTTTTAAGCAAGCAGGTGGCTGAATTAATGAGAGAAAAATTTGGCCTGACTTTCAGCGCAGAGCCGGCCCACTTAACCGATCTTGGCAAAAAACTGCTGGGCCTTGAGCACTGGTAGCCCTCTACGCCAGTTTAAATTCATCAACGTACCCCTAAGCGCCTGATTAGCCAAGACGCATGGCCCACAATCATCTAGCGTCTAGCATAGCTGGCGGTAAGCTCACCGCCAGCTATGTTGTCTTGTCTCCCGATTTTCTCTTCGCGCTACCCTACAAATGTGTTGTAGTTTGCCTAACTAAACTGGCACTAGGGAAAAGGGCCAAATAATAAAAAATCCTTAATTACTTGTAAACAGTATGTTAGCAAAAGATCAGCATACTCATTGATAGCTACCGGTTACGATCCTTGCCTATCTATATAAGTTTGTATCGCCTAAATTTGTAATTTTAGTAAGAAAAGGAAAGAATTGTGTTTGAGATCAATCAGTTTTGTCGTTTGCGCGGCGTGGCTTCCCGTTGGAGCGCTGCGCAAATGATGGCGAAACGGGCCATCACCGTGCGATCCGCTCGTTCGCTTGTGGTTTCCACTTTTTATTCTGCCCAGCACAGGTTATCGCGCCTGAGTTGGGTCGTGTTCAGTGTGGCGCTTGCCCTAACTCTCCTGTTGCTGCTGCCTGGTTCAGTGGCCCTGGCCGCATCATTTACCCCTGGTAATATCGTTGTCTATCGCGTGGGTGACGGTAGTGCCAGCCTTGTTAACACCGGCAATGCGGTCTTTCTGGACGAATATACGCTCAGTGGCACGTTGGTGCAATCAATTGCACTGCCGACCGTTAGCAGTGGCGCCAATAAGCCATTGATCGCAAGCGGCACAGCGACGTCGGAAGGTTTACTCACCCGTTCCACCGATGGTCAATACCTTTTGCTCACGGGCTACGCTGCGAATCCAGGGGGCACCCTTTCGCTGGGTGGAACAACCGGGTCAACTGTCCCGCGCACAGTTGGCCATGTTGATGCGAATGGTAATATCGACACCTCTACTGCATTAAGTGATTTCGCCAGTGGCAATAACCCGCGCAGTGCCGTCAGTGCAAATGGCACTGACCTCTGGGTTGCCGGCGGTGCCGGGGGTGTCCGCTATGCGACCCTCGGCTCCACCACTTCGACCCAGGTGGGTGCAACGGTGGTCAATCTCCGCCAGGTCAATATTTTTAACCGACAATTGTCCATTTCCACCAGTTCTGGCATGGCCGTTCGCATTGGCATAGTCGGCACTGGCCTCCCCACAACTGCTGGGCAAACGATTACCAATCTGCCGGGTTTCCCGACCGCCGGCAGTCCTTATGGCTTTTTCTTGGTGGATTTAGACGCCGGCGTTGCCGGCGTTGATACACTCTATGTGGCCGACGATACACCGGGACAAATCCAAAAGTATGCATTGGTTGGGAGCAGTTGGGTGGCGAAAGGCGCCATCACAGCCAGCGCCGTCCGTGGCCTGACCGGTGCTGTCAACGGGACGACGGTTACCTTATATGCAACCACTGGTGGTAGCACCGCTAGTGGCGACGGTTCTTTGTATACACTCACCGATGCAACCGGCTACAATGTCGATCTGGCGGGTACGCTCGGCACTATCGCCACTGCCGCAGCCAATACGGCATTCCGCGGTGTAGCATTAGCACCGGGAAACGGTTCCTCCAACCCCGTTGCCCCTGGCATTACCACCCAACCAGTCAGTCAAACCATCGCCAACGGCGCGACGGCTACCTTGCATGTGGTGGCCAGCGGTACGGCTCCATTTACCTACCAGTGGTATCAGGGCAGTGCGGGTGACACTACTATGCCTGTCGGTGCGAATGCTTCCAGCTTCACCACCCCAGTGCTTTCTGCAACCACTAGCTATTGGGTGCGCGTCACTAACGCCGCCGGTAGCATTGATAGTGCCACCGCAACCATTACGGTGACAGGCGTGCCACCCGTGGCTTGTTCCGCGCCCGACACTGCGATCTATGCGATCCAGGGCGCGGGCAACACGGCGTTGATCACCGGCACTGTGACCGCGCAAGGCGTGGTGGTTGGTGATTACGAAGGAGCCGCGCCCGCACTGCGCGGTTTCTATCTGCAGGAGCAGACCGCCGACGCTGACCCTGCGACTTCCGAGGGGATCTTTGTCTTCGACAACGGGAGCAACAACGTCAGCCTCGGTCAAATTGTGCAGGTGACAGGTACAGCCGCTGAGTTTCAGGACCAAACCCAGATCACAGCTTCAGCCGTTGAGAATTGCGGTAGCACTGCAACGGTTACGCCCGTCGATGTGACGCTGCCTTTCCCGGCGGCGGTGAATGGTGTGGCCTATTTGGAACGCTACGAAGGCATGTTGGTGCGCTTTTCGCAGACTTTGTATGTAACGGAGCATTTTCAGCTAGGCCGCTTTGGCCAAGTGGTCATGTCTTCGGCGGATCGATTGAGCCAGCCGACCAACATTGTTGCGCCCGGCGCGCCCGCGCTGGCTTTGCAGGCAGCCAACGATCTGAACCGCCTCATTGTGGACGATGAGCTACAGAACCAGAACCCCGACCCAATCAAGTTCGGACGCAGCGGCAACGCGCTGAGCGCGAGCAACACCCTGCGCGGTGGCGACAGCGCCACCAATCTGGTCGGCGTGTTGAGCTATACGTGGGGCGGTAATGCGGCCAGTGCCAATGCCTATCGCCTGCGCCCGATCAACGCCTTGGGCGGCGGCGTGCCGATCTTCCAACCGGCCAATGCTCGTCCACTTACCCCGCCCGCGGTTGGCGGCACGGTAAAGGTAATGCCGGCCAACTTGCTTAACTTCTTTAACACGTTTACCAACTGCACCAACGGGGTTGGTGGTGCGGCGACCGATTGTCGCGGCACCAATGACGCGGCTGAATTTGCCCGCCAATGGCCCAAAACCGTCACCGAACTGACGAGCAGCGGTGCCGACATTCTCGGCGTGATCGAGGTGGAGAACAATGGCTATGGACCGGACAGCGCAATCCAATTCCTCGTCGATCGGATGAACGCTGCGACTGCGCCCGGCACCTACGCGCGGATCGATGTCGATGCGGCGACCGGCCAGACGAATGCCCTGGGCACCGATGCGATTAGGGTCGGCCTAGTCTACAAACCAGCGACAGTCACGCCGGTTGGCAACACCGCTGTGCTGAACACTGGCGCTTTTGGTCTCTACAACACCGGCGCGGGTGTCACTGGCCGCAATCGCCCAGCGTTGGCACAGTCTTTCCAGCAAAATTCCACCGGCGAACGCGTCATTGTGACGGTGAATCATCTCAAGTCGAAGGGTTCTGGCTGCGCTGATAACATCAGCCCCGTCGGCCCAGACCCAGATACGGGCGATGGTCAGGGCAACTGTAACCTGACCCGCACCCAGGCGGCCAACGAGCTTGTCAACTGGCTGGCGATTAATCCGACCGGCACCGGTGATCCGGATGTGCTGATCATCGGCGATCTGAACTCGTATGCGCTGGAAGACCCAATTACAGCGATCAAAAACGCCGGTTATATCAATCTAATTGCCGCGTTCAATGGCCCCAAGGCTTATTCCTATGCGTTCAATGGGCAGTGGGGTTATCTTGATCACGCGCTGGCCTCGGCTTCGCTGACTCAACAAGTGGCGGGCATAGGTGACTGGCATATCAACGCCGACGAGCCGAGTGTCCTCGATTACAACACCGACTTCAAGAGCGCCGGCCAGCAAGCCAGCCTCTACGCGCCAGATCAGTTCCGCGTCTCCGACCATGATCCGGTACTGATTGGCCTCAACCTCCATGCGCTGCCCCAGGCCAACGCTGACGTCTACACGGCTGAGGTAGGTATACCGCTCGTTGTCAACGCCAGCCAAGGCATTTTTGCGAACGACACGGGCGCGCCGTTGACAGTGATTTCTTCCACTGTGCCGATCCACGGCGCCCTGACTCTGAATGCCGACGGCTCATTCAGCTATACGCCGACGATTGGTTACACCGGCGCCGATAGCTTCCATTACACGGTAAGCAATGCCGTCCAACTGTACAGCACCCATTTGCCGCCGTTTGGCGCCTTTGGTGGGGTCAGCGTCGCTGCGGATGGCTACGGTTCATCGCTCTATCCAGTCCCCGGCGCAATCGATGAATTCTACGGCCTGACCGACCGCGGGCCGAATGTCGATGGCCCCAACGGCACCAAGATCGAACCGATCCCGACTTTTGTGCCAGCGATTGGTAAGTTCAAGTTCGTCAACGGCCAGGCCATTCTAGAGCAGACGATCCAGCTACAGGCCGCCGATGGCACCCCGTACTCTGGGCGCGTCAACACGCAGGCCGACACCGGTGAGATTATCACGGATCTGAACGGCAACGTCCTGGCCAAAGATCCGAATGGCTATGACCCGGAAGGCTTGGTCGCCCTGCCCGATGGCACCTTCTGGATTTCGGACGAGTATGGCCCCTTCATCACGCACTTCGATGCTACCGGTAAACAGATGGCACGTTTGTCGCCGTTCGACGGCACGCTGCCCGCCGAACTAGCTAAGCGTGTGGTTAATCGTGGTATGGAAGGTCTAACTATCACGCCCGATGGCAGCACGCTAATCGGTATCATGCAGTCAGCGCTCCAACAGACTGATCTAACCGGGTTCGATGCAAAGAAATTGACTGTGCTGCGCATTGTCACATACAAGTTGGCAAACGGTGAGTTACATGAGTATCTCTACTTGCTCGACAATCCGACCACGAACAAAACCTCGGCGAGCGAGATCACGGCGCTGTCGAACAGCACCTTCTTGGTGGATGAGCGCGATGGCAACTTCCTGCCCGGCGCCTACAAGAAGCTCTATAAGATCGACATCAGCGGCGCTACGGATGTAGGCCCGAACAGCACGGTGGCCGGTGCGACTTACAATGCCACTAGCGGTGGCCTCTTGATTGGCGGTAAGACAGTAGAACTGCTGCTCAAAAGCCAGGACACAGTGGCCTCCATGACTGCGCTGACGAACAGCGGCATTGCACCCGTCACCAAAAGCTTATACCTGGACGTGGCTGCCCTGCTTCTAGCGCTCGACCCGCAGGCGCGTTTCTTTGCGCATGATAAGCTGGAAGGTGTAGCGATTCTAAACGGCGGCAACACCCTCGTGATCAGTAACGACAGTGACTTTGGCATCGACGGCGTGACCAATGCCGCGCCGCCCTTCCAACTGCATGCCAAGCTGAGCCCAGCGACTGGCAAGCAGGATAATGGTGAATTCTTGGTGATTGACTTGACCCGCTTGCCGGCTAGCGTTTCGTCGGCAACGGTGACGATTAACACGGCGGACACCATGGCGCCGGATACGACGATCAACAACCAGCCGGTTAACCCTAGCAACAGTAGCAGCGCCAGTTTCAGCTTCAGCAGTACCGAAACAAACACTACCTTCGCCTGTAGCCTGGATAGCGCAGCCTACTCACCCTGCACCAGCCCAGTAAATTATACCGGGCTAGCTGCGGGCAGCCACACCTTTGCGGTGAAGGCAACGGACGCCGCCAGCAACACGGATGCGACCCCTGCCAGCTACACCTGGACCGTCAACAGCACTAAGGTCAATGGACAACTCATGCTGCTGAACTTCAACACGATTAGCTTGACGACCACGCCCGACAGCATCTATCCGACCCAATCCCCCAAAGGTGTATTGACTGCGCAATTGAAGCTGAAGAATATAGGCAATCCGTTGCGCGGCGTCTATTATCGGGTGACGCTGCTGACCACCAACAACTGGTTACTCAATGCCGACGGCGCACCAGGCCGAGCGGGTAGCACGCTTCATGTACCCGACAATGCCCTACCCGGCGGCAATCAGCAGTGGGATCAAAATGAAACTCTGACGCAAAACTTCCGCATTGGGTTGCTGTCGCGCTTTCCCTTTCTCTTCATTGTTGATGTCTACGCTGTCAAGGCGAGTGGTGTCGTCACTAGCAGGGACCAGGTGGACAGTGGCGAACTGATCGGTAGCTACATGATTGATATTGACCCTGCGGTTGTACCAACAAGCGCTGATAATCTGTTCTATCTGCCCTTGGTAGTCCGCTAGAACGAGTAGCCGTACCTCTTTTCCTCACTTCACTGTCTTATCAGCGCCGAGGCTGTGATGTGCTGGCATTGAGTTTATAGAGAAAACAAATCAAAGTCATACAAAAGCGTAGGTAGCCTGTAGGCACCCCCTGGGTGCCTACGGATAAATGGTTTGTCTATTAGGCTTTTAACCAAGTGTGCTGCTGGTGTTCATGCGTGAATTTCTCATTTCATCCTCCATACGCCTATTAACA
>JBBREZ010000117.1:0-15470 GCA_038225095.1 Caldilineales bacterium
ACGGTTTTCTGTGGGCGTCAATGTAACTTGTTCATCACCAACCACTGCATATTGCTGGGCAAAATTGATGCGCAATTTTTCGTCGATCAACAATTCAGGGTCGGCTACTTGTTCATTGGCAACGCGCAACAAAACGCGCCGCACACGCGCCAAAAGTTCAGAAAATGCGAAAGGTTTGGTAATATAATCCTCGGCAAAGCGACTGAGCCCTTCCACCTTGGTGTCTGTGTCGGAAAGGGCAGAAAGAAAAATGATCGGGATATCACCCCGGTTGCGTAATTCGGTGGCGACGGCGAAACCATCCATGCCAGGCATCATGATATCCAAAATGACAAGGTGGGGCAGGCCTTCGCGCTGCACAATCTCAAGCGCTTCGGTGCCACTGCTGGCCGCGTAGACAGTATAACCTTCGCGTTGCAGGCGTAAATTTAGCATCAAACGCGTATCGGCAGCATCATCGACAACGAGAATGCGTTTAGGATCATAATTGGTAGATGCAGTTTGTTCAGTCATAAATGTTTTCACCTCGGAAATAGTTATCGCTTTGTTAATATTAAAACTAATCTAACGTTAAGTCCAAATCAAGCTTACATTTATTTTTCTTATCTATATTATACATAGGTATTATATACTCGCAACGGTTACAGATAAGAGCGTTTGTAAACAGTGACGCTTCAGGCTTCGACGTGAGCTCAGCCGACCGCCTTTTATACCGTCTACCGTCTACAAATGACAAAAAACGCAGCTATGCCCGTGCCGAGTATAGGATTAGATGGCGTCCGCATCAGGCACTATACATAGGTTCAGCTTACAGCTGCTTAAAACAATGCTAAATTACTTGTTAGAAATCATTAATACAATAATTATACTGACAGTCTAATCCTGTCGCATAATATCGTTTGTCAGGAGACAGATATAACACCAATCTGAAACTTATACCAAATGATCGTTATTATACCAGACAAACATTACGATTTCTATTACGATTTACCTATCAAGCTTACGTATTTGCAGGATACTTTCATAAAGGTTTAGGCAGATAGATATGAAATTACACCAACGTCGGTTATTAACCATTGTTTTTGTGTTTGCTATCCTTGTCGCGTTTGGGGCCGGAAATATCACTGGCTTTCTCGCACGCCCAGCATTAGCAGCAGAAGCACCGCCCGAATTTAAGGTCTTTTGGGAAACCTGGGACCTGGTGATCGCCCATTTTGTCGACCGCGACAAGATTAATTTTACCAACATGACCTATGGCGCCATCCAAGGGATGTTGGACGCATTAGGTGACAAAAACCACACGGTCTTTTTCCCCCCAGAAATTGCCAAGCAAGAAGCAAACTCGCTGGAAGGTTCGTTTGAGGGCATTGGCGCCTATGTTTCCAGAGATAAAGAGCAGTTTACGATTACGGCCCCCATTCATGGTTCACCAGCAGAGGCGGCCGGCATTCTAGCCGGGGATGTTGTGCTAGCCGTCAACGGTGAAGACATTACAAGTTTGCAAGAGTGGGAAGTCATTAGCAAAATTCGCGGCCCGGCCGGCACGCAGGTCGTCCTGACCGTATTGCATCCGGAAGCAGTTGACCCGTTACAAATTACGATTACACGCGGGCGCATTACGATCGACAGTGTTTTGTGGTCAAGAATTCCGGGCACGAACCTTGCCTATGTCCAGATCACACAGTTTGCCGCCAACACGAGCAAAGAGTTGCAGACATCGCTTCAGGCGATTAACGACGAAAGCGCCAAGGGGCCACGGATTGAGGGTATCGTCCTCGATTTGCGCAACAATCCTGGCGGCTATCTCCAAGAAGCGATTCAGGTTGGCAGTCAATTCTTGAAAGAAGGGGAGATTATTCTGAATGAGCGCGATGCTCAACGGACTATTTCGACTTACAAGGCGCAAGGTGACGGTTTGGCGCGAGAGATTCCGATGATCGCACTGATCAACGAAGGCTCGGCCAGCGCGGCTGAAATTCTGGCCGGCGCCCTCCAAGATAATAACCGCGCCAAGTTGGTTGGACAAACCACTTTGGGCACGGGCACTGTATTGCAACCGTTTACCCTCAGCGATGGTTCGCTGCTGCGCTTGGGCGTCACCAACTGGTTAACACCCAAGTTGGCGCTGATCAAGGGTCAAGGCATTCACCCAGATGTTAAGATCGAACAAAAGCCATCCGTAAAGATGGTGGATGGCACGCTGTTACAAAAGATGACCCGCAATCAATTGCTAGACCAAGCAGATCATCAATTCAATTCGGCGCTCCTGTTGCTGCAGCTACAGACGCTGCCGAAAACTCAGACAACAACCACGGTTGTGACGAAGTAGGAAGGTAGATAGGTAGATAGGTAGTACGACAACGTACGATTAGCTTGGTGGAGGTGCGTGCAGCGCACGGGTCAAGCATTGGTCGCTAGTTGGCACGATCACGTGACCAGGGCAATGCACGCACGGGCCGCTACCATCTAAGTCATCGTCCAAAATTAAGTTAACAATCTTCCGGGAAGCTCAGAACCAACGATCTCGACGATCAAATAAGCTTCCCAGAAGATGAAATCTACAAGTTATTTCTGGATGATGACTAACGTTGTCACGTAAATAGGTAGAAAGGAGAAAGTATCATACCTTGTCTACCTATCTACCTATCTACCTGTCTACCTATTTATACAGCCCATGCTTGAAAATATACGCCTCTACCAGACGTGGCACCTGATGGCGAATTGGTTGCCCGTTGTGTACGCGTGCCTGAATGATATGGCTGGCGATCTCGATTTCGGGCATATCGAGGATAATGACGCGCTCGAGCACGCCAGGTAGGGCGGCTTCCAGACTCTCCCAATCTAATGCCACGTCGTGGCGACTGAGGGCCACCAATCGACAATTTTCCACTAGCCAGGTTGCTTCATGCCAGCCGGGCAAATCGCGCAAGCTGTCCATGCCCATCAAAAAATAGATTTCGACATCTGGCCCTACTTGCTCGCGCAACAAACGCACCATATCAGCCGTGTAATGCGGCCCAGAGCGACTGGCATCAATATGGCTGACGGTTAAATACTCGACATCCGCAGTGGCCAATTCCGCCATGCAAACCCGATGTTGCACCGGCGTCAACTTGCGCTCTTGCTTGTGCGGTGGATCACCCGCCGGTGCGAGATAGATACAATCGAGTTTCAGTTGATACCAGGCCTCTTCGGCCAAAATCAAATGGCCGACGTGAATTGGATCAAAGGTGCCGCCAAAGACGCCAATCCGGCGTTTGACGGAGGAATCAAGTTGAGGGCTTGCCAAAGCAGCGCCAATTTGACCTATCGAAGCCATTCACCTGCCAACTTTCTATACGTCGATCGGTTATATAACGTAAAAACGCTCAGCCACAAGTGTGCAACTGATTGCACAAGGCTCATCAATGAGCCAACATTAGACATAATTCGGCATAAACCATTACCTCTAGTAGATAGGCTTCGACGTGCGGCTCGACGTGAGCGTTCGACTGAGCGCTCACGTCGAAGACCTCGCCGAACAACAGCCGAACGGTCAATCGGGAAACAGGGAGGTGTCACCTGGATGCGTGGCACCGCTTCAGGAGCAGCGCCCCTGTCTACCCAATCCTGTTATTCCCGATCATGTCTATTAAAAATTCAGCTTAGCCAGCCACTATTCGCCAAAGGCGTTTTCGTAGCCCCACACCAGTTCGATCTCGCCAATCCGCACCTTATCGCCATCTTGCACCCCAGCATCGCGCAGAGCATCGAAAATGCCCATCGCCTTCAAAATTCGTTGAAAGCGCATCGCCGCTTCATAATACGTCCACTGGGTGCGATGGGCCGTGCGTTCAATGGCTGTCCCTTCTACCATCCAGGTATGTTCACCAAGTTGATAGATTTGGAAGGCTTTCTCATCTTCGGGTGGTTCGATTTCCGGCAATGGCTCCTTCGCCAGCGTTACTTCTAGCGGCGGCAGCGCATCCAACATGGCCTGGACGCGCTCAAGTAGGATTTGAAGATTTTGGTGAGTGGCCGCGCTGATCGACATGACGGGCAACCCCCGCGCTTCAATCGCTTGCTCGATTGCGGGCCATTTCTCGCGCGCGTGCGGCAGATCCATTTTGTTAAGCACCACAAGTTGGGGCTTGTCCACCAAAGCGGGTTTAAAGAGGATTAGCTCCTGATTAATTGCCTCAAAGTCGCCCAATGGATCGGGGCTGTCGCCATTGAGCAAGTGAATCAGGACACGCGTGCGTTCGATGTGGCGCAAGAATTCCAGCCCAAGGCCAACCCCGTCATGCGCGCCTTCGAGCAAGCCAGGAATATCAGCGATCACAATCTGACGGTGATGCATTTCTGCCACGCCCAAGTTGGGCGTAACGGTGGTGAAGGGATAGTCGGCGATTTTCGGTTTAGCCGCGCTGATCACGCTGAGGAGCGTGGATTTACCCGCATTCGGCACGCCAATAATACCAACATCGGCAACTAGCTTGAGTTCTAGTTCCAACGAAAGTTCTTGGCCCTGTGCACCATTTTCAGCAATGCGCGGTGCCTTGTTTTGCGCCGATTTAAAGACGGTATTGCCGCGTCCGCCATGACCACCGCGCGCCAATAAAACTTTTTCTCCAGCGTGCGTCAGATCGGCGAGCACGGCGCCGGTATCGGCATTGCGCACCAGCGTACCCGGTGGCACGGGAATGTAGATATCATCTCCGCTTGCGCCCGTGCGATTGGCGCCTTCGCCGTGACCACCGCGCCCGGCGCGATAGGTCAATTGATTTTGAAAGGAAGAAAGTGTATTCAGGCCAGGGTCAGCGACGAAATAAACGTGACCACCCCGCCCGCCATTGCCGCCCGCGGGCCCCCCGCGCGGCACATATTTCTCACGGCGGAAGGCTACAACGCCATTACCGCCGTCTCCTGCTTTAATATGAATGCGTGCTTGATCTTGAAACATAGCTTCATTGTAACGAAGAAAGTACCAATAGGACAAAAAATAATACTGGTTTTGGCCGTTTTGTCACAGATTAGGCCAGAATCGCGTGTTTTTGACATGCGGTTGGTGCAGGATGAACGATGTCGAGTGCCTTTTTGCAGCAGCAGGAATAAATCCCGCGCCTGACAGTCAGCGGCCAAATTTCATTTGTACCAAAAATTTTGGGATACACACCGACCAGCCACGCTACTTGACAATGCGGCACAAACTGAGTACGCTCTGCCGTATAATCTTCCTACTTTTATGTAGCACGCTTTAATGACCACTTACCATTCCACTATGAATGATCGAAGGCGAGGCAGGCTCTTGAACAGTCATGATCTAATTGACAATTTAGCGCGCCCTCTAAGCAAGCGACGAGCTATTGCGCCCCCAGATGTTTGTCTACGCGTTTGTCTACTGGTTGGTATCCTCGGGCTGGCTCTGTTTCTATGGACAAGTGCAGTCCGTCCTGCTTTTGCGCATAGGCTCTTGCAAACAACCCCACCCCATACACATACCGTTCAACAGGGTGAAACCCTGAGCCAGATTGCCGAAAAATATCATGTGGCCCTGAATGTCTTAATGTTCTACAACGGCATCAGCGAACCGAATGATATTTATGTGGGCCAGAATTTGGAATTACCGCCACCGGCTACGCCAACACCGGCAGACACCTATCAAGTCAAAGCGGGCGAAACCCTGAGCCAAATTGCCGAGGCGCAGCACGTCGCTTTGGATGAACTGATGCAACTCAATGACATCAGTAATCCCGATTCGGTCTATCGGGGCCAAATGTTGCATCTACCGTCGAAAAATTTAACCCGAACCGCAACACCGACAGCCACCGCAACCAGTGCGCGCGGCATAGCTACCCAAAGCACGACGGCGACAACAGCAACCCCAACGCCGACAGAAACAACGGCAATCCCAACGCCCACGGCGACATCAACCATTGTCCAAACCTCTGCCACAAGGGCTGCAACCTATACGGTGCAAGCGGGCGAAACCCTGAGCCAAATTGCCGAAGCACAGGCTGTTAATTTGGCTGAGCTCATGCAGCTCAACGATATCAGCAATGCCAATACGATCTATCAGGGCCAGGTTTTGCGATTACCATCTGATCCAGCTTCTAGTCAAACGGCGACCGACACGCCGACCAACATGCCGACCGAGACAGCAACGCCAACCGCAACAGCAACCGACACGCCGACCGCAGAAACAACGGCAGCGACGAATACGCCCGAAGCCGAGAACGCAGCGTCACCCATCAACCCCATTGCATCGCTCAACCAAACCTACGTCGCAAGCAGTGGCGACACCTTAAGCCGCATTGCCTTGCACAATGGCGTGGATCTGGAAGCGCTGCGCCGGATCAACCATATGAGCGGACAGAACTATATCAGCGTAGGGATGACGCTAACGCTGCCAGCTACGGGCAACGAATTGCACGTGCCCAGCCATGAACAACAATATGTCGTACAACCAGGTGACAGTTTGGGGCGCATTGCCCAACAATTTGACCGCACCTTAACCGAAATGCTGTTAGCCAACTATCTATCGAATCCGAATGATATCTATCCAGGCCAAAGCTTAATCATCCCGAAGCAAGCCGTTGCTAGCAAACCGGCAGTGCAGGTTGGACCGCCCCGCCGCGGCTTCTATTATTATAAAGTGCAAAGTGGCGACACCCTATCCCAAATCGGCCAACGGTTTGACAGTAACGGGCTGGCGATTCTAGATTATAATGACTTGCCGAATGCAGAAACTGTTTATAGTGGTTTAGAAGTACGCATCCCTTTTGGGCCGCCGCCTTTGCCAGTCCAGTTGCCACCTGCGCCAGCCTCTGGCACGCGCTTTATGGTCAGCGTAAGCCGC
Organism: Caldilineales bacterium; assembly: GCA_038225095.1. GTDB lineage: Bacteria > Chloroflexota > Anaerolineae > Caldilineales > Caldilineaceae > JAPLGZ01. The sequence continues at coordinate 6,839 of JBBREZ010000117.1, forward strand.
CAGCAGTGTTTAATTTTTCAGGGGAGTCGCATTGTCTATACCTGGCCTTGTAGCACTGGTTACGGGGTGTGGAAAACACGGATTGGCACCTTTGCCGTACAAAGCATGTTTGACATTGCCAAAAGCCAAGCTTACCAATTGGATATGCCATTTTGGCTCGGCATTTATAATGTGGGCACGTATGAGAATGGCATTCACGGCTTACCCACGCGCTGGGACAATGGTAAAAAGCTTTGGGAAGGTCTGATTGGGCAACCGGCTACCTTTGGTTGTGCGATGCTAGATGACGAAAACGCCAAAAAGCTCTATCAAATGGCCTATATTGGCATGCAAGTGTACATTGTAAATTGAACATTCAAGTATGCATTGTAAATTGAAAAGGCGCTCAGCTATTCTGTAAGAAGCCAGCTATCGATTGAAAAACGATGATAGGATTTAGGCTATTCCGAATAAGTAACGATGCAGGGATCGAGACATGACAGGAGGAAAAGGCTCCACGACTCGACTGCCGCTCGACAAGACTTCGGCGTGAGCTCAGTCGAACGCTTGCCGAAGACCGCCGAACGTCCGGTCAGGCGGGTGCCCTCTGGGCGCGATGGTAATTTTGAGATCGGACCAGCCTGTATCCTGATTGATTTGGCATGGCCTTACCGTTATTGGTCAATACTAGATTTCAGTTGTGCGCTGCACTCACCTGAATTCATCTTATAGTGCGCTGTCGAAGTAGTTAATTGTTCGTTAGAATTGAGCTAATAGACAAACCAAATCAACTTGGCACAAACGCGGCGGAGGCATGCTCTCATGCCGGTCCGGTCGCACAGGAGCGTGCGCGCTCCACGTTTGTGCGACTTCTACTTGTTTGCTCTAGTAGGCAACCTCAGAATAGCAAGCAGCTAAGGCGCAATCAAAGAATAAAGTATCCAGTAGGTGCGTGCTTTTAGCCGCACAATTTGGGTATACGCAGAACGTGCGGCTAAAAGCACGCACCTACGCATGATTTTGTTCGGCAAACACTGGATACTTATTTCATTGAAATGGCCTAATATGATGTGACAATTTGCTTACTAAAGAGGAGTGCCCCTCCTCTTCGGCGTAGAAGAGGAGGGGCAGAGGCGTTGAACGAGGATTGCACGGTGACATTGATCTATAAAGGCATCAGGGCACCGAAGAGGTCTTTGCGAAAACAATACTGCATAGCAATGACAAGCAAAACACTTGTTATACTATGTTACAAACTATATCTATTCTTAGCCATATCTATTCTTAGTCATTGTGCTTTCGCAAGCATAACTTAAATAGCGGCTAGCTACCATAGATATAGATACACAAGAGATATCAGGTTCGAGATACATTTATGAACAAAGATCAATGATTACGAACCGCCTGTATCTTAAATTTTAGGAATAGGCATAACTTCCATTACGTTCTCCATTCTCTATGGCCCTATTCTCTATGGCCCTATTCGCTATGGATTGGCAAAGCGCTTGACCGGCGCTGGCTGGTAAACCATATTTTGATAAACCGTAGCCAGGTCGGGTGCAAAAGCGAGACCAGCTGAACGCTGTGGCGTGCGCAAGGCATCCGATTTGTTGCTATTGTTAGCCAATGCCTGGCGGGCAATGATGGCCGCATGTTTGCGGGTGCGCACGTCAAGCTTGTCGAGAATATTGTGCACATGATTTTTAACGGTGCCAAGTTCAATACACAAGCTGCTAGCGATTTCTTGATTGCTACGGCCTTGCTCGATCAGGTCGAGTACTTCACATTCGCGCTCGGTCAATTCCGCATACAAATGGTTGGGATTCATATCTTTGAAGCCATTTAATTCAGTGACTAGCTTTTTTAGTTCGCTAATCCGTGAAATCAAAGCGGCGGCAACGCTAGGCGAAACCAAAAATTCTCCTTGCGAAACACAACGAATTTTTCTGACCAAATCGGTTAACGATTCGTCTGTATTCACATACCCGGCTACACCTTCTTCGATGCAGCGCAAAATAACCGCCTTTGATTCTGTCAAACCAGTAATCAAAACCTTAACTGCATTGCCAGTTTTTACGACGGAGCGTGTGAGCGCAAACGCCCCATCATCCGGCAGGGTCACACTCACTAACGCAATATCACAGGCAGACTTTTTTAGGATTGCTAATGCTTCATCCGCCGCAGCCACACACCCGATCACTTCTAGATCTGACTCGTAGCCCAAAACAGTGGCTTTTAGGTCGCAAATGAGCCGGGTTTCGTGAACAATCAACACACGAATCATGGTTTTTCTCCTGTTAGTACTTCGACTTTCTATCCTGTTCCGGTGCACTAAGTAGTACTACAGAATAGAAGGGTAGCGCAGCAAGCATTGATCTAGCTTGTGGCTAGCTAGGCTAAAGTTTTAGTGGGTGTAGTGGGGCTGTCTACTCGCCGCTAACTCATGCACGCCATCAAGCAGAAAAATGTGTGCATCTTTCTTTTCGATATATTTAGTGACATTCGTGACTGCAAAATCACTCATGCGGTAATAATTGGCATAGTTGCTTAGGACCAAGACCCGGACTGGTAATTTAAGCAGATTTAGCTGCCGTATCACTTCTAGGCCGGTCATGCCTGGCATATCAAAATCCAGCACTAGGACATCCGGTTGTAATTCTTGCGCCATACGGAGGGCTGCCCTGCCATTATCTACTTCACCAACAATCACAATATCGGGTGAGTGTTCTAACAAACAGCGAACCGCCGTTCGTATCCTTATGTGGTCATCTGCTAATGCTACCCGTATCATCGTCCTCTGCCTTATCCTCGATGTACGCGCAGAAATTGTAATTGAGCCTGACTACGATGCGACACATTCATGATTTTCTTTTGTTCTGGCGTTATATTTAAATTAAAAAGCGTGTTTCCTGTGGAAAGGATACACGCTTTTGTTTAAGTTTACTATGGGGGATATTTCTACTTTTTTGGGTAGGGTATTCCCTACCTCGGCGGCGAATTGAGCCAGCCTTTTTTTACGGCGCACATGACGGCTTCTACGCGCGAGTTGACACGTAGCTTCTCAAACACCCCACCCATATGTTTCTCAACCGTTTTATCGGCGATACCCAGGGCCGAAGCAATTTCGCGATTCGTCTTACCCGTCGCAGCTTGGCGCAAAACTTGCATTTCGCGTACGGTTAATTCAGCTGCTTCTTGTTGATGGCTCCAGCCGATCATTTGTGCGGCCGCACGCCGGCTGATCCAGCCCTTTTCACCGCGCGCAATGCCGCGTACGGCGTCAACAATCAGTTCGGGTGCTTCTTCTTTGGTCAGATAGCCAGCCGCGCCGTTAGCCAATAAGCTGCGCACATAAACTTCATCATCATGGGCACTCAGCGCCAGCACCTTTACTTGAGAATTGGCCGCCTTGAGCTTTTGGGCCACTTCGACACCCGATAAGCCAGGCATCTCCATATCTAACAACAGCACATCGGGCATCATCTCAGCCAACTGAATCAGCACATCCGGACCATTACCGACTTCCGCCACCACAATAATGTCGGCTGCTTTGGCCAGCATCGTGCGAATGCCGGTGCGAACGATAGGATGGTCATCCGCCAATACGACGCGTATGGGTGCCATATTCCACCTTGTTATTCCACTTTGGTAATCTACCGCCGTGGTAAGAGATTTAAAATTGATTGGCTAGCGCTAGTTTGTGGACTTTATTGGTGCAATCACACTGATCGTGGTCCCTCTGTCTGGCGCTGAACGAATATAGAAACGGCCACCGGCTGCCTCCACGCGTTCCTGGGCGCTACTAAGACCAAGACGTCCTTGCCGTCCTATTGTAATCCAATCTTCTGGAACATCAAACCCGCAGCCATCATCAATTATTTCTAACACAATCTGCTCGGCCGCACGCTGCAGTCTAATTTCTACAAGGCGAGCGTGCGCATGTTGCCCAATATTTTTTAGCGCCTGTTGGCAAACATGGTACAAAGCTGCACGCAAAGGTGTGGATAACAATTTATCGTCCTCGGTCAGCGCCAACTCGATTTCAAGCGTTGGATCGTCGGCTTGAATACCCTTAACATAGGATTGAATGGCGGTAGCCAGACCAAATGCTGTTAAGGATGGTGGATAGAGTTCCTGATGAAGGGTACGTAACTGGCGAGAGACACGCCCTATGCTTTCACGGATTTGCAACACTTGGGCCAATAGAGTGGGAATTGACAAAGTTGCCGGTGTTAAATCAAAGGCCGCTTCTAACGTACCAGCCAGTGAGGCCAAGGTAAAATTTAAGATTTGCAGATCTTGCAAGGGCTCATTATGCAATTTTTGCGCCAACGCCATACCCTCAGCCAGGCGTCGATCGTGCAAACGATGTTGTAGTTCGGCGCTCTCTGCTGCTTTGCGCTTGTGATGGCCAATCTCGAAAATAGCCATTAAGAGTTGATGGTCAGCTTGTAAGGATGTAAATTTGATTTCAAGCGGAAATTCGCTGGCATCTTTATGCTTACCCTGTAATTCAGCTTGGCAAGTCTGCCCTGGCGCATTTAACAGGCTTGTGGGTGGATCAGCATACCAACTTTGTAGACAGGCTGGCAGTAAGAGTTCAATGGGTTTGGCCGTTAATTCTTGCCGTTGATAGCCAAAGAGGAATTCTAACTGCGCATTGACAAGCACAATCTGGCCAGCTTGATTAACCAGCACCATCGCATAGGGTGCAAATTCGAATAGAGTTTGAACCATCTTATTATTCCCGATGTTTTTAACTAAACGCCATTATACCACAGATAGAAATTTATGGGGAATAAAATTTTCACTCAGCTAAAATTAGTTACATTTTTGGCGTGTGCCGACAATGGACCCGGCACATTTTGACCAGTCGCTCTAAAATATAATGGTAATGACCGATGTGGCTGACTGCGAGGGCGACAAATCAGGCTATTTTGCGGCCAGGTAAAGCCAGCTAACCAAAGTCTCTCAGTACGCACGAGCACTAACAAAACGACCGTCCAGGATGTTTATCCTGGACGGTTATCGAATAAATATTTGTAAATTTGACCAGCAAAGCATTATCAATTTTACGGACTAACCTCAAGTCAGAATGAAAACCGGAGATTTACCCCACCCTAACCCTCCCCTAGGAAGGGAGGGGACTGTTCGCACCGCGGGCACACAGCGCCATCAGGGACAGATGAAGTCACAGTTCCTACCCTATCCAGGGGAAGTTAGAAGGGGGTAAAAAACTCCGGTTTTCAAATTGATATCAGTTTAGTATTGTAATTATACATGGATCTTCGTTATCAGTGCGTCAGCAGAAAAATTATCAGAAAGCAGTGGTTAATGGACAGGGCGCTAAATCGCTCAGAATAAAATTTGTGCTCTATTTACGACAAAATAGCTAGTAAATTCGAGAGCGAAATATCATAAAGCGTATAACTTTGCGCGTGACCATCTGCTGTCGTTGTATGGACTTCTATCTGTTTGCCATCGGCTGAAATGGCCATTAGTGAAAGGAATGAACTGTCTTTCACTCGATTCGGCGTCGGCAGCGCGGCGTTATCACCGTCCAAAGTCACAATCAGCCAGTTGGCCTGTGAATGGCTGATCACCGCTGGCAAGTGGGCAGGATCGTCGACTTCCGCGACAACTTGCAAGCCAGGTGTTATCGAAAATACGCGGCCTAACATTTCGCGTAACAAACGCGGCTGATTCGCTAATACGATTCGTTGGAATGGAGAGACTTTAGCACTCATTACTTGCGTATGTGAAGGTAGATTATTTTCACGCGCCGGCTTACTAACCATAAATTGACCTGTACGCTGCATCAAGATATTCCAGCGCCAACTTTCGGTTATCATAGAATAGCTCATCAGCTTCCTTCCGTTCAATGATATTCCGTTCAATGATATAAAGGTAGACCAGGAATGATCCGATCCTTGGGCAAACATAAGTAGCCTGCTGCTTTTTGTGCCCTACGATTGGATAACCGCCGGATCGCCCCACCAAACAGTTCATGGCGAGCTGACGGCTGATAAAGTTATGCCTGGCACTAAAAGTCAATGGCTGAAGCATTTATAGCTGCACCAAAATGCCACCTAGACGTTTTATCTAGCAGGCAAAAGCCACCTATTCAAAGTTCGCTCTAACATTTGACCGATAACGCGCTGTTAGTCGCAAAGGCTAAACCGTAGCCTTCTATTTTGTGCTGACCACACTGGACCTACTGCGAACTGAAAATACATTGTAACTATAGGCGGCTATCGTATATTTGCCGGTAGGGAACTTAGTCTTGTATTTCCTGCTCGCTACATTAACACCACTATAGCAATTATTTTAGGCCATGACTATGGATAAGGATACAGACAAGAGGTACATATTGAGGTAGCTGTCGCGTTTATATGGATGCTTGTACCCTAAATTTTATCACTATCTATTATATTTGAAATATAAATTGGCTATGCTAGGCATCAGTCTGTATCAAATGCTCGTAAGAATGATATTCAGTTTGCGATTAGCCAGTCACCCACACAACTTGCTTCCCTCATCGGCAATTCATCTATAAACTCTATCGGTGAAAGCAAGCGAGAGGGCTTATAGACAAACCAAATAGACTCTGCACAATCCAACTGGACGGGCACGGTATACCGTGCCTCTACAAATGTGCGGCTTCTATTTGATTTGTCTATTAATTTGACAATGTCACATTGAAGCGCTGAGTGCGGATTTCTCGAATTTTCTGAGAAAATGAGCGGGTGGAATTAAGGGCCAGAGCGGTTCAAAAGACGGGATTTGCGAGAACGAGTACGATTATCAAGATGTTCAACAACGAGCGAAGCGGCCTGTAGAGGCGAAAGCACAGGCAAAGGGAGAGCGGCCCGCAGTAGCGTACGAACATTGGCAACAGAAAGCGCTGGCAAGAGAGCAACTTCATAACGAGCTAGGCGTTGAGGAGCGCGGTCGATTTTCTCCTCCCAGTCGAGGCGGGTCTGGGTGATAAACCACTGCGCCAGAAGCGTAAAGGCCAACGGGTGCTCCCAAGCCAGAAAGGTAGTTGTTTGGATTTCATCCCAACCAAATTCTGATGTGGCGTCTTGATTGTCGCGTTCGATAAAGTAACGCTGGGACTTGCGCAACGCCATGGTCTGGAGTGGCGTCGCCAGGGCAGCCTTGCTAAAGGTATAGCTGACTTTTTTGCCTTGGCGACGCATCAGCAACCATGGTTGCGTGATCGTCAGATCGTCTTGAACCGTCCAGACCAGAAGCCGTGCGAAATCAGCCACTAACCAGCCCCGTTCAGTCGGGCGAATGGTCAAGGTCTGCCAGAATACACTGGGATGCTGGGGCAGATTTTCAACTCGGTAAGCTATTGGTGAGAGCACCCTTGGCTTGGTGGCTTTGGGACCGCGGCGCTTCTGCGGCATCCCGATCACCGGTTCACTCAGGTAGATTTTGGTATTCGCCGGCACATCGGCATAGAACTCGAGGTTAGCTTGGTTCAATTGTTGACGCAGCCAGCAACTTTGGCCATAGAAGCCATCGACGGCAACGGCCTCAAACGCAACGCCTTCGGTTGGGGTGCGTCGGACCATCTGCCCAAATAATTCAAGTTTTGTCTGAAAGCGCCGTTCTTCCGGCACACCAAGCCCTTTGCGTAATGCCTGATGGGCTTCATCGAACCACGCTGCCGGCAGAAAGAGTTCGCCGTCGATCCAATTGTGTTTGCCTGCTTTGGCCAGCGAGAGAAAAACGCCAACTTGACTTAAATCGACTTTGCCCAGCCGGCCGTTGTATTGTTTCCCGCCACCGATCAGTACTTCGCCACGCCGGTCGTCAGCACTTTCATCGCCGATTAACACGCTCCCACTCGCAAAGTGCGGATGCGTCGCAATGTCTAGGCGGGCTTGCTTGATCACTTTCTGACCGGACCACGGTGACTTGCTTATGTAATGATGCATGTTCTGAATGGATATACCCGCTGTCCGACTGATTTTCGCAATCGTTCGTTCTGTTTCTATACGCAGAATGCCACTCAAATAGTGATAGCCATATTCGCTTGTATCGCGTGTTTGCGTTCTGAAGCCGTAGCTGTGCCAGAATTCCCCGATGCGCTCGCCTAAACCCTCGACTTCGTTCAGGTCTAGACCCCAGCGTTCAATTTCTTGTTGTCTTTCGTTCGTCGTTTCATTCGTTCATTTTTGCCACATTGGCTTCCCTTTGTCCAATGTGACATTGTCAAACTAGGATTTGCGTCAAAATAAGTTAACTGATTTTTCGATTCTGGCTTGTGGTCGTTGTGCGAAAATTAACCAACTTATTTTGACGCAGTTCCTTATAGACAAATCAAATAGAAGTCGCAAAATCGTAGGGCTACGATAGTTCGTGGCAGTACAGCTGAACGGAATGTGTCAAGAATCATGAGACACGAAATGTAAGAATTTAGACTCTAAGTTGGGTGTCGGTATCCGACTTTGGCGGATTAATCCAAACAGCCGCTGGTAATTGAGGTGGTGTCGGTGCACCTTTCACAAAACGCTCTGGGGGCAAGTTGTAGGCGACGAGTAAGGTGGCTTGTCGTTGTGCCGTGACATGAGCGGCGTGCCCGTCAGGCACGGTTGCTGGCGTAAGTAAGCCCAGACTGGTATGCTGCTGCTGATAGTTG
>JBBREZ010000118.1:0-15447 GCA_038225095.1 Caldilineales bacterium
AGAATCGACCAACATCGCCGTCATTGTTTTGAACACAGAGCTGCTCGGCAAACTTAGGTCAACCTCAACCATGGGCTTTGCAGGAATATAATCGTGCTGATAATCAAACGTATAGACCAAATTACTCACGGACGATCCTCGGTGAACGAACGGTAAAGACACGCTCTACCTCTGGCTGAACTTGTTTAATCAGGATTGTTTCATCAGGATATTGTCCATCGATCCGCAAATAGATAGATTGTAGATCAGCATCATGATCCACGACTGCTCCTTTGCGAACCGCCACGTACTCACCCACAAATTTTTCCAGTAGGTCTGCATGCATTACCCGAAATGCCTCACTTTCCTGCGTTAAAATTCGACTGGTCTCAGCACGGAGCAAGGCTCGAATTGCTTTTTCAGCAAGTTCATCGGGCGATGTGGCTTGCTCATCTGCCAGCTTTGCCAGTTGGCGGGCGGTCTGTTCACGCAGCGTGACAGTCATCATATTTGTATCTCCTTTTCAGTTGCAAAAATTTATCTGACCGCTATTTTATCAGAAGCGCAATTATCAGAGAAATTAGGCCGGCCTACTTCTAGCAGGGCTTGGGTGGTGTGCGGCAGCAAATGCCACAAGCGCACCGCATGATGGCTGGTGAGTGAACCGGCCCGGTGTTGCGCTACGACATCGCCAGTCAATCAAGCCAATACTTCGCAGAAAGGCAGATAGGGATCGCCAATGCCGGTGTGGGCATTGCCGTTGCCGTTAGCAATGATCGCTGACTGATGCGTGGCTTGCGCGGCCTGGGCAAAGGCATTGAGCAACGCCGTCTTGCCAAAGCCAGCCTCGCCCGTTCTGTCCAGTGTAGTAGTGAAGTAGTGTTGTAATTGGGCCAGTTCAGGCTCACGGCTGACAAAGACAAGCGGCGCGCCGATCATTGGTAGTTTCTCGGACAGAAAGGCCGGTTCACTCGACTCTAGCGTGGTAAAGTCTTTTCCCGCCAGCGCGTCATCCTGAATCTGCTGGTAGAGTTGTATGGTTGCGGTTGCAGGAGCGACCGCTAACTCCACGTGCAATAGGCGCTGGTAACTTTCAAATTGAGCTAGAGCAGTGGTGCGCTGTCCGTTGCAGGCGAGGGTCTGCATCAACTTTTGCTGAGCATTTTCATCTAGCGAGTCCAGTTCCACCCGATGTCTGGCATGTGGCAACGCCAGGTTAAAATTCCCTTGCGCCACATACCAGGTGACCAAGTGCTGCAAACTGTACACAGCCTGACGGAGAAAATAGGCTCGTTCTGCGAGCAGCCATGTCTCGAATTCAGCGCACCCGCGCACAGAAAAACCAGCGAGGAAATCACCTTGATACAAAGTAAGCGCCTGCTGGCATTGGTCTAGACAACAAGGACAGGCAGCGACACTCACCGGCGCATGTTCCACACAGCCTTGCAATAGTTTTGTAAAAGTGGCGACATCTGTCCATAAATCGCCCGCTGGGTTCAATTGAATGTGCTTGGCATCGGCAGGCAATAGTGGCATTGGCGTGTGGACAGTGCTGTCGCAGATTTTGCGCACTACATGCAAAGCCTGGCTGAGATTGGCGCGTGCCCGCCTTTCTGTCATTTCAGGCCAGAGCAAGCCAGCCTTTCGCGGCGGTGTGGGCGGCTTGGCTCGACAGCAAGATAGGCCAATAAAGCACGACTTTTGTCCGAATCGAATCCTACTACTGGTGCGCCATCAAGTGTCGCCTGAAAAGCCACCCAGTAACGAAAGTGATAAGCGTGGCATGATCCTGACCGTTCAGATAAGATCAAAAGAAATGCTTACCCGCAGAGTACACAGGTAAGATTGGCAACTCTGTGTACTCTGCGACTACTAAAACATCTAGGCAGAATCATCGCTTCCCGTTTGGGCCTACAGCTTCAACCAACTGGCGCGCTTGTCGCGGGCGCGGAAATAGACATATTCTTCGTTGGGATTGGGCGGCGAGACGTTGCCGGTTGAAGGGTAGTTCGCAATCGCGTCTTCGACAATGTCAATCCCGAGGCCCGGTCCATTCGGCACCAGCATAAAGCCATCGATGATCGTCGGCTGGGGCTGCATGACTTCGTAGCGCTGGGGCACATCATCGGCTAGATGCTCAAGAATTAAGAAGTTGGGCAAAGTGGCGCATAAATGTAGGGCGGCGATTTCGGCCACCGGCCCCAATGAACCGTCATGCGGCGCAAAGGTGGCGTAATGGGCTTCGGCTAGCGCAGCGATCTTCTTCATCTGCAACAGGCCACCGGCACGCCCGGTGTCGGGCTGGATCACATCAACGATTTCACGCTCCAGCAACTCGCGCACCCCCCAGATGCCGGCGTGGCGTTCACCGGCTGCGATGGGCAAATTGACCTGCGCCGCTACACGAGCAATCGCCTCAATATCCTCCGGTGCGACCGGGTCTTCATAAAAGAGCAGATCGTAGGGTTCCAACGCCTGGCCGAGCCGGATTGCGTCTTTGGTGGTGAGCCAGGGTGGGCCATGAATATCCACCATCAGATCAATCGCATCACCCACGGCGCGACGAATGGCCTCGACTTGGCGAACGGGATCGGTTAGATTGCCAGTTTTCAGGGCATTGTAGCCCTGATCGATTAGTACGCGTGCTCTGTCTGGTGAATGGGCGTGCGCATAAAGGCGAATGTGGTCGCGCATTTTTCCACCCAGCAGTTCGTAGACTGGCACGCCCAATGCCTTCCCCTTAATATCCCACAGCGCCATCTCGATCCCCGTCATCGCGCCACTGCCGACAATGCCGGTCATGCCGTGGCCCATCATCGTCAGATACATTTTCTGCCAAATTTTCTCAATCGCAAATGGATCATCACCGACCAGAATCGGGGTCAGGTCTTTGATCGCCGTCTCGACCACACGCGGCCAACCACTGGCCTCGCCAACGCCGTAGATGCCGGCGTCGGTCAAATACCTTGACAAATAGCCAGTTGCGCGCCTGCCAGCCACTGCTGTCGGGCTTGCTGGCGTGCATCAGATAAGTCTTGATTTCGGTGATTTTCATGTTGAGATTCGCTTTCATTGCTCAGACGGTGATGCGAAGCAAGGCACCTTTGAATGCTTGGGATTGTACTGTGTTTTGGCGGCGTGATCAAACCACAAAAAAGCGCCAAGTTATGTAAACCTGGCGCTTTTGGTAACTATCTCTCATCGGCGTCATCTTGCGCGAGGCATTGGCAATGTCAGCCGTCCCGTTGCCAGAGCCGCCACCGGTGACGCTAATCGCAACCTTAGGGTTCACTGCCCGATAGGCTTCAGCCCACGCCAATCACAAACCGACAATGCGTATCAGAGCCTTTATTCTGAACTGTGCGCTGGCAGGCATCTCATCAGCCAGCCACCAGTCCTCAGCACCAGAAGAATTGAATAGACATGATTCGGAATATTATTCCGAATAAATAAGGATACGGACTGGGCCTATTGCGCCCAGAGGGCACCCGCCTGACAGGTGGGCCTTTTCCTCTTGTCAGGCGTCGACCTGAGCTCTGCCGAAGGTCTCGATCCCTGGATCGTTATTGATGGCTTGGATTGGCCTTAGCAGTCATCACAGGTAGACGCCCATCAGTAGATGGGACGGAAACAGCTAGGCATCACCTGTCTACCCCTCTTTGTTAATCCAGATCATGTCTAATATGACAGCGCCAGGTTGTTAATCGGTAGACCACAGCGGAGCCGGCACGCCTACGGGCCGGACCATGCGCACGAGGCCGTGCTTGCTCCGCCCTTGCGTGGAACCTTGCGCTGTCATCCTAATAGACATTCATAATTAAATATCAATGCGCCAACCAGTTTTCGACTGGTTGGCGCATTGATCCTACTGAGGAATTTTCTTTGGTCAGATGTTACTTATTTGGCCTGAGTCTTTTTGGCGGCCCAGTCATTGAGTTGCCGTTGTACCTCATCGATAATTTTCTGTGCCCCAGCATTATTGATCTGGGTGAGCACAGCGGGCATGGCATCATCATAGGCGACAAAACCATTTTCAATCGGAACGCCTTTTTCCTTCAAGATCGCCGTTACTTGAGCGATCTCGGTCTTAATTGGTTCTCGATCAACCACAAAGCCGAGCGCCTTTGATGGATAGGCCGTGTCGTTCATCTTCTTGGTCGCTTCCCAAGCGCCGACCTGTTTTTCATTGCGATAATAGGCGTTGAACTGGTTGCCGAACATCCAATCTGTGTTGGGTGCATAGCCGCTGGTTTCGGGCGTAACGCCATCTGGATAGCCCATCACCTTCTTGGCCTGATCTTTCCACACCCAGTGCACACCCTCGATCCCGCGCGAAAGCAGGTTATAGACCTGGGCATCGGTGTTGAAGAGTTCGAGCACGTGCATGGCATCAATCGGATGCTTGGAGCTCTTGCAAATGCCATTCATGGTGGCCGTGGCGCCAGCCGTATCCAAAATTAAGGGGTCGGTCAGGTTTTTAATCACAAACTCGTAGCCAAATTGAGCTTGGACTTCGACATCATTGCCCGGTTTTTCTACATGATAGTTCATGGCAAACTTACCCGCGCGAAAGGCGGCTTTCGCCTCGTCACTGGGCAGTGGCTCTTTCGAGAAATAACCCGCGTCCACCCATTTTTTGGTCAAACTGACTGCATCACGATATTCCTGCGTTTGCAACACATTGACGACCTTCAACTTATCGTCGTTGGCCTTGATGACAATAAAGCCGAGGCCATCATCCAGCGGATCATAGCCGTAATATTGGGCGCGCCACAAACTATTGCCCTGGTCCGCCGAATAGACCGGCTTGATGCCTTCGCCATCTTTCACTTTGGCCAAGAAAGGCTCCATATCTTCCCACTTTTTCACGCCATCCAAGCTGAACTTATATTTGTCCAATAAGTCCTTGCGCACCTCGACACCCCACGGCTTGGGGAAAATCTGCTGGTTGATTACGCCGTAGATATGACCTTTGATGCGCGCCGCCTCCCAGGTGCTGGCTGGCATGCTAGCCCACAGACCCGGCGCGTCTTGCTTCAGAAGATCATCCAATGCCAACAGGCTGCCATTGGCGACATTGTTGGTGTAGCTGTTGATCCAGGGCGCCGTAAAGATAATGTCGCATTCTTCGCCCGCCGACAACCGCAATTGCATCTTCTCGTTGTAAGCGCCAAAGTCAATTGGTTCCAGCGTCAAATTGACATGGATCTTCGCGTTAAGAATTTTGTTCAGGGCATCTTGCACCTGCTTCAGGTCGCGTGGTACACCGCTGCCCGCATAGGTGTAGGTGACAGGCGCGAGATCACTCTTCGCCTGCGGTTGTGACGCGTTTGTGGCAGCGCTTGGAGTAGTTGCGCCCGGCGCGGCGCAACCGGCCAATAAGATCGCGACAAGCAAGATATTGGCGACAAATACCAGATTCCGTTTGAGCATTTTTTCTCCTCTGTTCATTTGCATGAATTGAATAAAACCTGGACAGAAGGCATCTCACAGTTGGCATCTACGAAGTTGCGCTACTGCGAAATTTCTACCACACTGGCCAAGCCATTTAACGTTGTAATGAAGTGGTTGAGTATAGCGCGCCCGATGATAACTTCATCATTTGACTCACTGCCCACCACACGGGCATACAACCCATATTCACCGATTTGCACAAAAATATTATAAAGCTGAACTCGGTAAGCTACGCCCTGAATGCCACGTAGTTGTTTCTTTTCGATAGGCAAAGCACGCATTTGCCGTAAGTAGTGCGTTGGCACCATCGTTGCATCTGCACCAGAATCAACAATGGCGGGCAACGTTATTACAATGCGGCCACGCATTACGCCAAGCCCTAATTCGACTGTCGGCATCGCTGGGTTGTACGCTAACGAATAATCGTGACTGTACATCAGTGATTGTCTGCCTGAACAAAACGTGGAGAACGGATGTAAATTGTCTCAACTGGTTCTGCTTTAACCGTTGATATCCACACGATTTCGTCAGGATATTGTTTACGCACACGCGCATACAATGAATCGAAGTCTTTATCATGATCAATGAGTTGACCGCCGTACACGGCAACATGCTGACCAAAATACTTTTCTTTCAACAGTGGGTGCATGGCGATGTATGCTTGCATTTCACGATCTAATGCTTCATTAGACTCTGACCAAGCTTCAATTTCTTCGCCCGATTCGTCTAAAGGCAAGGCATCATCTAATACCCTGGTGATCACGTCGGTTACAGCCTGCCGACGCGACTGTGCCAGTTGTTGAGCACGTTCATAAACCTGGTCGGGTAAATCTAAAACTACTTGTATCGACATAATATGCTCCTGTTGATGGAATTGTTGGTCGTAGTATAGCACGAAAAAACAATGTCGCCACTGTTCAAATTCGTTGCCGAACTACCCTTTCAGCCCACCAATTGTGATCCCGCGCACAAAATACTTTTGCAACAGTAAGAAGCTAAACAACGCAGGGCCAAACGCGAGCACTGCCATCGCCATGCGCGCGGATTGGGTGGGAATCGGCACGCCGGTGGTTTGCGGATTGGAGGCCAGAAAATTGATGTTCGCCATCAGGACATACAGCAGATATTGGAGCGGAAAAAGCCGCTGGGTGTTGATAAAGAGGAGGGCCAGGAACCAGTCATTCCAGAAACGCAGAATGAAGAAAAGACCAATCGTCGCCAGCACTGGCTTGGACAAAGGCAGTACCATCTGGAAAAAGATGCGCCATTCGCCTGCCCCATCGATGCGGGCGGCGTCCAGCAACTCCACCGGCAATTGGGCAAAGGATGTTCGCAAAATGAGTACATACCAGGAAGTGACTAAGTAGGGAAGAATTAGGGCGAGAATATTATCCTTAAGCCCCAGATAGCGCGTCATCAGAATATAAAAAGGCACCACGCCGCCATTAAACAGCAAGGTAAAGAAGACATAAAACGAAAGCACGCCGCGAAAGCGGTAATCTTTGCGCGAGATCGCATAACCAAGCAGTGAACAAAGCAACAAGCCCATCAATGTGCCCGCGGTTGTCACCAACACCGTCACGCCGTACGCTTGAAGAATCTGGCCCGGCTGCTTCAAGATATAGGTATAGGCAAAGGTGCTAAAACCAACTGGTAACAAACTGTAGCCATTGATCGCAAGCGCTTTCTCGTCGGACAGCGAAACGGAAATTACCAGTAACATGGGGATGACACAGGCCAAACCAATCAGGCTTAGGAGCAGGTGGACAAGTAATTTACCCCAGGAAAAGCGGGACCGACGATGGGTACGTACAACAGTACTGGGGCGAGTGATGGTGGCCAAAATATATTCTTACTCCCAAAGCTTTAATCTGTCTAAGAGACGGTCTGAAAAGACTTCGTAGGTGCGGTTTGTAACCGCACAATCAGGGGATGACCGAGAACGTGCGGTTACAAACCGCACCTACAAAGTCCCTGATCCACCCTTTTCAGACCGTTTCTAAGTGCTTATGTTCTTGCTTTCTCTTGAAGCCGCTCACTGATCCATAAATTGACCAGAGTTTCCGGTAGCACGCCTCTTTCATGCGCTTCCGCCTCAACTCGGCTATACAGATCAGGCTCAAGCGTCACGCGATGTCTACGTCTGGCTCTGACCACAAACTTTACTTCATGCGTCTCATCCCAATCGTCAGCCAGACTGTGAGTATCCCAATATTCACCAATTTCTTCTATGGTACTTGCCTTAGAAATACTTGTAAGTTGAGGGTCAACGTTTTCGTTCATAGTACCTTCGTTCAGTTATGTCCATATCACGCCCACTTACAATGAGCGCTACGTTTGCTGGTTTGCGAATGAAAAACACAATCAAATATCGACCTGCGTTTGTCTGTCCACTAGCCGAATACACATCTTCATTGGGGCGGTTACCCGACTCTATAAAACGGAAGTGTGGACGATTGAAAAAGACTTCTGCTGCTGCGTCATGTGAGACTTCGTGTTTAATTTCTAACTTTTCCTCAACATCAGGTAGCCAAATAAAGTCATCAATATACATAAGCTGACCTATGATTAGCCACTAGAACAACGAATAATCCGAATTAACTCTGCGCACCGTCCAGTTTGCCAACACCACGAGTAAAAAGCCGACGACGGATTGGTAGAAACCCGCCGCCGCAGCCATGCCAATGTCACCCAATTGTACCAGGGCGCGATAGACAAAGGTGTCGATTACGTCGGTCGTGGCATAGAGTTGCGGATTGTTGCGCGGCACAAAGTAGAACAGGCCAAAATCAGCATTAAAAATGCGGCCAATACCGAGCAAGATCAAGATAATGACCAACGGCAAAAGCAAAGGCAATGTGATATAACGGATCTGTTGCCATTTGGACGCGCCATCGATCTTGGCTGCTTCAAAATAGGTTGGATCGATGCCCAGGATGCCCGCCAGATAGACAATGCTGCCAAAGCCCATCCCGTTCCACAAGTTGGCCGCGGTGAGCACAGCCGGCCAATACTGCGGTGAACGATACCAGGCAATGGCTGGGATGTGGAAAGCCAGCAGCATTTTGTTAACGAGACCACCTTCGCCGCCTAAAAAACCAAAAACAAAGTAACTGACGATCACCCAAGAGATAAAATGCGGAAAAAAGAGCATCGTTTGATAGAACTTGCTCATGAAACTGGTGTAAATCTCGTTCATCAAAAGCGCAATGCCAAGCGACGCAATGGTGCCTGTGGTAATGAACAAGGTGTTCATCAGCAGCGTATTACGCGTAATACGCCAGGCTTGGTCCGTGCCAAAGAGAAAGCGAAAATTATCTAGCCCCACCCAAGCACTGCCCAGCATGCCTTGTTCAAATTTGTAGTTTTTGAAGGCAATTATCAGTCCCAACATCGGCAGATAGGCAAAAACCAATAACATGATCACGCCCGGCAAGGCCATGAGCGTCAGCGATAATGTGGTCTGAAAATCACGTTGGCCGCCCAACCAGCCGGAACGCTTTTGGGTGGTTGGGGGTCGCAGTACGGCAGACTGTGAGGTCGTTGCCATGATAAAATCTCCTTCTAACGCTTAGGTCGTCATTTTAACAGCCAATGCCTCACGCAAACCATCCGCCATTGCGTCATTACTTTGGCAACGGCGCGTTCGCTTCTACCAGCCCCTGTTCAAGGATTTCTTGCCACAACGCCGCTGGAATCGGCAACGATAAGGCACTGATGTTGGCCTCCACCTCAGCCGGTTTTACCGCACCCACCACCAACGCCGTCACGGTTGGATGGGCGCCGGCGAACTGCAAGGCAGCCGCATTCAAGGGTACGTTATATTGGTCACAGATGGCTTGGATGGCACGTGCTTTTGCCAGGACCGGTTCGGGCGCATCGGCATAGTTATACTTAGCACCCGGTTGCGGACCAGTTGCCAGGATGCCGCTGTTGTAGACGCCGCCCAGAAAAATGCCCACCCCTTTCTGCCGACACAATTCCAAAAAATCAAGCGAAGTCTGCTCTAACAGGGTATAGCGCCCAGCCAATAGGAAGACATCGGGGTCAGCGTGTCGCACAAAACGTTCCAGCATTTGCCATTGATTCATGCCCGAGCCGATTGCTTTAATCACACCTTGACTGCGCAATTCGGCCAGGGCTGGAAAGGCGAAGTCAAGCGCGTCTTTTTCATGGTCCACCGCGTCGGAGTCAGGATCATGGATGAGCGCAATATCAATGTGGTCCAGGTTTAACCGTTTGAGGCTATGCTCGATGCTGCGCAACACACCATCGCGTGAATAGTCGTAGACATAGCCATTGCGATCCTCGTTCAAAATGCGCCCTACTTTGGTGGAGAGTACAAAACTATCGCGCGGCACACCGCTCAGAGCTTTACCTAGGCGCTCTTCACTGGCGCCAAGCCCGTAGAGTGGCGCGGTGTCAAACAACTTGACGCCATGATGTAACACCGCTTCGATCGTCGCTAACGCATCGGCTTCAGACACGGTGCCGTATAAATTGGCAAGTGGCGCCGTGCCCAATCCGAAATTGGTGACTTGGAGTGAGTTTTTACCTGCTAATGCAACAGTCTTAATTGCGCTCATGATTCCTCTGTGAAAGCCAGTTCTTCAAGGTCCAGTTGTTTTTCCAAAAGGGGCAAAGCCTCGCGGGCATGACGAAAGAGATGCCCAAGTGCAAGGGTCAGTTCGGCTAGGGTTGCTTGTCCTGCTTCCGTATCCCCAGTACGAGCATATACTCGCACGGTCGTGAGCAAATCAAGTAGGTGATCGGCTTCTTCTTCGATTTCGGAGAGATGCATTCCTAACATCCTCGGCTCTTCATCCAGACCAATCTGCGTCAGCGCCTCATCCAAATCAAGCCTTGTTTTTGTTATCATAAATTATCTCCCACGGCGTCGTCGTTGGACCAAACGATCTTCTAAGCAGCGCAATTGAATCGTAAACGCACGGATTTCACGTTGCCAGTGGCGGATCAATTCAACATCTGGTTGTGACTTTACTTGCTCAGTCGCAATCTTAGTCCAATGTGCTTGAATTTCCTGTTCCAAGCTGCGGATAACTTTACGGGTTTACGGTTGCCCATGCCTACGCGTTCAACTGCTGAAGGTCGATCAAGCCTGCGTCGAGCAAACGCCGAAACTGTGCCAGATCATTACGAATGGCTTCCGCAATCGGCGTGTAAGGCATACCGCCCAGGATCGTGCGCAAGCCGCCGTCATCTAGATCAGACGGAAACGGCAGTGGCTTCTGCTGCGTGTAGGTAATCTGAGCATCGGGTACTTCTGCTTGCAACAACTTAACAAACTCCGCTACTTCGACCACGTCATTGCGCAGATTACACATGGCGGCGCCTTGATATTGCGCCCGCGCAACGCCAATGAACATTTTGGCGACATCATCGGCGTGTTGCAGCCCAACCGGCCCGTCAAAACGAATATGGTAAGGTCGCTTGGCCGCCGCCGCCAGAATCGCTTTGGCAATATCAGAGGTCATGCCCTGATCGCGCCCGACGCCATAGACGATGTAAGGGCGCAAACCGACACTGCCCACTTGCCAATCCTGCCAATAAATGCGCGCAGTGCCTTCATTGGCGACTTTATAGACGCCATATAAACTTTGCGGCAGCAACGGTACATCGTCACCCACGCGGCCTTCGGGGTATTCCTCGGCTGGCCCGAGCACCGCTAATGAACTGGCATAAGCCAATCCCTTAATCCCAGCGTGACGGGCAGCCTCAAAGATGTTGACCGTGCCCACCACATTGACCTGCGCGCCCAGGGTTGGGTTTGCGCGACAAAATGGCACCTGCAACCCAGCCAGATGGATGATGTGCGTAATCCCGTTCTCGTCAACCATACTGCGCACCGCTTTGAGATCGGTGACATCAAGTTTGGCGAATTTTACTTTTTCTAATTGCGCTTCGGACAACACCTGGCGCGGGCGCACCGGGTCAGTCGCCAAATCGGTCGCCACGACGCGCACACCTTCGTCCACCAGGTTGCGCAACACCCAGGCGCCAATACAGCCCATGGAGCCGCTGATCATAAATGTTTCGTTGGTCATGTGGGGTTCCTTTGGTAGACAGTAGGCGGTAGACAATAGACGGCAAAACTGGGACTAATACCGTCTATTGTCTACCGTCTACCACCCTTTCCTACTTCTCTTCTACACAAGGATTAGTCAACTCGCCCAGCCCGTCCACGGAGACCGTGACCACATCGCCATCTTTCAAACGCAGCGGTGGCGTGCGCGAGAAACCAACGCCGTTCGGTGTTCCTGTCGTAATGACATCACCGGGCAATAATGTAAAGGCGCGGCTCAGGTAGGCGATCAGAAAAGGCACCTTGTACAGTAGTTCGCGCGTATTTGAACTCTGCATGGTCTCGCCATTGACGATTGTGCGGATGTTCAAGTTATGCGGATCGGCAATCTCGTCTTTGGTCACCAGATAGGGTCCAAGTGGGCAGAAAGTATCCAATGACTTGCCCCGAATCCACTGGTCGCCCTTTTCGGTTTGCAGATCGCGCGCGCTGACATCGTTACAATTCGTGTAACCGGCGACATACTCCTGCCAATTCTCTTCAGCCACGCGAAACGCCTTTTTGCCAATCACAACGGCAAATTCGCATTCCCAGTCCACCTTGCTCGTGTCCGCCGGATTCCAACGAATTTCATCGCCTTGCCCAATCAAAGCTGTGCTCCACTTGGTAAACATGATTGGAATCGTCGGCGTCTTGCTGTTCGTCTCGCGAATGTGGTCCATATAGTTGAGACCAATCGCAATGATCTTGGAGGGATTTAGAATGGGCGCCATCAACTTGACGGCGGCAAGGGCAACGCCATGTTCGCTGGCTGCTTCCGTAGTGGCCAACGTGCGCGCCTGTTTGATGCCGTCATCGCCCAGTTCCAGAAAACTGCGCATATCATCCGGCAATTTGCCGCCCGAGAGCTCGGCAAGATTAACAACTTGGTCATCAACGACTGCGCCCAAATGGGCGCGACCACCGCGCGGTTTAAACGTAACGAGTTTCATGAATACTCCTAAATCTTTTCTGATATTTTATAAAACACTTTTTTGTAAGTGCGGACCTCTCCCTAACCCTCCTCTGCTGGGAGAGAACCGATCTGGGAAGGCCGAAGCAACTCGTTCTGTCCCTGATGTGCGAACAGTTCCCTCCCTTGCAGGGGAAGGCTAGGGAGAGGGTCTGCTTTATGTGAGCTATTCCTGCATCGCTCCCAACATGATACCACTGATCAACGGCCGATGAAAAGCAAAGAAAATAATGGTCAACGGTAAGGTTGCTTCTGCGCAAACAGGCGTGAATCGCATGGGGCCATGATAATCGAACTACATTTTACACTTGGTGCGATCAAAATCGGGCGTAGCAATATCGATGATGCGCTTCATACCATCCTCGACGCTTTCTTCACCCTTCAAAATTGGCACCAATTCCTTGCCAATTACCTGCTCAACTGCGCTCCAACCGACCGGATGATAGAACTCAGGCGAAAGTTCTTGCTCTTGGTCAGCCCAGAACTTGGCGAATTCCCAGTCGCCAAAGATTGGGGAGCGCAAATCCAAAAAATCCTTAGATTCGAGATAGGGGCGATAAGCAGGCACGATGCCCCATTGCCCACAACGGGCTGCGCCATCCTGTGAACCCAATGCATATTGCATAAAGAGCCGGGCGCTGTCGCTGTTGGTGCTGCCTTTGGGATTAATCAATTGCGCACCACCCCAAACGCCGGTGCGATACTTGATGCCATCACCCGTGGGAAATTTGGCAACGCGCCAGTGACCCTCGCCACCACTGTCACCGCTTTCTTTCAGCTGAACTTCCCAAAAACCTTTAGCCCAGGCCGCCGCAAAGTCACCGATCAGTTGGCCTTCCCTCAACGCAGCCCAATAAGAAGGACTCCACCAATCGACATCAAGCCCACCAACATCCCAAAGCTGCTTGACGATTTGCAAGGCGTGCAGACCTTTGTCATCGCCTACGGTGATCGTCTGACCATCTTTGCTAATAACGCTGCCACCCAGTTGATGTAGCACAAACATAAAAAGTACGCTCCAGCTATTCGATGGGAAGACAAAGGCGTACATGTCCTTCTCTTTTAAATCTTTCACAATCGCCAAAAAAGCGGGCCAGGTCAACGTTTCAAAATCGATATCATTGTAACCCGCTTCTTGCAGTTTATCTTCACGGTAATACCAGCCGCTCACGCTAACATCACCCGGCCAACCAATATATTTGCCCGTCTTGGCCATCAAGCTCTCGTTGACTTTGAGTGGGTTATAGTGGTTAAGTTCAGGCTGAATGATGTCGGTGAGATCGTTGAGCAGTGTGTGGCAGCCCCAATCCTGGGCGTCGCTGGCCTCAACCCAAAGCAGATCGGGGCAGTCACGATTGGCGGCTAGCGCCGCTTGCGCCTTTGCTAGCCAATCGTCGGCGTGAACGGGCGCCCATTCAATGTCAGGGTTTGCCTGGACGAAGCCTTCCGCAGCCAAATCCATGGGGTGTTGGTCATGCCCCCAGAAGATTAACTGTTTCTTCGCAACGGTGCCACCAGCAGCGGCGTTAGTGGCAGCCGGGGTAGCACGGGAGGGGGTGCAAGCGGCTAAGGCCGCAATACTGGCAAAGCCGCCCATCAGGGTAAGAAGTTGGCGACGACTCAAATGGCTGACACCAATTTTGTCAGCAGAATTCTCCATATAAATTTCTCATTGCTTGAAAAAGTGATGGCGAAAGAATAGGGGAAGCTGTCCTCAGCGAGGTTTAGAACCTTCGCCGAGCGATCTTAGCATAGCGCGGAACGACTGTCAACTGGCGAAGAACAACCGAATAACCGGGTGCCTATCAGGGTGGGGGCGCGACCACCTGCGTGCATTGCCCTGGTCAGGCTGCGTTGGGTTATCCACGCCAGTGATGACCCGTGCGCTGCACGCTGCCTGCCCCACCCTGATAGGCACCCAGAATAACCATTCATGCAACTTCCTGCCAATAAGATTCGATGAATTTTTGCTAAATGTATCTATCTCTGTAACCCAGCCCTATGCCCCCTTTATCGACAAGCCTACCTTCAAGGCGTACAGTGGAGATTGCGTTAAGTAAGGATTTTTCTGTGTAACGGTGCAATGGCGCCGATGCGTCATTAAGATATAGTTAGCTTAGTGTAAGGAGATAATACCATACCATGATCACAAAACTCTATCATTCGATTGCAGCAGGGACTATTACCAGTTTACTCCTGGCAACGCTAGCTGTAGCGCCAGTAGCTGCGCAATCGTCATCAACTACGGCTCAAGGTTCAGGGCAAGCGCAGAGTCAGGCTCAGCCAGGTCAAGATCCATGTACTACGCTTGGACAAAGTCTAAGCGCAGGGGTCAATCGGTAAAGATCCTGGCACAGCCGCCACATCAATTGCTAATTGCTGGCTGTCGCTCGCCCCTGGCCAAAGACAGTGGTACAAGTTCCATGCTGGCGCCAGAAGCAACACGGGCGACGAGAACAATAACAAGAATAATAGCAACGAGGTGGACGATTCCGATGCGGCGATTGTTCGGCTTGCCATGGATGCGCCGAGCTGTGTTACGTTTGAAGTTTGGACATTGGCTAGGCTGAATGCGCCGCCACGCGTTGGCAGTGATGCAAGCCGCGAAGAAAAACGCAAAGACAAGGAAGTTGCCCGCGGCCCTGTCGGTGCTGGTTCACCTGAATTTGCCATTGTTGACGATAACAGCGACAACAGTAGCAGCAGTAGCAAAGATGCCAGCTCAAAGGACGATAAGAATCGAAACTTGGCGCGGTTGATCTGGCGCGGTGGCTCTACAGTACCCGAAAATTTGTATATTGCTGTTCGCAATGTACGTACTGACTTTGCTTGCCAATATCGGCTTGCCGTGACTGGCACAACCGTTTCTTTCCCTGGGGCCAAATAACGGCAGCAACCATAATGGTGACAGAGGCAGTAATGCTGACAATGGCAACAATAGCGGTGGCAACAACAATAG
>JBBREZ010000119.1:0-15343 GCA_038225095.1 Caldilineales bacterium
GCTCTCGCAAGTGGCAGGCACGCGCGTGCAACAGGCGTTTCTGGGCACCTGTACGAATGGTCGCTTGGAAGATATTGCCGCCGCCGTTGAAGTGATGCGCGGTCGCCAAGTGGCCGCGGGTACCCGTTTTCTGGTGATTCCAGCGTCGAGCCAGGTGCTGAGCGAAGCAATGCGTTTGGGTTACATTCAAACGCTAGTGGAAGCCGGCGCGGTGATCGGCGTGCCCGGTTGTGGCCCGTGCATGGGCAATCACATGGGCGTGCCTGCACCGAACGAAGTGACGATTTCCAGTGCCAACCGCAATTTTAAGGGTCGCATGGGCACGGCGGATTCGGAGATTTATCTGGCCAGCCCCGCGGTCGTGGCCGCATCGGCGGTCAAAGGTGTGATTGCGGATCCGCGTGACATTGTCTAAATGCGTGACATTGTCTAAATAAGGAGACGGCAAGATGGCTGAGATCAACGAATGGCAGCTTTATTTTGATAATCATGCGCCAGTTTACATGGAGCAATGGTATACGCAACCGTGGCAGGAAGAAGTCGAATTCTTTATTGAGGTGCTCAATCTCCCAACGGGTAGTCGCATTTTGGATGTTGGCTGTGGCACGGGACGCCACTCGGTTGAACTGGCGCGTCGTGGTTATCAGGTGACAGGCATCGATTTCTCGGCAGGCATGCTGGCCGAAGCGCGGAAAGCTGCCCAGAAAACAGGCGTTGAAGTCGAGTGGATTCAGTGTGATGCGCTCGATTTCACCACGAACCAGCCCTATGATGCGGCGATTTGCATGTGGAAGCAGCTTTTGCTCTGTTGACGCTCCGCCAAAATGCCATCGAACATGACATGGCAATTCTACGTCGGGTGAATGCCGCCCTTAAGTTAGGCGCGCGCTTTATGTTGCATGCGCCGAACGGATTTAAGGTGATTCGCGAAATGACCCAGGAACAAATCGAGCGTGGCTTTTTTGACCCACTCACGATGGTGAATCATTCTGAATGTACCTGGGAAACGCCGGATGGGGTCGAGCATACAGTAGTTGCCCGCGTCAGGAGCTACTTGCCGACTGAACTGGCAATGTTTCTACACCAGAGCGGCTTTGCCGTTGAAGAGATGTGGGGTGGCAATTCTGGCCGCCGCAAAATTCAATTGGATGAATATATGATTATGGTACTTGCGCGGAAAGTTGCAGCGCTTCCTGAAGTAGGAGGGCATTGATGCAACTTCAGGGCCGGGTTTGGAAATATGGCGACAATATTAATACCGATGTCATCTTTCCGGGCAAATATACGTATACTGTCACTGGACGCGATGAGATTGCGCGCCATGCGCTGGAAGATTTAGACCCAACCTTTGTCAAAAACGTGCAACCCGGCGATATGATCGTGGCTGGGCGCAATTGGGGTTGTGGGTCTAGCCGCGAGCAGGCCGCCAGTTGTCTGGTCTACAATGGCGTGGGCGCGGTGATCGCCGAAAGTTTTAGCCGGATTTTTTACCGCAACGCGCTCAACAATGGGCTGCTGGCGATTACCTGTCCGAGCGCGGTGCAGGCAATCGAACCCGGCGAGACAGTTACGCTTGATCTAGCGCATAATGTCGTCCAATGTGCGGCTGGCGAATTTGCCTATCCGCCGCTAAGCCCGAGCGTGATGGGGATTGTGCAGGCGGGCGGGTTGGTGGCCTATGTCAAGCATAAATTAGCCGCCACGCGCCCCAATGCTTAACTGATGAAGAATACGCTGCTGCGCCTGGCCTATCAATTGTATGGTTTACAATGGCGGATCACCCGGCCTATCATTCTGGGCGTACGCATCATCTTAATTCAAGAACAGCAACTGGTATTGGTGCGCCATAGTTATCAAGATCACTGGTATTTCCCAGGCGGCGCGGTTAACCGTGGCGAAACAATGGTGCAGGCCGCCATGCGCGAAGCGATGGAAGAGGTGGGCGCTGTTTTCGGGAGCGAACCCAAATTATTGGGCATCTATCTGAGTTCCTTCGAGGGTAAAAGTGATCACATTGCCGTTTTTTATAGCGATGACTTTACACTCCAGCAACCAACGGATCGGTGGGAAATTGCTGAACGACGCACCTTTGCGCTGAATGATTTGCCGGTTGATCTGTCGCCCGGCTGCAAGCGGCGCCTGGATGATTATCTGGCTAGTAATCGACTATACATGGGCAAGTGGTGAAAAACTTCTTCTCCGTTGCTGGAGAAGGTCTGGGATGAGGCTCGTATGCAGCTAGCTTGGTGGTGGCGCGGCGTATTGATCGGGTTGACGATTGCCATACCGGTGGGCCCGATTGCCCTGATGACGATCCAACGCACTTTGAATCATGGACGTGCGATTGGCTTGGCGACCGGTTTGGGCGCGGCGACGGCGGATCTAGCCTACGGCGCTGTCGCGGCTTTTGGCCTGACCCTAATTTCCAGTTTTCTGATCGATCACAAAGTCTGGTTTAGTGTGATTGGCGGCTTGTTTCTCTGTTATCTGGGCGTGCGCACTTTGCTAACTGCACCGGCAATCAAAGCGGCAACGGCGCAGCAAAATAGCGTATTGCGTGCTTATACGTCCGCTTTCTTTTTAACGTTGACTAATCCACCGACGATTCTTTTCTTTATGGCGATCTTTGCCGGGCTGGGGTTAGCCAACGAAGGACTCAATTATGCGTCCGCCATGAGCATGGTAATTGGTGTCTTTTCTGGCTCGGCGGCCTGGTGGCTGACGCTCAGCTATGGGGTTGGTCTTTTTCGCACGCGTTTCAACCCCACCACATTGGGCTGGGCGAATAAGATTGCCGGTGTCACGATTTGTATTTTCGGCGTTGTCATTCTGGGGAGTATTTGGCGATGAATCGTTTCGCTGGCGGCGAATTAATGCAGATCGCCCTGATTCCTGGCGATGGCATTGGCCGCGAAGTTGTCCCGGCTGCCCGTCAGGTCTTAGAGGCGCTGGCTTTGCCAATCACGTTTGTTGAATTGGAAGCGGGCTGGGAAACTTTTCAACGCACGGGCACGGCTCTGCCCGAAGCAACGGTGGAAGCCTTAAAAACCTGTCATGGCGCGCTCTTTGGGGCGGTCAGCTCACCAAGCGAACGTGTTGAAGGTTATAGCAGCCCGATCATCGCTTTGCGCAAGCGCTTTGACCTGTATGCCAATTTGCGACCAATCGTTTCTGCGCCGGTGCCCGGCAGCCAACCGAATGTTGACATGTTGATCGTGCGCGAGAATACGGAATGTTTGTATGTGAAGCAAGAGCAATTAGTTGAGAATGGCGAAAAGGCGATTGCGCAGCGCGTGATCACCCGGCGCGCTTCCGAACGCATTGCCAAAGTGGCGTTTGATCGGGCCCGTTTGCGCCACAGCCATTTGCAACTTTTGCAGCGACCCTCGCTGGTGACCATCGTGCATAAGGCGAATGTGCTCAGCATCAGCGACGGCCTGTTCCGCGAATCAGTGTTACGCATTGCGCAGGCTTACGCCGACATTCCCGTGGAAGAACAATTGGTTGACTCGATGATCTATCGCCTGATCCGCGAGCCGCAGCGCTACGATGTCGTGGTAGCGCCCAATTTGTATGGTGATATTATTAGCGATGCGGCGGCGGCGTTGGTCGGCGGGTTGGGGTTGGCGCCTAGTGCTAATGTGGGCGATCAGTTTGTTGTGGCCGAGCCAGTGCATGGCAGCGCGCCTGATATTGCCGGCCAAGGCATTGCCAACCCAATCGCTACCATTCTAGCGACTGCCTTATTGTTGGAAACGTTGGGCATGGGTCAGGCTGCGCAGATGATCCAACGGGCTGTTCAAGCTGTTCTGGCTGATGGTCCGCATACAAAAGATTTGGGTGGCAATGCCAAGACGGCTGATGTAACGCAGGCGATTCTTGCGAGGTTGAGATAAGGACTACCCCAGCCCTCCCCTAGGAAGGGAGCCGTTGGTCGGATAGAATGTCCGACTTCTTTTACCCCTGATCAGTTCCCTCCCTTCCTAGGGGAGGGTTAGGGTGGGGTTCGCTTACGTTATTTCGCTTTTTGAAAGCTTATATAAAGGAGAAAAAATCATGGCTCTGAAAAAAGTCACCGGTACCGCCGAGTGCCCTGAATGTTTTGCCGAAATCGAATTGAAAGATGTCATGCAAAACGAGATCACGCAATGCCCTGACTGTGGCGCTGATCTAGAGGTAACAAATATTGAACCACTGGCGTTAGCGTTGGCGCCAGAAGAAGAAGAAGATTGGGGTGAGTAAGATGAAGTTTGGACTTTTGCACAGCCGTGTGCGCGTGGAGGAAAAATTATTGTTTGAAGCCTTTGAACGCCGCGGCATCGACTTTGATCTGATTGATGATCAAAAGCTGATCTTTGACATTTCCGATCTTTCGCATGTCGCCGATTATGCCAAATATGATGTTGTAGTCGAGCGCTGCATCAATCACGGGCGCGCCTTATATAGCCTGCGCATTTTAAACGATCAAGGTATTAGCACCGTAAACACGGCGCAAGTGGCTGATACCTGTGGCAATAAATTGCAAACTACCAGCGCCCTTGCGAGCGCGGGTGTGCCGCAACCGCGTACGCTGGTCGCCTTTACGCCAGAAAGCGCTTTGGAAGCGATTGAACAATTGGGTTACCCGGTGGTGCTCAAACCCGCGGTCGGTTCGTGGGGCCGTTTACTGAGCAAGGTCAACGACCGCGACGCCGCCGAAGCGATCTTGGAGCATAAGGACACGCTGGGCAGCTACCATCATAGCATTTTCTACATTCAAGAATATGTGCGCAAACCGTTACGCGACATCCGCGCCTTTGTCGTTGGTGATGAGACGATCTGCGCCATCTATCGCGGCTCGGAACACTGGATTACCAACACGGCGCGCGGCGGCAAATCTAGCAATTGCCCGGTCACGCCCGAACTCAACGACATTTGTCTGCGCGCGACCAGAGCCGTGGGCGGTGGCGTGGTGGCGATCGATGTCTTTGAAGACCCTGACCGTGGTCTGCTGATCAACGAAGTCAATTACACCATGGAGTTTCGCAATAGCATTGCACCGACCGGGGTTAATATTCCGGATCGCATGGTCGATTTCTCGATTCGCGTGGCCAAGGATGGCTGGGCCGCGGCGAATGGTTGGCAAAATGGTGGCCCCACGCACCAACCAGTTTCGTTGACGGCGGGCGTCTCTGTTTAGTTTTTTGATGAAAAGAGCCTACGCACGCAAAGGCGCAAAGTACGCAAAGAAAAATAGATAGACTTTGTGAACTTTGCGTGCTTACGCTCTATTTATACATTGCCTAATAAAATCTTATGACTGAAAAAATTACAGTGTCGATTGTCGGCGCGTCTGGCTATGTGGGCGGTGAATTGTTGCGTCTATTATTAGACCATCCGCATGTTGAAGTCAAGCAAGTCACCAGCGAGCGCAACGCCGGTAATTATGTCCACTTTACCCATCCCAACTTGCGCGGGCGTACAAAGCTGCAATTTGTCAGCGCTGCGGATTTGGAAAGTTGCGACTTGCTATTTCTTGGTTTGCCGCACGGTGGGGCGATGGAGCGCATCGAACGTTTCGCCGCGCTGGCGCCGCGCATCATCGATCTGAGTGCTGATTTTCGCTTGCGCAACCCTGAGGACTATCCAAAATGGTATGGGAAAGCGCATACAAACCCGGCTTGGTTAGAAAAATTCGTCTACGGGTTGCCGGAATTGCATCGCGCCGAGATTGCCAAAGCCAACTATGTAAGTGGGGTAGGCTGCAACGCGACTACCACTAATCTGGCGATCTGGCCGCTCTTTGCACAGAGTAATCTAATCAATCTGGAACGCGGCGTGATCTGCGAAGTCAAGGTTGGCAGCAGCGAAGGTGGCAACGCTTCCAACGATTCCACCCATCACCCCGAACGCGCCGGTGTCATGCGCAGCTTTGCACCGACCGGCCATCGGCATACGGCTGAAATCTTGCAGGCGATCCGGCTGACCGGCGTTGAAACTAATGTCCATCTCAGCGCGACGGCGGTTGATAATGTGCGTGGCGTGCTGGCTACAGCGCATCTTTTTGCGAAACCAGGGGTGACGGAAAAGGATTTATGGCGCACCTATCGCCAAACTTACCGCAATGAACCCTTTGTTCGCATCGTTAAAGAGAGCACGGGCCTCTATCGTTATCCTGAACCGAAGATCCTAACTGGCAGCAATTATGCCGATATTGGCTTTGAGTTCGACGCCGACACCCGGCGCATTGTTGCGATTGGCGCAATCGACAACTTGATGAAAGGTGCGTCCGGCACGGCCATGCAATGTATGAACCTGATGTTGGGTTGGCCTGAGACAACCGGGCTCGGTTTTCCCGGCTTGCATCCGATTTAAAACTTGTCCACAGATTGCGCAGATTTTTATACTGTTAGCCATTAAATTCGTAGGGGCGCTGCTTGCTGCGCCTCTGTGTGACAGCCAATGGGCGCGGCAAGCAGCGCCCCTACAGCGTCTTATGTTTATTTATTTTCCTGTTAGGCCATAGAACCTGCAGATTATTGATGACGAAACGGATTGGTATCTTAGGCGGCATCAGCCACGAATCAACGCTGGCTTATTATGATTTGATATTGCGCAAGTGTTTTGCGCGTAGTCAAAATACTTATTATCCAGAAATTGTGATTTTTAGCCTGAATTTTCAGAAGTTTACCGACTTTGAAAACAACGGTGAGCGCGCTGGCTACATTGCTTACATCTTGGAAGGTCTGCGCGCGCTGATTGCGGCCGGTGCGGATTTCATCTTGATGGCGGCCAATTCGCCGCATGCTGTCTTTGACGAAGTGGCTGTGCGAGTAAATGTTCCGCTATTGAGCATTCTCCAAGTAACGGCGCAGGCCGCATTGCAGATGGGCGTGCAAAAATTATTGTTGTTGGGGATCAAGTTTACGATGCAGGCCACGTTTTATCAGACGACTTTTACCGATGTTGGTTTGTCCGTGATCACGCCAACCGAGGCCGAACAAGACGAAGTGAATCGGATTATTTTTGCTGAGTTGGTGCTTGGAAATTTTACGGAACCTAGCAAAGCATGGCTGTTGGGACTGATTGATCAATATGAATCCAGCCATGCCATTGATGGGGTGATCTTGGGCTGCACCGAATTGCCGTTACTTTTGCAAGCAGGTGATAGCGACTTACCGTTGTTGAATACGCTCGACTTGCACGCCGAAGCTGCGTTGAGCTACGCGCTTGCGTAAGGCTTGAAACGGCAAAAATTGTCAAATTGGCACATTTTTCGTATAGTTTAGTTGTATTTTCGTGTAGTTTATTGTTTGAAACTTCTGGATGAAGCTGATGCTCGATTGTCTTTATGGCATAATTCTGCTTCTATCCGTTTGGACGGTTAGCTTAGCTTATCGTGATAGCCAACAGCGTGGCGAATCTGCTTTATTGTGGACCGCACTTATTGTGATTTTTTGGCCGGTTGCCCCGATCCTTTGGTGGCTGCTGCGTGGCTTTACCATCCAAGCGCGTCGCGGTAGTAAGAAAAAATAATCTTAGCCATAAAACTATGCTACAATCAACCCACTTGACCTAATGATTAAGTCATGTTACGCAGAACCACCCCACCCGCGCCCGTGACAGTTCTCCCCCTGTTTGGGGGGAGTTAGAGGGGGTGAATGGCGTCTGTGTAACGTGAGTGATTTAGTCAACCGAGGTTATAATCCCCTCTGTCGCTGATCTATCTCGACTTTGTGATTGAAATTGGTGCAAGCAATAATCATATCTATCCGCTAGCCATGCGTTCGCTAGGCACCGGCGAAGCGCGCACTATATCCGCTTTGCCGTTCACAAACGCTGAACTGGAAAATCACCTGCTCAAGGTGGAAAACGCGATCTTGCGTAGCGCCAGTCAGCGACGCACGCTCCTGACGGCGGAAGAAGATGCGGTGCATACGTCTGGCCTATTACTAAGGCTCTGGGTATCTAAAATGTTGGGCAGCTGAGTGCTCGCTTGCGAACTCAACTGCCTCAATCCTATCAGGCGCTATGGGGTGTATCAAGATAAACAACATGACTTTTGCCACCGATTCCCCGCCGATTTTCTAACTCAACTGGCCGTGCATCCCGACTATCCTCCCAAGCGATCGCAACATGCCAGATCGCGCTCTCACCCACAAAAAACTCTGCTGGCACAAATGTCATCCTGGAATTGGATGGCCGGCGTGTCCGGTCTTCGGGCGTATAAGTGGCTGACCAACCCTCGAACGTACCTGACCAGGCTTCCCTGCGCGCATGGAGGTTTTGGGCAAAAGCGCGGATGGATTTTATATCGGGGACAAGAACGGGGAGCGTGAATACATTATCACCTGTTGTAAAATTAGCTTGTTCGACCTGCATTTCTGCGCGCCCTCTCTGCTTCATGCCATAAGTTCAAAATGTCGTCAAGATACTTGTGAACCAAATCTTCTGCCTAGCGTAAGTCTCGGCGAGAAAACCCGCCATTATTGATACAAGCGACAGGCAAAACCCAAAACTTTACTTCTTTTCCATCCTTGGTTATATGAATATGGATAGGTTCGTCTAGATCTGCCATGTAAAAGCGACCTATAAATCCCGATTCTTCAAAAACTTTTGGCATGGAGTATACCTGCGGCTAGCGTGTTGCGAAAGAAAATCTTCAATCCAACTCCTTCATCAACATGGCTTGATAAGGCAACATTAATTACCATTAGGTAACGTAATTTCATGTTCGTGTAACCAGTCAGATTTTGGATTCATCAGGTACTTAAGTAGTCAATCCATGCCCATAATAAACGCCCTTGCTGATGTTTGAGTATACGCCTGACCGGATTTCATGTCAAACATATCTTATGGCATGATATGTAGCGGCGTTAGCGAAGACAGTGAAATAAGGATAAAATGACATGATCGTGATTAAAGTCGGTGGCGGGAAAGACCTGAATGTTGACGCCGTGATTGCGGATATTGCCGCGCTGCGCGTAACCGGGCAAGAATTATTGCTTGTACATGGCGGTGCCGAAACCACCAATGAAGTTGCGGAGGCGTTGGGTCATCCACCAGAATTTGTTACCAGTGAAAGTGGCTATGTGAGCCGTCGCACCGATCGGCGCACGCTCGAAATTTTTGAGATGGTCTATTGTGGACAACTGAACAAAATGTGGGTGGAGAAATTTCAGCGCGTCGGTGTCAACGCCGTGGGCTTAAGCGGGTTGGATGGCCGTATTTTTGAAGGGACGCGCAAGGATACATTGCGCGTGCGTATTGATGGCAAACGAATGGTGCTGCGCGACGATTGGACTGGAACCGTTGAACGGGTGAACGCGCGGTTGTTGCGCATTTTGATCGATGCGGGTTATTTTCCTGTCCTCACGCCGCCGGGTTCATCCGATCAAGGTGAGGCGATCAATGTGGATGGCGACCGCGCGGCGGCGATGGTTGCGGCGGCTTTTAACGCTGAGGCCCTCGTTATCTTGAGCAATGTGCCGGGTCTATTGCGCGATTTTCCCGATGAAGCGAGTTTAATCCGCGCGATTCCGCGCGCCAAAGCGGATGATTTTATGCAATATGCCGAAGGCCGGATGAAGAAAAAGGTCATGGGTGCGGTCGAAGCAATTGCGGCGGGCGTGCAAAAGGTGATCTTTGCGGATGGCCGCATCGAGCAGCCGATCACGCAGGCGTTGGCGGGTGGCGGCACGCAGATTGTGTAATTGATGACTGTGTAATTGATCGAGTAATCTGCCCATTACAGAGCAAAGGAATATAAGATGCAAAGTCTAATTTCACAGTTGCAATATGCCGAGGCCGAAGAAGAATTGCTCGGCGGCACGACCGCTCGGCGCGGCGAGACTGTCATCACGCGCGGCCAGGGTTCTTGGTTATGGGATACGAATGGCAAACGCTATCTAGACTTAACTGCTGCGCAGGGTGTCGCCATGATCGGTCACTGCCATCCCCGCCTAAGCGCGGCGCTGGCTGAACAGGCGCATCAACTGATCGCCTGCCCGAATTTTGTTTACAACGACACACGCGCCCGCTTTGCCGCCAAATTAGCCGAGGTCTTGCCGGCCCATTTACAGCATATTTTCCTAGCCAACAGTGGTGCAGAAGCGATTGACGGCGCGCTCAAACTGGCGCGCTTGACCACCAAACGCACCGGCTTTGTTGCCTTCATGCGTGGTTTCCACGGGCGCACCGTGGGTGCGCTCTCACTGACTTGGGAACCCAAATATCGTGAGCCGTTCCAACCCATGCTCGACGTGACCCATGTGCCGTACAATAATCTGGCCAAGCTAACGGCCGCCGTCAACGAAAATACGGCGGCGATTGTGGTCGAGGTCGTGCAAGGCGAAGGCGGCGTTAACTTGGGTAACGCAGAATTTTTGCAAGCGGCCCAGCGGCTCTGTCAGGAGCGCGGCGCCCTACTGGTGCTTGACGAAATCCAAACGGGTTTTGGCCGCACGGGTAAATGGTTTGGCTTTCAGCACTTTGCTTTGCAACCAGACATCATGTGCATGGCAAAAGGCATTGGTGGTGGCTTTCCAATGGGCGCATTGGCCTATACCGAGCAAGTGCAAGCAGCGCTTTATCCAGGCGCACATGGCAGCACATTTGGCGGCAACCCAATGGCTTGTGCTGCAGGGGTGGCTGCGCTGCAAATTTATCAAGACGAAAACTTAATTGAGCGCAGCGCCAAAATGGGTGAATTTTTGCGCCAGCAGTTGGGGGAAGCGTTACACGACCGCACCGTTGTGCGCGAGATTCGCGGCCTCGGCCTGATGGTGGCGATCGAGCTACGCGAAAAAGTGGGGCCGTATCTCAAAACCTTGATGGAAGATCATGGTGTGTTAGCCTTGCCCGCCGGCGCAAATGTGTTACGTTTGCTGCCACCGCTCAATATCTCTGAAGAAGAAATTGAGATCGGGGTGCAGGCGATTGCGAAAGCATTACCTGCATAAATGGTTCAGCTAGGCGATGGGTGCACTTGTAGCATTGATTGAAGATTTGGCTATGCGCACTTTCGTCCCATGCACATCGAAAAAGTGAAAACGTGATGAGTGTGAATCTACCAGTTTCTCAAGCCACGGCCATCGAATTATTGCGCGGTCTGGTCGCTGTTCCTTCGCTTTCGCGCCAGGAAGCACCCGCTAGCGCTTGGTTGGTTGAACAAATGCACACACTGGGTTATATGCGCGCCTTTGTGGACGATGCAGGCAATGCAGTGGGCGAAATGGGTGCTGAGAATGCTGCCCATACTGTTGTCCTCCTGGGGCATATTGACACAGTTCCTGGTAACATTCCCGTACGCATTGAAGAAACCGTGGATGGCACGGTGCTCTACGGGCGGGGCAGTGTCGATGCCAAGGGGCCGTTGGCAACTTTTGTGGCTGGGGTTGCCAAACTAGGCGCAGCATGGGCGCTAGCTCATGGAATTCGTGTAGTCGTAGTGGGGTCAGTGGAAGAAGAAGCTGCTTCTAGCAAAGGCGCACGCTTTATCCGTGACCGTTTTGATGGGTTTCACGCGCCTGTTCCTGCTGCCTGTATTATTGGTGAGCCGAGCAGTTGGCAACGGGTGACGTTAGGCTACAAAGGGCACATTTTAATCGAACTGGATGCTAGCCAACCAATGGCGCATACGGCTGGACCCGATGCCGGTGTTGCCACAGTGGCCGTCGATCTTTGGAACTGGGTTAGTGCGTATGCAGTTGATTTCAATCAAACGCGCGATAAAACCTTTGACCAATTTCAGCCAAGTTTGCGTGGCCTCAACACTTTTACCGACGCGACCATGCATGATCATGTCACGGCCCACATTGGCGTTCGGCTGCCGCTAGACTTCGATGTTGATGCTTTTAGGACGCAACTGATTGCCTGGTCTACGCAACGGGTTGGCCTGGATGCTGCCCTTGATGCGCCAAACCACAGCCTAGACCCCACGCTTGAGTCGGTCTTCCTCACCGGCCCCTTAACAACGCTCGCCCTGCGCTTCCAGGCCCATGAACGGGCCTGGCGTAGTGACCGCAATAGCATTTTGGTCCGCAGTTTTCTGGCCGCCATCCGGCAGATTGAGCCAACTATCCGCCCAACCTTTGTTGTCAAAAGTGGCACTAGCGATATGAATGTCGTTGGTCCCGCTTGGCACTGCCCGATGCTTGCCTATGGCCCTGGCGATAGCTCACTTGATCATACGCCGAACGAACATGTTAATCTGGAAGAATACTGGCAGGCCGTATTGGTCATAGAACAAGCCTTACGTAATCTCCCAGAACTCCTTTAATGGTCAAAATCGTTAAATTCGTATAGTGATTCTCCCCTTGCTCGTGTAAATTATTCTAGCCCTCATTCATATGCTATACTTTTTCCGTTAAAACCAGTGCAGGCTATGCTATTTTACTATTCTTCTAGCTAGCAACCATTTCTTCCTTTGTAATCATTTACAAAGTAATTTGCAAAGTTTCGCATACTCAGTTTTCCGTCTTACTCCAACCGCATTAGACTAGACGATCCATTCGGATAGTCATCTATCCAGAATAATTATTGAAAATATTCCCTGTTGCGCATTATAAAATGTCATGATACAATCGACGAAACTTATTCTTCGTCTGACCATTCTGGCAGTCTATTGGCCACATTATTTTTCCATCTCTATTATCGTAATTCAGGAGGAATCAAGCAATGAAAGAGGCTATCCGTAATTTTTCGGAAAGCACAGGTCTCCCTAATTTCTATGGGTGGCTGGTGCAAAAACGTTTACGCGGGCGGCGACCGCTTACCATTCTTGCGATTGTGTTAATTGTCGGCAGTGGCTTGCTCATTGCTCATACAACTAACGCCGCCAATACGAATGTGTTGCGCAATGGTAACTTTGAGAGCGGGTTCGGCAGCCGGGACGGCTGTGGTATGGTCGGCACGGGTTGGCAATGTTTCACCAACGGTGGGGCTGCCAATTATGGCTTTTATGACGATCAATGGAATCTCACGGTCGCGGATGGCAGCCACAGCCAATTGTTAGAACTGAATGGGAAAGGCGTAGTCAGCCCTGACAATGATCGCTATTCGGGCATCTACCAGACTGTGCGCGTGCAGGATTGGGCCCAATATACGCTCAACTTGAGCGGCATGATCCGCACCACCAACTTGGATGGTGACCCGTGGCGCTATCGCGTGCAAGTCGGCTGGACCCAGGGCGGGCAGGCCAACTGGGGCGCTGTCACCAATTGGACGGACGTTGGATGGGACAAATATTACGAGCGCACTGCGCCCGGCAGCTTTAGCAATTTCTCTACCCAATTAACGGCTGAGGCTAAATTTGTCACGGTTTACGTGCGAGTTTGGCGCAAATGGGGCATTTCTGGCGAGGAATTGGATGTAAATTTCGACACGATCTCGCTAATGGGTCCGGCGCCCCTTGACGGTGGTTGGGGTGGCTCTGCCCCGGATCAACCTAGGCCGCAACCGCAGCCGCCCGTTGCCAATCAATCTGCGCTCGGCTGGCAACCACCCTACGGTGGTCAACCTGCACCTGCGCCTGGTTGGCAGCCGCCCGTTGCCAATCAACCTGTGCCAACCGACGTGACCACTTGTGAAGGCAATAATCAGGTCTACAACGGCGGCTTTGAGCAAGGCTTTAACGCCGTTTCGCTCGGCCATGTGGGCAAGAGTTGGGGCTACTTTACCAACGGCGGCGCAGCCAACTATGGTTTTTATGATGAACAGTGGTCGCCGGTCATCGCCGAAGGCGCGCATGGTCAATTAATTGAGCTTAACGCCAAGGCTGTCTATCCAGCCGATAATGACCGCTATGCCGGTATCTACCAGCAGCTTAAGGGGTTACGACCGGGTGCAACTTATGAATTAACGGTCAAAGGCATGTTGCGCGGCGCAGGCAATGCCGACGATCCCTATCGTTTCGAGACGCAATGGGGCTTTAACCCAGGTTTTGACACAGAATGGATGCATGTCGCTAACTGGCAAGGCATGGACTTTGGTCAGACTTACCCGCGCACCGAGCCGGGTACAGTAGCGACCTACAAAGTGCGCTTCCAGGCGACTGCACCGGCCATGGTGCTCTTTGTCCGCGGTTGGAAGAAATGGGGGATTACGGGCGTAGAGATGGATCTGAATTTGGATGCGATCAGCCTGCTGGCCTGCCACACGGACAAGCCATTGCCCCACGATTCGCATGCCGCTTGGCAGCCTTTCGGACCGGATCATCAGCAGCCGGATAACCAGGAGCCGAGCGCCAATCAGTGCACGTATACGGTCCAGCCGGGTGATTGGCTCAGTTCGATTGCCAATCAAAAGAACATTTCGGTCAACGATCTGATGAGTGCTAACTCACTCAACGATCCGAATTTGCTCTATGTCGGTCAGGTGTTGCAACTGCCGGGGTGTGCCAACGCACAACAACCCCCGCCACAACCAGCGCCAGTGCAGCCACAAGTCGATCCACCGGCCTCTAACAATGAGCCACGCAGCTACACTGTGCAACCTGGTGACACGTTGAGTGTGATTGCTGCTCAGTTTGGTGTTGATTCTGGTGCATTGGCGCAGGCCAACAGCATTGATAATCCGAACTGGATCTATGTCGGCCAGGTGTTGCAGATTCCTTAGTACACCTGAGGCGAAATTTTTGTTCTAGTGCTTGCTAGATAATGAGCAGGCGTAGAAGACGGGGCATTATGCCCCGTCTTCTACTTTTTACAGGGAAAATTCTTGAGTGCTCTGATAGGTGAGAGCGTTTACGAGTGGTGCAACGGTGCAACGGCTTGATTCCTCCTGGGATGAAGCTGCAGGGCAAGTGAGCAAAGCAGGATGAACACTGCGCATCGTCGCAGCGAACGTATTGCCTGGTCTAGGTTAATGCAGACGAGTGCAGCGCACTGGTTAGTTTGTGGTTGCTTATGTAAAAGAGCGCTTGACCAGTGCGCTGCACTCATGGGTACTCGTAATCTAGCCAAGATGGTCAGTATGAACAAAAAGCCCAAGTTTGCCTAGGCAAACTTGGGCTGTCAAATCGAACTGTTTATGCTGTCGCACCATCTGCTTATTCTAGTGGGCTTAACCAACGCGCTGTGTTATCCCCATCCGCGGCCCAACCGACGAGGCTGCCATCATCCGAGCGAATTTGATACCAGGTAAAACCCTCAGCCGTTTGCGGCCCCGCCACAACGGTATACTGTTTGCCTGCCCCAACTTGGGTTACAATCGCAGCATCACGACCAGGCGTGGCGCGGATGGTCAGCAGTTGTTCGCCATCGGTGGTTACTTGGACGCGTTCACCCACCTTTGGCGCCCGATTCGCAGGTTTCGCTTCACCCAATCGCGGGCTTAACCAATCACCGTCCTTGTCGCCTTGGAC
>JBBREZ010000120.1:0-15324 GCA_038225095.1 Caldilineales bacterium
CGCCGCCCCCACCGCGGCGGCGATCAGCGCGGGCACGGCCGCGCCGGTGAAGACCAGCGTCGGCGGCGTGGCTGTGGCCACGGCTGACATTTGTGGATAGTCCGCCCTGTAAATGCCGTTAGAAACGATCGTGATCGGCACGTTTGGCGCCAGGGCCTGGAGTGCACTTTTATCGGCTTCGCTGACTGCTAAAACGACATCAGACTGGCGGCAAATTTGGGTTTCATAGCGAACCAATTTTTGCCATTGCACTACGCTATAAGCCGCCGCCACCCACCGGCGTGGCTGGCGCGCGTCGGTCAAGGCGTTGCGCTTCTGCAACAAGTATTCACAATTATGATCATCAAACACCAGGCGCGCGGTCCTGATCCCCTTTTGCTTGTCGCCAACCGCCGCCAACCCATATTGCGCCATCTCAATGCCCTCAATCTGGACAATATCGTAGGTTTCTGCCTGCGTCCATTCGTGCACCACTTTGTGCATAGCGAGACTTTCCAAGCGCAACGCCATATCGGGCAACGGCGCGCCAAGCGTGTCGCGGGCCCGGCGCGTGAGGGAACGGACAGGCTGAGCGATGGCGTTGATCCGGCGGCAGAGCGCGTGTAACCCACTGCTCGCTTCCAGGATTTCGCCGGGCGCAAGAAAAGTTAACAGATCGATTGTATGGCGCTGCGCTAACCCGCGGATCAAATTATAGTTACGAATGGTCGTACCCTGGCGCGGCGGATAGGGCAACTGCGGCGTGAATAACAGAATCTTCATCGGCTCAGTCTGCCATTTCAAGCGGCTTGTGGAATGGACACAGGGCGTTCGCTGACCACTTTGCGATAGACTTCCAAGGTGCTACGCGCGGCCATTTCCCAGCTAAAACAACTGGCCCGTTGCAAACCCTTCGTCCGCAATTCGGCATATAATTCCTCGTCGGTGAGCAGGCGTTGCAGGGCAACCGCGATCTCCTCTGGGTTGTTTGGATCGATCAGTAAGGCCGCGTCACCCACGACTTCAGGCAGGCTGCTAATGTTGCTGACAATCGTAGGGGTGCCACAGGCCATCGCTTCGAGCGGCGGCAGACCGAAGCCTTCGTAATGCGCCGGGTGGACATAGCAACGGGCGCCCACATAGAGTTTGCGCAGGGCTTCGTCGGGTACGCGCCCAAGAAAATAGGTGGATTTTTGCAAGCCTAACTTGTTGACTGTTTCCATGATTTCTTCGTATAGCCATCCGTGACCGCCAGCAATGACAAGACCGACATCGGTGATGTTGTATTTGGTGCGCAAATGGTGAAACGCATGCAGGAGGCCATTGACATTTTTACGCGGCTCAATCGTACCGACGATCAGAATGTAAGCTTCCGGGATTTTGTAGGTTTGCGCTACCTCGCGGCGCGTGGCTGCGAGCGGCAACGGTTGAAAGCTAGGCGCGGCGGCTTCGTAGATGACGCTTACTTTGTCATCCGGCGCACCCAGCAGGCGCGTCAGATCTTTTTTGGTGCTTTCACTGGGCACAATAATGTGACGCGCATGTTTTACGGCACGGTCGATCTGGCCGTAATAGGCGGCACTGTCGGTGGTGAGGAAGTGGGGCCAGTGCAAAAAGGCCAGATCGTGCACGGTGATCACAGCTGGGATGGGTGAATACAAGGGCGGAATAAAATCGGTGCTGTGCAACAGGTCTAGCGAATAGCGCGCCAGTTCAACGGGCAACAGCAATTGCTCGAACCGATGGTGCACAGGTGTATAGATCGTGCTGCGTCGGAAGTTGGCTTGCGTGATCAATGGAAGCCGATGATGACGATGTTGAAAAATGACGAACTCGTCGGTCTGATTAAGCTTAGCCAGCGCACGGAGCAAATGTCCCGTATAGCGGCTGATGCCAGCCGGCTGATGTTTCATCAAGCGGGCGTCGATGCCAATTCGCATAGTATTTTCCCAATAAGGTCGCGCTGAACGAGTAACGGTTTTTCGCGATCAATGGCTGATGCTTATGCGCTGTGACTAGGATGACAGCGCAAGGTTGCGCGCAAGGGCGGAGAAAGCACGCCTCGTGCGCATGGTCCGGCTGTGGTCTACCGATTAACAACCTTGCGCTGTCATCCTAGTAGAGTGACTATTTAATTTTCAGAAATCAACCTAGCCGTAGAGCCACGAACTATCGTGGCCGTACATTCTAAAAATTAAATGGTCAGACCACTAGGTCATTCCTCGCCATTAGAAAAAGCTTTCCTTACGCGCAGGATGAGCCTGTCACAGCCGCGGGTATACAGCCGGGCGTATATTCGGTCAAACCGTTGCGTACAAACTTTACATCTGTTTGAATACGCACTCGAACGATGGTATAATCATGTGGGCGTTGCTGAAATTGGATAGGATAACCCTTCCACTAACCATTCTACTGGCCATCATAAGTCGCCTGGTTGGTTATAACGCAAGTGTCTTTGGGCACTTTTTGCATTAAGTAGCCGAATTCGTTCATAGAAGCTGTCGCTGTTGTATAATAGGCCTGATCGGGATTACCAGTGTTCAGTCGCTAGGTAAACACGTCTACAGGTGACACCTCCCTATCTCCCTGTTTACCTAGCGACCGTTCGGCTGAGGCTCACCTCGAAGCGTCGAAGCCTGTTGACCAGAGCGGATGGCTTATTTCCGATCATGTCTAATGTGTTTTCGGTTTGACGGTAAGAATTTACGCTCACTTGGCTTGTGCGTGTACTATTGTGCCGTATGACTTATCGCC
Source organism: Caldilineales bacterium (assembly GCA_038225095.1). Lineage (GTDB taxonomy): Bacteria > Chloroflexota > Anaerolineae > Caldilineales > Caldilineaceae > JAPLGZ01. The sequence continues at coordinate 2,734 of JBBREZ010000120.1, forward strand.
TATCTTGTATGATTCATGCCTTAAAAATTAAAGGTGAAAATTCATGGAAATTGCACAACTCGCTCAGATGGTAAACTGGCTGGATGAAGAACATCGCCGCGACCGTGCTGAAATCGCTCGCCTGCAACAACGCATCGAAGCGCAATCTTCTGATATTATAGAACAAGCGCGCCGGATTCAAGAACTGGAAGGGCGGCTGGCGTCTACGCAAGGTCATTTGACCAAATTTGGTCAATTAGAACAGGCCATTCAAAACTCGAAAGTTGAAATCGCCGGCTTGGTGGAACGCGGTGATGAAGGTCGGGTCCAGGCCCAGCGTGATTTGGAGCGTTCGCGCTTGAGCGACCGCGAAATGTTAAGCCGTGAGATCAGCGAAGTACGGCGTGAATTGCCTCGGCTTGGGCGGCTGGAAGAGGCGATTCAGATTCGGGCCGTCGAAGACGACCGTTTGTCCGAATTAATTATGGGCGTGCGCAACCAGATCGGTGGTCTAGCCAAAGAGATTGAAGATCGCACCCGGCAAATCCCCTTCCTGGCCGAACAGCGCACCAGCGACACGCGCCGGATTGCCCAATTGCAACAGGAAACGGTTGAACTTTTTAAACGGACCGAAGCCACCGCTGGCCGTATCCCAATTTTGGAAGAGGGCGTGCGCAAGACCGCCGCCGAATTTGAGAAAATTCCGCCGATTGTTGAACAATTGCGCGAACAACAGATCATCTTTATGGAAAAGATGCGGGCGACGGTGGTCGACCGCGAACAAGTGTTGACGCGTTGGAAAGAAGCGATTGAAGAGCAAAAGACCTTGGTGGCGCAAGCCTATGAGCGGGTGCAGAGCTTTTCGCAGCAGATTGACATTGCCCGCCGATCGGTGCAAGAGATGCAGGAATTTAAGGATATGATTTTGCGCGAGCAAAGCCAGGTGCAAGAACTACAGCGTCTGGCGGAAGAAAGGGTGCGGCGTGAGATGGACGAGTTCCGCGAAGATTACGAAAAGAAGCGCCGCAAAGGCGAATTGCGCCAGGAACACCTGTGGTCCGAACAGGACAAATATAACCGAGAAGTAGTAGAGCGTTTTCCACCGATCCATCACGATATTAAAATCCAAGAGGCGCTCGTGCAGCAAGTCTGGAAACTGCAAGAGACCTACGGCAATTATTTCTTGGGCATCGCCCAAGCCTGGCTCGACGGCACGCAAGAAGCGGTCAAGACCCGCGACGATCTGGTTCGCCATCAAGAAGACGAGTGGCAACGCCAGCGCCGCAATGCCGAGTTGTATGCCAGCCAAAATACCACCCGGCGCACATCCGGCATTATGACCGGTGAGCCGCCAGAACAATTGACCACGAATGGCAGCAAAAGATAATAATGGTGAATGGTCAATGGCTAATTGTAAATGTTGGCGTGGAGGAACGTTCGATATGGATCACATGATTAACCGTTGTGTATTAACCATTCAGCATTAACCATTATTATGTATGTAATCGGCACCGCAGGCCATGTTGATCACGGTAAATCTACGCTAGTCCGGGCTCTCACTGGCATAGATCCAGATCGTCTCAAAGAAGAAAAAGCGCGCGGCATGACCATCGATCTGGGCTTTGCCTGGCTCGATTTAGAAATGCGGAATGCGAAGTGGGGAGTGCGGAATGAGAAAGAGCCGCTTCTCAGCCCATCCAAGTCTATTCAACCCACCAAACGCATCCCACCTTCCGCATTCCCCACTCCTCACTCCGCACTAAACGCCGTTGGCATCATCGACGTGCCCGGTCATATTGACTTTATCAAGAACATGTTGGCCGGTGTGGGCGGGATTGACGCGGCCATCCTCGTAATCGCCGCCGACGAAGGCATTATGCCGCAGACGCGCGAACATCTGGCTATTTTAGATTTGTTAGCGGTGCCCGCCGGTGTGGTGGCGCTGACCAAAACTGATCTGATCGATGACCCCGAATGGCTGGACTTGGTCGAGCTAGATGTCGTGGAATTGTTACAGGACACTCAGTTTGCCACGGCGCCGATTGTGCGGGTAAGCGCTGCCAGCGGCGCTGGTTTGGATGAATTGCGTCAGGCCCTGGCCGCAACACTTGGTCAATTAGCACCGCGCCGCCATCGCGCGCGACCGCGTCTACCCATTGACCGAATTTTCAGTTTAAGTGGTTTTGGCACTGTAGTTACTGGCACGCTCAGCGACGGCAGCTTAGCGGTTGGCGATATGGTCGAGCTTTTGCCCAGCGGTCACACGGCGCGCATCCGTGGCTTACAAACACACAAACAGGCGATTGAACAGGGGCAACCAGGGAGTCGCCTGGCGATCAACTTGGGCGGCGTGAGCATTGACGAGATTCGGCGTGGCGATGTCGTGGTGAAGCCGGGCACTGTGCGCATCACACAGTTGATCGATGTCCAATTTCGACTTCTGCCCGCCGCGCCTAAGGCGATTGAACATAACCAGCCTGTCGACTTTTTCAGCGGCGCGGCGGAAATTCCGGCTACGATTCGGCTTTTGGGTACAGAACGCTTAGAGCCAGGGCAAACTGGTTGGTTGCAATTGGTTTTAGATCGCCCGACCGTGGTGATTTCTGGCGACCGGTATATCTTGCGCCAGCCATCGCCCAGTGCCACACTAGGGGGCGGCGTTGTCCTAAGCCCCCATCCGCGCCGCCGTTGGCGACGCTTCGAGCCAGCCGTGCTCAGCCGTTTTCAGACGTTGGCCAAAGGTGCGCCGGACGAGGTTTTACTGCAAACACTGGCGCGCCGCCCCCTACTGACCACCCCCGAACTCCTGGCGCAAAGCGAACTGGACCTGGAATTGGCGCAAGAGGCATTGACAGAATTGCGCGAACTAGAGGCAATTACTTCACTCGAAATGAGTGGCGAAGCTGTGTTATTGACCAGTGAAAGCTGGGAACAGCTTTTATTGCGCCTGCGCGATTTGCTGGCAATTTTTCATCGCCAACAACCGTTGCGCCGTGGGGTGCCGCGCGGTGAGGTGCGTAATCGTCTGCAAAGCGGGTTGAGCGGCATCGAACTGCCGGTTCGCCTGTTTAATGGCGTGATCAACCAGGCGACGGCTGTCAACGCCGTGCAGGCGGATGACAGTTACGTCTGGTTGGCTGGCTTTCAAGTGACCCTAACTTTGCATCAGCAGACGATAATCGATCACCTGTTAGCGATGTTTGTCCCAGCACCTTTTGCGCCGCCCAGCGCCCAGGATTTGTTGCGTGTGCTCGGTGGTGAGGCTGATTTGTTGGAAATGTTAGTCGAGCAAGGACAATTGATACGCATCGGCGATGGCATCCTCTTTCGCCGCTTCGATTATGAGCACATGCTAGCCCAAGTACAGAATTATGCCCGTGAAAACGGTTCGATTACGCTGGCGCAGACGCGCGATTTATTCCAAACCAGCCGCAAATATGCCCAAGCCCTGTTAGAGGAATTGGATGCCCAACGGATCACCCGGCGCGAAGGTGATGTGCGCGTGTTGCGCGTTGCGTAATGCGCCAAACTCAAGCTAACGCGTGATGAAGGGCAAATAGACAGGCTGCGCTGGTGTCCCACTAATGGGTGTTGGCATCGGTGTGGCCGTAGCCATGGAAAACGTATTGGTCAGGCTATAGGTGTCAATGACCGTGTTGGCGACGTTGACAAACTCGAACGTCAGTGTAACTGGGCTGGCTGACACCAACATCGCGCCATAATCATCGTTATACCGCACGCTGCTGCCTGGGATCGGTGGATTAAAACTTTGTGTCTTGGCGCCGCCTAACCCATTGACAAAATAAGGAAAATTATCAACGAGCATCCGCTCATAGTTGTGATTGTGCCCGCTCAACACTGCCGTCGCGCCCCACTGCGCATAGGGCCACTGCAAATCCGGCGCCGAACCATGCGCCGCGCCGGATGAGTAGGGCGAATGGTGCATAATCACCAACTTCCAAGGTACCGACGACGCAGTTAATTTTTCGTGCAGCCAATTGGCCTGGATCGATGCACTGGTGACGCCATCTGGCTCGCGCGCATCGCTGTCAACGACAAAAAAGTGAATGGGCCCCTGCACAAAATCATAATAACGTCCATGGTTGGGCAAGGTAAAATAACTGAAATAGGGGCCCGTGCAGACGGTGGCTTCGCATGTGATTGACAACCAATCATGATTGCCCAACACTGGAAAAAAGCGATTAACGTCAGGTGCGCCACTGCCGTAGCTCCCCTTATAAGGATAGATGTATTGATGATAATATTTGCCAATATTCTGGTCAATCGTCGCTGCTTCGCCGTTGAAATAGTTGTTGTCGCCCAACGTAACAATCGCATCGGGGTTCCAACTTTTGACCAAACTGGCGACCTTCGCTTCATTGGGGCCATCTAGACCAAAGTCACCGATCACCCCCAAACGTACGATTGCTGCCGCCGCACGAACGGGGCGCGTGGTTGTTGCTAGAGCAGCGCTATCGAGTGGATCAAGCGCGTAAAAAAAGGTCAGCAGGCCAATCGCTGCCAGCACAGTGACAAAGGTAAGGCGCGGTTTTATCCACATCGTCGATTTCTCACTTTCATTTTCCAAGAGGATCGGGCATCATTATAGGCGAGGCGTGCCGAAGCGCGCAATGTTTAACCGTAGGATGGCAGCAGGAGCAATTTTTAAAGCGATAGAAGGAGATAGCCAAATGAATTATCGTAAACTTGGCCGCACCGGGCTCAAAGTTTCTGAGTTTTGTCTTGGCACCATGCAATGGGGTTGGACGGCGGATGAAGCGGCCAGTTTCGCCGTGATGGATGCCTTTGTCGAGGCTGGCGGCAACTTTCTCGACACCGCCGATATCTACAGCCGTTGGGCAGCGGGCAACCCTGGCGGTGTGAGCGAAGAAATTATCGGACGCTGGATGCAAGCGCGCAATAATCGTCGCCAGATCGTGGTGGCGACGAAAGCGCGGGCAAGAATGTGGGACGGCCCCAACGGCGAAGGGTTGAGCCGTGTCCACCTGATCCAGGCGTGCGAGGACAGTTTGCGCCGTCTGCAAACCGACTACATTGACCTCTACCAGACGCATTCCTATGACGCCGACACGCCGATCGAAGAGACGATGATGGCGATGGACACATTGGTGCGTCAGGGTAAAGTGCGCTATGTCGGGTGCAGCAACTATCCAGCCTGGCGTTTAACGCACGCGTTGTGGGCGAGTGACGGCCATCAACTGGCGCGTTATGACAGCCTGCAACCGCACTATAATCTGGTGAACCGCGCCGAGTTTGAACGTGAATTGAAGGACGTGGTGGAAACATTTGGCCTGGGCGTGATCCCCTACAGCCCGCTGGCTGGTGGTTTCTTGACGGGTAAATACCGGCGCGATCAGCCCACCCCAGCCAGCGCGCGTGCTGAAGGAGTGCGCCGCTATATGAATGACAAAGGTTTTGCCGTAGTAGACAAGCTGGACGAAATCGCCAAAGCCCGGAATTTGACTGTTTTGCAGGTGGCGTTGGCCTGGCAGTTAAATTTATCTTACATTACTGCGCCGATTATTGGGGCGAATACGGTTGAACAGTTGCAAGAAAGCCTGGGTGCAGCCGGTGTGACCTTGAGTGATGAAGAGATGGCTGCGCTGAACGAGGTTAGTGCGTGAAATGATCTGAATTCGTAGGTGCGGTTTTTAACCGCACCTACAAGCACACCATGCCCGCGTTGCGTTCCACCAATAACAATTGGAATAACCCTCTATCCACCTTCTGCCACGGCACCCAACGCCTTGAGTGTGGCAACTTGCGCTGGCGTCAAACCAGTTGCGCCGGTAATATTCATGCGTTCATAGGGACGGTCGGCGCGCAGGATGCGGATGCACTCGCCGGTTTGCACATCCCAGAATTTGATTGTTTCATCGAGGCTGCCACTGACCAGCGTATTGCCATCAGGGCTGAAGCAGACGGACCAGACTCGGTTGGTATGGCCTGACAGAATATGCAAACATTGCCCGCTATGCCAATCCCACAGCCGCACCGTTCCATCGCCACTGCCACTCGCCAGCCGGTTGCCATCGGGGCTAAAACAGGTAGACCAGACGCCGTTTTCATGCCCAGTCAGCACACGGACGCATTCGATTGGCTTCGAAGGCTCTTCGCAATCCCACAGCCGAATCGTCCGATCCGCACCGCCGCTGGCCAGCAAGCGAGCCGTAGGGCTGAAGCAAACCGACAGGACATCGTGTTCGTGCCCAGTGAGAACGTGCAAGCACCGGCCCAACGCCAACCGATTGCTACAATCCCACAGCCGAACAGTCTGATCGTTGCTTGCGCTGGCGAGTAGCCATCCATCAGCACTAAAGCAGACAGACCTGACCACACTGGAGTGGCCTTGTAATATCGCAAGGCAGTCGCTACGCTGTGAACCTAGACTGAGTTCAGGCGCAATACCTGTATTGAGCGAAGTCGAAATATCCCAGAGACGGACTGTTGCATCAAAGCTAGCACTGGCTAATAGGGTACCCTCAGGATGGAAACAGACAGACCAAATCCAGCCTGTATGCCCCTCTAACGTAGTCAGACAGCGCCCGCTTTGTACGTCCCAAAGGCGGGCTGTAGTATCGTCACTACCACTCGCCAATCGACTGCCATCCGGACTGAAACAGACGGATTTAACGACTTGGGTGTGGCCGGACAAGGTAGCCACACAATGGCCGCTGGCTTTATCCCATAGCCGCACAACATGGTCTGTACTGCCACTGGCGAGCAGCTGACCATCAGGACTGAAGCAGACAGACCAGACGGCGCTGGTGTATCCCTGGAGTGTCGTCTGGCAATGTCCGCTCTGCACCTGCCACAGGCGCACTGTCCGATCAGGACTGCCACTTGCGAGCAGGCTGCCATCCGGGCTAAAGCAGAGTGACGTGATAAAACTGTTGTGTTTCTGCAAGATCATCAAACATTGACCGGTACGCCAATCCCACAGGCGCACCACCCCATCCGTGCTGCCACTCGCCAGCAGATATCCATGCGGACTAAAACTAACCGCCGTTCCCCACGTATTATGGCTTGGCAACTTGTGTAAACACTCGCCGGTACGCCAATCCCACAGGCAAACAGTCTCGTCCCCAACTCTGGCTAGTAGATTGCCATCGGGGCTAAAGCGGATTGTGTCACCGTCGGTCTGATCGGTTAGAATCTGCAAACATTGCGGCGCGTCTAGATCTCCACCAAAATCCCACAAGCGGATCGTCTGAGCATAGCTACTGGCGGCTAGTATCCTGCCATCGGGGCTGAAAGCAATCGATGATACTAAGTCCTGATTGGACAGGATATGGAGGCATTGACCTGCGCCGGAAAGAGCATCACAATCCCATAAACGAATGGTGCCGTCATAACTGCCACTGGCCAGCAGCCGACCATCTGGACTGAAGCAGATTGACCTTACCCAATGGGTGTGCCCTTGCAACGTAGCCAGGCAGCGTCCACTTTGCGCATCCCAGATTCGAACGGTGTGGTCGTCACTGCCGCTGGCTAGCAGGCGACCATCGAGGCTGAAGCAGATAGAGACGACCCACCCGGTATGGCCTTTACAGGTCAAACGTGGCGCGCCATCTTTGACGCTCCAAACGCGCACCTCGTTGCCATTCGTGCCCGCCGCCAATTGCTCACCATCCGGGCTGAACGCAAGCGAAAAAATGCCAGCAAAGGTATCGGTAAAGACGCTGTTTGCCCAGTCAGTCTGACGGAAGTTAACGTCCTGCGCATTCATATTACGCAGATCCGCCTGCCACACCGCTAGTTGCGAAAAATCCCACCCGCGCAGATTGCCGTTGAGCTGCATCAGCAGGTTGAGCAGATTGCCGCCAGTATAGCCCGGCTGGCGCAACTGGATGCGGCGCAACTCTGCCAGGATTGCCCGCAGCCGTGCTTCGGTGTTTTGCTGTCCAAGCGTATCCCGCAAGCAGTTGGCAATCGGCGCCAGAATCAAGGTGCGTTGGCTTTCCTGCACATAGCTCTTGGTTTGCACTTTGAGTAAAGCATAACGCTGGAAAAGCACAATCGGGCCATGAATCAATTCAGCACACATCTGCTCAACCAAGTAGCCAGTCAGATATTCCAGCACCACATTTTGCAGCGTAAAGCCAGTGGCCGTTCGTTCCACCAACGAACGCTGCCGTAATGCCTGTAATGCCTCCAACATCGCCAGTTTCGAGACTGTCTGCACCAGATCGGCGTGCAGTTCATTCGGCTCGACTGGCTCGCGCTCAACCGCCAACCAAAGCATCACTGTCTGTTCTAGGGCAGACAAGCGGGCAAACTGTTGGGTCAACAATGCGGTAATGCCACCAAACAACACGACCTCAGTGCGCAGGAATTCTCCAATATTGCCGAGAAACAGTTCACGAATTGTTTCGGAGACAATCTTTAAGGCAAGTGGATTGCCAGAATACCGCGCATGTAACGCCGTCCAGTCGGTGGTGCTGCCCGTCAATTCCCGATCTTGAAGCAGGGCTTGACTATCGGCAGGTGTTAAACTGGTCAAGGGCAGAATGCGCACGGGTGCGACCGCACCGGCCAGCGTGATCAATTCCTTGGGTTTTTCGCGGCTGGTGAGCAAAAGGCAGCTTTGGTGTCTGCTCGCGCCGACGCGTTGCAGAAGTTGACCGTAGCCTTCATAGCCTGGCCGGTAGTCGCCCACCCGCTCGTTCTGGAGCACCGTCTCGAAATTATCCAAAACGATCAGACAGCGCGCTTGTCGCAGGTGCGCCACTAGAAGGTCGATGCGTTGAGCAACCGTGGCCGGCAGTTCATGGACGCTATGATTGGCCAGCACCTGGATGCACTGACCCAATAGTTCCTCCACCGGGGGCGCATTGCGCAACGAACGCCAGACGACACCCGTGAATGCTTGCTCCACCTGCGTCGCCGCCATCGTCGCCAGCGCAGTCTTGCCCTGGCCGCCCATGCCCAATACCGCGATCAGATGGCAACGGTCATCAACCAACCACTGGCGCAATTGGGTTAGTTCGATCTGCCGTCCCTGAAATTGACTCACATCCGGCGCTTCGCCCCAATCGATACGATTTTGAATTTCGGACCCTAGAGGGCGCCCCAGGTTTTGGAGTAGTGGCTTGACGGCTGGCTGCTCCTTGTCAAAATCACCGGCCCGGATCGCTTCGACCACCGCCAACGTTTCTGCATCCGGCTCCACCGCCAACTCTTCGTCCAGAATGCGGCAACAAGTTTCAAATTGCGCCAGCGCCGCCGCGCGTTGACCACTGCGCGCCAGCAGCGTCATCAAGCGGCGGTGCGCCTCTTCCTGCCACGGTTCCAACGTTAACAGGCGACGAGTGTGCGTGATAGCTTGGGCCAGATCACCTTGTTGACCGGCGTAATTCGCCAGCGCGTGCAGCCCATTGACAACCGCTTCCCGGTAGTGAGCGCGCTGGGTTAGCAGCCATTGCTCAAAGTCAGGGGCGTTGCGCACGTAGAAGCCTTCCAAGAAATCGCCCTGGTAGAGGGCTAAGGTGGCTTGCAAGCGTTGGATTGTCGCTGGGGTGGGTGGCGCGCTGACGCTGTCTGTAAAGCGTTCGGTATCCAGTTGATAGGGGTGCTCGCGGTTGAATGTCACCGTCTGGCGCTCAATCAGGATGGCGTCACCGAGTAGCTCACGCAAATTGGAGAGAGATTTACTCAGGTTGATCCGCGCGCCCGCTTCGGGCTGGTCGCCCCAGAGCAGGCCCGCCAATCGAGGGCGCATATGCGAACGTCCTGTGACGGCGAGGTAGTAGAGTAACGCTTGGGCTTTGCTGGAACGAAAACCGATCACGAGGTTGCCGTTGAGCCACACTTCCGGGCTGCCAAATAAAGTTAATTCAAGTTGGTCGCGCATAGGGAGATTTCTGGAAAAGTTCGTCGCGATCTCGTCGCGCTGCCGTCACAGCGGGCTGCTATGCTTACGCCGGAACAAGAAAACATTGTCCATTATAGCCGATTTGTTCAGCGTTGTGAAGCGTCCAAAATCAACAGGTGTATCCCAAATTTTAGCGCAAATGGAATTTGGCTCCTGACAGTAGCAAGTCGCCTCAGCGACTAAGATCCCAGTGCCTGAGGGCACTTCCTATTGTCAGCTGCGGGATTGATCCCCGCAAAAAAATTCCAAAATCTGGGATACACCCAAAATCAACATCATGACCACCAAACCACTTTATTACCGCATCTATCTGTTGACCGTGTGGCAAGAGCAGAATCGTGGCCCGCCAGATTTGATCACCTGGCGTTTTCGCCTGGAAGACCCACGTAGCGGTCGGCAGCAGGTTTTTGCCGATGCCGTATCCTTAATGGCTGTGTTGCGAGCCACGGCCGTCGATCCCGCTGAGGCAGAAAAGTAGGAAGAAGACGCGGAATGAGGTGATTCTGCATTACACACCGTGAGCTTGGAGAGTGGGGCTTAGAGACTAGGCGATTTACTGCACAGTCTTCCAATCTCTAAGCGCATGTGAATCATGTGATCAGCGAAAACCACGGAGGCAGGCAAATAACAAACGACGCCACTGTAGGCGATGCAAAACGTAATCGCGTCGGTATGAATCGAGCAATGCCTGCCAGATAGGTAAGCCAGATTAACACAAGGAGCAAAACATAATACGCATAACATATCATCTACTCATCCGTGTGGTGCTTATACTTTCTATATTTATCGGAAATGGGCTGGCTACACCAAGTTATCTTTACGATAAGCCGATCCGTAAAGACCCACCGTGGCCGATGCAATGTCCGGTTGTACCAGGAACCAGGCCGTGTGAAATCATCTAGCAAAGGAGGGAAACAGCCACATCCAGATGCTCAATTTTTTATCCTGTTACCCTTCAAAGGAGAAACTATGGAGATAACTTCACCCGAAATCGTTGGCCTTTCCACCCAGCGCTTGCTGCGCATTCATGGGGTCATGCAAAGTTATGTAGACCAGCAAAAACTGGCCGGCGTGGTCACACTGGTGGCGCGGCATAGCAAAATCGCCCACTTTGAATGCTTTGGCAAGCGGGATGTGGCCGCGAACAAATCGATGCTGGCCGATACTATATTTCGCATCTACTCGATGACCAAGCCGATCACAAGTGTTGCCCTGCTCATGCTTTATGAGGAAGGTCATTTTCAACTGGACGATCCTGTTGCGCGCTTTATCCCGGCGCTGGCCCAAATGAAAGTCTGTCTTGGGACAACAGCAGACGAGTTGCGGTTGGTTGAACAAGAACGCCCAATCACGATTCGCGATCTTCTAACCCACACTTCGGGTATTCCTTATGGCTCACCGGACGGTTCACCTGTGGAGCTGATGTATCATCAGGCCGATCTAACCCAAGTGGATCGTCCGCTGCACGCGAGGGTACAAGAACTGGGCAAATTGCCGTTAGTATGCCAACCGGGCAGTCAATGGCAATATGGCCTCTCTACGGATGTGCTTGGGCATTTGGTTGAAGTCATCGCCGACATGCCTTTTGATGCGTTTCTGACGCAAAGAATCTTTGGCCCCCTCGGCATGCAGGATACTGAATTTTTTGTTCCACCAGAAAAACTTGACCGCCTGGCTGTCCTGTATGAACCTACGGAGGATGGCAATTTGGCACGTTTGGACATACCTGACACGAATCAACATTGCCAGCCTGGTCTATATTTCAGTGGGGGAGGCGGCCTAACCTCAACAACAACTGACTATCTGCGTTTTGCTCAGATGTTGCTCAATCGCGGTGAGCTAGAAGGCGTTCGCCTATTAGGTCGGAAGACAGTGGCGCTCATGACCAGTAACCACCTATCATCATCACTGCTGCCTTACCAGCTTGGCGCACCCTATCTAGACCATTTCACCCAGGGTCATGGCTTTGGGCTGGGTGTGCAGGTATTAATCGATAGCGCACAAGCTGGCGTACTAGGTTCGGCGGGTGAGTATGGCTGGGGCGGGGCGGCCAATACACTGATTTGGATTGACCCGAACGAAGCGATGATCTGTCTGTTGATGCTGCAATTTATGCCGCCTGGCTATCATCCAATTGACCGCCAATTTAAGGTATTGGCCTATCAGGCATTGGTGGACTAATGCAACCAGCGTGGATTAAATCCCTGTTTTCTAGGCTGACAGTTCAAGCTGAGGCTAATAACGGTTGAGATGATGTTCATACTTTCTTGCCGGGTTGTAGCATTGGGGAAATTTTACCTAGTCTCAAGAGAGTAACAATATCGGGAGGGAACCAATAGGGGGAGACGAACCATCGGTTCCTCCCCAGCAGGGGGAGGTTAGGTGGGGGTTCAAACGCCACTTCTCAAGTTGACATCCGTATAACTCACGAACAAAGGAGAGATCAATGAATCAGTTACCAAGGCTGGAAGAAGCCACGATCAGCGCTTTTAAAGCGAGCTTGAAGGGTGAGCTCCTATGCCCTGAAGACACCGGTTACGATGTGGCCCGCACGGTTTGGAATGCCATGATCGACCGGCGACCAGCGCTGATTGCCCGGTGCGTCAATGCCGCTGACGGTGTCTGTGCTGTCAACTTTGCCCGCACCCATGACCTGATCGTCTCTGTACGCGGCGGCGGCCACAATGTGGCGGGAAAGGCAGTCTGCGACGATGGTC
>JBBREZ010000121.1:0-15292 GCA_038225095.1 Caldilineales bacterium
GCAATCGAGGATGAATACGAAGTTCCGGCGATTACAGCGCGTCCGAGCCCAATAGCGATGGCACCCAAGAAAAAGGCTAAAACAAAGGGAGCCAATACCGCAAAGGCGGCCAAACCGAAGCCGATCCCTTTTAGCCTTTTCTCGACGAACTTCAAAGCCACCGTCGATAGTGCAGGTGGCATCACGGTCACGGCGGCCAAGAAAGCCGACGGCTGGACTTTTACCCCCGCCAGTGCCAACACTGTCACGGCCACGCGCCCGTTCGACAATGTCGAGTATGTACACGCGAGCGGGACGACCGAGCCTTTCATCGAGAAGACCACGATTACGATCCCTGCCGGCGGGCCCGCGACGGTCCTTCCGATCGTTGCAGTGTTGGGCGACCCGGCGACGCTTACCATACCACTCTCGGGACCCAAGCGGGCGGCCAAACACAAGGCGGTGGTCGTCAACGGGGCCACGATTGAGCAGCTCGACTTGCCCGCCTCGGCGATCACGTTCACCCCCGCCGACGGTGATTCGATCCATCTTGGACTGGGCGGCGACGCGTGGGTGTTCACCACCCTCAAACAAGATGCCGTGGCACCGGCCACGGCGACGACCAACGTGAAGGGCTTCTTCAGGGTCGGGTACTTCACTCGTTACAATGACCGCGGCACCCCGACCTATGGAACGGCCACGCCGTCGACCTCCGAGGCGTCTCGGCAAACGGCGATCGAAGATCTAGCCGATCCGAGCACGCCGGTCGCGCGCCGCATCACCACCGAGGAGGCCGACGCGTTCAAGACTGTGTCGGTGATCGAATCTGATTTTGCCGGCGTACAGACCTATGACAGCGGCATCCTGTCGTTCGGGATCGCGCAATGGACCGTCAACGCCGATCTTCCACGAATGTTGATGAAGGTTAACGCGACCGTGTTCGAACGGTATCTCGGGCGATACGGTCTCGCCGTTGGCGCACCGGTACGTCAGTTCGACGCGTCCGTGGCCAAGTTCGCTCCGGGTGACCGGCGGAAGCTAGGCGTCCGCAACAAACCTGAGGGCGCGCTGTTCCTCGGCGGGCGTGAGTTGGTGACCCAGGCGCTCCTGACCAAGGCCAAGGCGCGCGCTACGGACCTTGATGCGCTCGCCAAGCAGGCCACGACGCTCAGGGCGGACATCGTCGCCGCCAAACCAGATCTCACGTCCAAGGACAGCGCAAAGAAGAGCGCCGCTATGAAGACGGTCGCCACCACCAAGAAGAAACTTGGCACGCTGCACGCCAGCTTGAAGGGACTGCCGGGGCTGAAAAACGACGCGGATCCAGAAAAGCATGCCGACATCCTGTTCACGGTCGCGACGGACGCGCATGACGCGGCCCAGGACGTCGTCGACAATTGTGACTCCTCGCAGGTGATGCGTGGCTCCGAGTGGGCGCTGCGGTTTGAGATGTTGGGGCAAGATCCGGGCGGCCAAGACGCCGAGCTTGCGCAGGCGCGTGAGACGTTCAACAAGGTGAAGGCCCTCACCACGCATGGAGCCAGCTACGCGACATTGCTGCCCAACGACCGTGGGCGAGCGGCCCTGCTCAGCAGCTACTTCAACACGCCGGCCGGCACGCAGAGGGGCATGGGGCGCGCCGTCGACAAGTTTAAGGTGAAGAAGAAGGCCGAGGCCAAGACTGCCGGCGCAGCCGCTGCAGCAGCAAAGAAGCCAGCACCTTCCCCCACAGAGGCAGATTGGGACGCGTTTCCCTGGAAGAGCAGCGATGTGCGCTGGACCACCTTGTGGCCGTCTGCAATCGACGATTTTGAGGCCATCGCCATTGTCGAGGTCACGGCTGGCACGACGGATCCGGGACGTCGTCGCGGCATCATCAGCGGCCTGTTTCCCTGATTCTCGACTTCAGCGACAACAGTTGACCCGATCGCCGACCCAGGGAAATCAAAGGAAAATCAATGGTGTCGAAGCCACTTTTTAGAAAAGAACTTTTTTATGACGACACAACCGAGAACTACTGTCCGCAAGCAGCATTCAATTGACCGGCAACAACCCGTCGCCAATCGGGCAGCAAATCGCACAATCGGTGGAGAGAGGCATCGGTCATGAATAAAACAACTGTTGCTCAACAGGCCGAAACGGCAAGTTTTTTGCCGCCTGCTCAAGCCATACTTCAGCGCAAATGCACCTGTGGCAATCACACGGTCGCGGGCGGCGAATGCGCCGAATGTGCGAAGCAAAAGAATACGCTACAACGCAAAGCCAATCCTCAAGATGAGTTGGGCACCAATTTTTCACCGCCAAGCATGCTGGTCATGCAGCGAAAGCTTATGATTGGCGCGAGTCATGACCCGCTGGAACGGGAAGCTGATCAGGTCGCGGATCAGGTTGTCGCCAATAGAACAGCGTCTTCATCGGTTTCATCCTTGGCCTTTGGGCGATTACAACGGGAAGATGCCCCCAAGGAAAAAACGAATGAGGAGAAATATAAGGAAGGCCTTGAAAAACTGGGTGAAGCTTTCTTGAAAACCCCTCTGGGCAAGGAACTGCTGGAGAAGATAAAACAAGATACTTTGGTCAAGGGGGTGACCGCGTTTGGCCAAGACTTCATTTCAACCTGGCGCGGCAAAATTGTTACCGGTGCGGCGGCAGCCGGTGCAGTAGCGGCATTGGCCGTCACACACAAAGAGCTGCCCGCGCAGATTCCTGAGATCCCGTTGGATATATTGACCCCCGGTCTCAGTGTGCAACTGACTTACAAAGGACCGGTAGATAAGCCAACCGAGGCCATGATTACGTTCAAATTCACTGAACAGGCACCGAAGGGCACCGCTGACAAAAAGCCCATGAGCGAGACAGATAAATTTCGCGCTGAAACGGCTAGGCTAGCGGCTGAAGATGCCAAGTTCAGGGCCGGTATGACCTACAAGCCAGGTTCGCCGGAAGACTTGCAGCAAAAAGCCGAGCAAGCAGCCATCAAGAGTTCCATCGCGAAATATGCGGGCGGACCGGACCTCAACGCGATGGTCAAGCGATATCCGTGGCTGGCACCGCAGCCACCCAAGACAGGCATGCAACTTACGCCCCCCAAGCCTTCGTTTGGCTACAAGTCGCCGTCGCTGTTCGGCGACGAGTTCAAGCTCAAGTTGCCTGGCGAACAAAAGCAAAAAGAAGATGAACCGAGGCTACAGCGGAAACTCACCATCGGAGCGAGTAATGACTCGTTGGAACAGGAAGCGGACCGGGTCGCAGATCAGGTGTCGGCAGCGCCGGCACATTCCGCAGTCAGCGGTGCACCACGCATCCAGCGCTACGCACGGCCAGCGACTGGTGAGGTGGATACGGCCCCCACCAGCGTAGACCGGGTCCTTGCCAGTTCTGGCAGGCCGCTCGGACCAGCGCTACAAGAGGACATGGAGCAGTGCTTTGGCCACGACTTTTCGCGGGTGCGGGTGCATTCTGGCGGAGCCGCTGAGCAATCGGCGCGGGACGTGAATGCCCATGCCTACACGGTGGGACATGACATAGTGTTCGGTGCGGGTCGGTTCGCGCCGAGGACGCAGAAGGGACGGCAACTACTCGCCCACGAGCTGGCGCATGTGGTGCAGCAGAGGACGGCCGGCCACACTTTGCCGCTGCGGGTTCAGCGCAAGGACGACGCTGATGCGTTGGTGACGGAAGTGCTGAGCGTTGCCGGTGCGATCGCGGCGCTGGCAAAGGCAAAAGCACTCGATGTCGATGCCGGCGATCACAAGGCCGCGCTTGAGATTGTCATCAAGGTGCGCAAGTACCTGCAGGACACTATCACCGACGCGGCCGTGCGCGAAACCTTCAAGGGCGTCGTCACATCGCTGATGGCCGGCGGCTCGATGAACATCGATATCATTATCCGGATGGCCGTCGGCAGCGTGAAGTCTCTGGAAGGCAAACTGCGCTCGGGGCAGACAGGAAGCTCGGGCACGTGGAACTACCACCTGACGGAGGTGGGTGCCGGGCAGGAGCTGATGCAGCAGGTGGAGCGCAACCCGAAGGCGCGGCCACAGACGAAGTCCGATCCCAATGCGCTGATCCCGGTGGCCGACTTCATCACCTATGTCGAAGCAGTGGAGAAGGGCTATCCCAACAACAAGGCCGACGAGATCGTCACGCGCATCCGCCAGCTCTACTACCAGGGGGCGGCCTTCGACCGGCTGATTCCTGGCGCGCGCCGCAAGGATGGCAATGTGACGCGTCTTCCCAGCGAAGACCGCATCGGGGCCGACGCTCAGCGCCATCTCGCCTCGCGGGCGGACGAGAACGCAATCCAGGACAACCCATCGCCTTACATCGTGCTGGGCGACGGCACGCGCATCGACGTGGGGCACCTGCTGCTCGGACTCGACGCGCTGATCCATACCATCCCCCCGGAAGATCCGTACAAGACCTATCAGGTATCGGCAATCGATCCAGCGTCGTGGGTGGCCGATCTCGGTATTGCCGCGGTGTGGATGGAGCAACATGAGCAAGGCACGCAGCCCGATTCGCCGCGCAAGCTGTCGAGCCCCGATCTCGACGCCTACTACAAGATGTCGGCGCCCAACGAGGACCTGGTGGGCGACATTGACAGTTTTGCGCTCGGCAAGGTCTTCTCGCTGCGCTCGAACTGGCCGCTGTCGAAGATGATGCGCGCTTACTACCTTGGAGTCGGCGACAAAGCCGCGATCGACAAGCGTGGCCGCTACCAGGTGTTCTGTCTGACCAACCAGCTCACCTACAATCAGAGCGGCACCAGCATCACTTGGGCCTTCGACCGCAAGGCGATGATTGAACGCATCGACCGCTTCAACGATTTGTTTGGCGCGGGGACGTTCGCTGCCGCCACGGCCACCTACATCACCACCCCAACGCACAAGCAATGGAAATACACGCCCGCTGTGCTAGACCGGTTCCTGAACTGGCTCAAGCCACGGCTCCAGGCGGAACTGGCTGCCAATCCTCCGGCAGCCAAACCGTAGCTGGTGCCGCGCGGATTTATACTGAGGGAGCTCAATAGGGTCAGAGTCGACTGAAGTGAACGGGGAAGACTGGATTCCCACCTGCTCGGGAAAGACAGAGGGGAGTTCGCGAATTGGGTAGGAAAAAAGAGCCAAGCACCATTATAGTGGTTGCTCGGTATCACACGGATCGAGGAGTTTCATGAATGTAGGGGGTTTAAAATCCGTCCGGGAACCGGAATAGAGGGAAACGAGAGAACAGGTTTGAAACCTGCCGCTACGCAAGAAACTCAAAAATGAAATATTGTTATAGAATAATGAGAAACAGTACTTATTAGTTCATTTCCCGGTTCACCAAAGTTACTCACGGGAGGCATCGCCCTTCTGGACTCACAGACCGGCGTGGTGCAGCGGATTATTGCGTTTCAATACAACCCGAACATGCTTTAGGTTCAGGTTGTATGAGATAAGGTCAATAAGCAAAAATGAACGAACACACCAAGATGCAGGCTCAAAAGACCATCAAGTCGCTAACGGTGCTACCGAATAAAAGTATATTGCAGCGCGCAGCGGTGAATCCAACGCTCGTACATCAAGTGCTACCAGTTGTGCATGCGCTTTATGGGAAATTGGGCAACCTGAAGGGGTAAAAAAGTGACAGCTAAGAGCCAGGCAGCTCCGCAAACCAAACTCACCCCCGCGCCTACCAGCGGTGTTTTGCAGCGCCAGTGCGCCTGTGGCAATCATACCGTCGCGGGTGGGGAATGCGAAGCGTGCAAGCAGCGGCGCAAAGGCACACTACAGCGCGCGGCGATCAATTCATCGCCCGTGCATGACGTGCCGCCCATTGTACAGGACGTACTGCGCTCACCAGGGCAACCGCTTGATGCGGAGACACTGACTTTTATGGAGCCGAGGTTCGGGCACGACTTTAGCCATGTGAGAATTCATACGGATGGCAAGGCGGCAGAGTCGGCGCTGGCGGTAAATGCGTTGGCTTACACCGTGGGGCGAGATATCGTGTTCGGCAGCAGCCAGCTCGCTGCGGACACACGCCAAGGCAGAGCGCTGATCGCCCACGAGCTTGCACACGTAGTGCAGCAGCGCCAAAACACTGTGCCTGATACACCGCACTCCTTCGGCGGCGAGCACGGGCCCGCCGAGACGGAGGCGAACTGCGCTGCGAACCGGATCATCGAGGGGGAGCCGGGAGGCATGATGTCAGCGCAGCCCGGCTCGTCGCTCCACCGCAAGGTGAACGTGGATAAACCGAAGGACTTCATCGCCAACCCCACCGGCAAGGGATTGGTGCAGACAAACGCCCAGACGGTGGAGGGCTACCTTCAGACACTCTGCTCGGGAGGCGCGGTCTCCGTCAACAAGGGCAGCGGCAGCGTGAGTCTGGCGGCGGCCTTCTGCCCAACGCCGATGCCAGCTGGTTTCGCGGGCCCGCCCGCGCCGGCCCCCGCCGACAAGTCCAAAGAACCGACGGGCTGCAACTGCCTTTGCGACATGGTCAGCTCCGCCAACGACTACACGATTGTCGTCGACGACAAAGACTGGCCGCACACGTTGGGTCGGGTGGTCACGACACCGTCGCCTAACAGCCCTAAGTTGTGGGGTGCGGCCACTGTCAGCGGCAAAGCGACGCCAATTGATCCCTGGCTGGTGCTCGGCCATGAGTTCTGTGGACATGCCTGGCTCACCGAGAAGGGCCTCCCAGACAACAACGCGAACCGCGGCGAGGGCGGCCATCAGGAAACGGTGGGCCGCGAGAATGAGTTGCGGAAGGAACACGGCATCGAGGCTCGTGGCAGCTTCAAGGATCCTTATTGCGGCGAGTCCTTCTGGCAAGACAAGGCCGGGCCGGGCCCAGTGCAGTGGTCGGCGTACTTGAAGACCTGTGAGGCCTGGCGGAAGAAGACCTACGGCGGGAAATACAAGATCAGTGACAAGATTCCCTGAGAGGTTGATTTATGCCGAGCAGCCCAATAGCTGGGAAAGTGTTGGTGTCGATTGCGAGCGCGCTAGTCAACGTGGACCTGTCCGCATGGCACCTGGAGTACGATGTGCGTAACTTAGGACGGGTAGTGATCTGGCTGGTTGTCGACGAAAGCTTAGTGCTCCGGCGCGACGATGCGCACATCGAGTTGTCGTATGCGCGGGGGAAAATGCAGCCCGGCGTGCATGTATTCGGCTACTTCAATCCCAAGGTCGTCAAGATCTCGCCGGGCGAGAGCCTACGGCAATCGGTGGAGATTACCTGGCCCTGCCGTCTCAGCGATATCTGGAATGCCGAGCGGGAGGCCACGCCACCACCTGGCGAGTATGAGGTATCGGTGCGGGTCGGTTTTGCCTCGACGGCGGCGCCGAAGCCTCCGAAGGTCGGTGAGGACGTTGAAGTCCCGGTGCTGCGTTGGCAAAAGGAAACAGTAAGCCCGCCTGTGCGGATCGCAATTCCGCCATACACGCCGCCGCATTAAGATCGATATGGGTACAGATCCTTGTTAGCTACGAACAAACGGGATCAGAGTCGAATTGATTTGGTTCAGAGTGCCTTAAAAAGCTGAGGGTTACGTAAAGGATGTAATCCATGACCACCTTTCCACGTTCACCCCGCCTGCTCAAGGGCGGCATTGTCTTAATCGACCCGGACACCTCTGCGGTGCAGCGTATCATTGCGCTGCAATACAACCCGGACACGCTGACGCGCACATTGCAGGTGAAGGGCGTGGGCGCCGAGAGCAGCGACCGCACGGAAGCGCTGCGCCTGAAGGGACCGCCGACCGAGACGTTCAAGCTGGATGCCGAGATCGACGCCACCGATCAGCTTGAGTTTCCTGATCAGAACCAGAACAAGGTGACTGTGCAGTTGGGGCTGCATCCGCAACTGGCCGCGCTTGAGACCATTATCTACCCGCTCAGCAGTCAGTTGACGGCCAACAACAACCTAGCGGCTTTCGGTACACTGGAGATCACGCCAATGGAGGCGCCGCTAACCTTGTTTATCTTTGGGCCGAATCGGATTCTACCCGTACGCCTGACCGAGTTCAGCATCACAGAAGAAGCCTTTGATGTCAATCTAAACCCAATGCGCGCCAAGATCAGCCTGGGCCTGCGCGTGCTGAACGTGGATGATCTCGGCTTCAACCACAAAGGCGGGAATCTGTTCATGATCTATTTGCAACAGAAGGAGCGCTTGGCTGGCATGAGCACAGGCGGCGCATTTAGCACACTCGGCATCTCAGGTATACCGTAAGGAGCAGCACGATGGCAACGAGTAATAATTTTTCGTTTACCAGCCGGTATTACAATTTGGAAACCACCACGCTGGAGACGGTTGATGGCAAGACCATCATCTATCTACGCCGGCGCTTTGTGCCCGGACCAGAGCGCTTTGCCTTGCTGCAAGAGCACAGGGTAACGCAGGGCGAACGGTTGGACAATGTAACGGCACAATATTTGAACGACCCGGAGCAGTTCTGGCGCATCTGCGACGCCAATGCCGCCATGCGCCCCACGGAGTTGACCGAGACGATTGGCCGCCGGTTGCGGATTACGCTGCCGGAAGGGATACCGGGGATACCCAATGCTTAAGGGAATTCATCTCACCTTGATGATCGGCCCCGCCGTGCCGATTGTGGCGCCGCAAGTGGTGATCGATGCGTTGACCAGTGTCCAGGTGAATAGTAACAAGACGGGCAGTGGTTTTCAGCTGACTTTTGCGGCGGGCACAAACTCGCCGTTGCTCACGACAATGCTGCCCGCCGGTTATTTTGACCCGATTATCACCCGCGTGGTGATTATTGTCACGCTCAATGGCCTGCCCAATGTCTTGATGGATGGAATTGTCACTCGCCAAGAGTTAGCGCCCAGCAATGATCCCGGCCAATCTACGTTGACCATTACCGGCGAAGATTTGAGTGTGCTGATGGACATCGTCGAAATGCCCTTTATGCGCTTTCCCGCTCAACCGATCAATGTCCGGGTGATGGCGATAATGGCAAAGTATCTGGCCTTTGGCATTGTACCCGTCGTGATCCCACCAATTTTTCTTGATGTGCCAGTGCCGCTCGAACGAATTCCGACCCAACGCGGCACCGACCTTGCCTATATTCGCGAATTGGCCGGCAATGTTGGGTATGTGTTTTACGTCGAACCTGGACCGGCGCCCTTAACCAGTATCGGCTATTTTGGTCCTGATGTCCGCTTACCGGTTCCGCAATCGGCATTAAGCTTAAATATGGGCGCTGATACCAACGTCGATTCATTGAGTTTCAGCTTGGATGGCCTGGCGAAAAAGATCGTCGTCTACACCATCTTTGACCCGGCGACCCATAAGATTCCGATCCCGATTCCAGTGCCGAATCTGAGTGTGTTGCGACCACCGATGGGAGCGCGACTCACACCGCCGGCCAAGATCGAATTTCCCGGCTACGGCGCGAACCGTACTCCGATGGAAGCGGCAAATGAGATCTTAAGCCTGATGTTCAACGCTTCGGATGCCATCAGCGGCAATGGCTCACTTGATGTCTTGCGCTATGGTCGTGTCTTACGCTCACGCCAGTTGGTGGGTGTACGCGGCGTAGGGCTGGCCTATGATGGCATGTACTATGTCAACACTGTCACGCATAACATCAAGCGTGGCGAATATAAGCAAAACTTTACGCTTTCCCGCGATGGTTTGATTTCGCTGACACCGAAGGTGCTGCCATGACAGGAACCAGCAATCCAAAAAAATTCTACGGCAAATACAAGGGTACGGTCATCAACAATATCGATCCCATGTTCATGGGGCGACTGCTAGGCACTGTCCCCGATGTCTTAGGCCCTGGTGTACCGTCAAACTGGATGGAGCCTTGTGTCCCCCTCGCTGGCCCAACCGGCCCACCCATGGGCGTCTATCTGGTACCACCGATTGGCGCTGGCATCTGGGTAGAATTCGAACAGGGCGACCCTGAACACCCGATCTGGGTGGGCTGCCGCTGGGGATTGCAATCCGATGTTCCACTCGCCGCACAGGCAGGTAATCCCGCTGACCCCAGCATCGTCATTCAGTCACTGTTACAACAGGCGATTATTGTCAGCGACATGCCACCCACGGTACCGCCGCCAGTGATGCCACCAATCCCGACGACGGGGGGCATCATTCTACGCAGCACCACAGGTGCTTATATTGTGGTGAATGATGCCGGTATCTTTATCAATAACGGCAAAGGGGCCTCGATCGAAATGATCGGGCCGAGCGTGATGATTAACAAACTGGCTTTGGTGGTGACCTAATATGCCTGGATTTCTACTCCACGCCGGCGCAACGGTGCTCTGTGCGCACGGTGGGCAAGCGCAACCGACCCTGCCCAATCCACGCGTTACGGTGAACGGCATGCCAACAGTGACCATGGCCGCACCCTACGTGGTGGCAGGCTGCGCACTGCCGCCACCACCCGCGGCCAATGGCCCGTGTGTGACGGCGCAATGGGTGACGGCTGCCCTACGCGTGACCTCCAACGGTCAGCCGCTTTTGTTGTTGGATAGCCAGGCGATTTGTGCGCCAACGGGGACACCGTTAATGGTTGCCGTGACGCAAATTCGGGTTACAGGAACGTGAGGGGTTATGAACATTGATTATCCGTTTCATTTTGACAGCCGCGGGCGCACGGCCACCGCGCCGGACGATGACCATATTCGCGACATGCTGGAGCAATTGATCTTCACCAATCCGGGTGAACGGGTCAACCGGCCCGATTTTGGCAGTGGCGTTTTGCAGTTGCTCTTTGCGCCCAATAGCCCGGAATTGGCGGCGGCGCTGCAATTTACGATGCAGGCGGCGATCCAACGTTGGCTTGGTGATCTGATCGAATTGCAAGCATTACAGGTGGACAGTGTGGACTCGACCCTGCGCATTGATGTGCAATATCTGGTGCGGCGCACCAACCAAACGCAGGTGGCAACCTTTACGCGCGTTGTGTGACCATTGGCTAATGCGGCGTGCGCAAGCTTCGCCCAACTGATTGGACCAATCGGCTGATCGTGCGATTTTCGAACAGAGCAGTGTATAGTTTTAAGGACCGTTCCCTATGACTCTTTCCTGTCACGACGATCAACGGCGTGCGTTGGTGCGTCAACATACTTTGAATGGACTAGACTACCTCGAAGTGAGCGACGACCAATTGACGCTGACGGTCTATTTTCTGGGTAAATTGCCCGCGCCTTTGCAGAAGGCGAGCAAAACGTTGGCGAACTATGTGCGTATCGAGGGTGGACGCCGTATCCGCGACATCAAGGTGCTCAATGTCACACCCTATCCAGTTGATGACCCCGAATTGGATGACTTCCTGCTGGTGCGCGTGGACAAGTTTGGGGATTTCTCCACCTACACGCTGCGCCTGGTGGGGCTTGACGGGATTGACCCCCGCTATGACCGCGTGGATTTTTCGTTCAAGGTTGGCTGCCCCAGCGATCTGGATTGTCTGCCCGCCAATCCGTGCCCGCCCCCTGTCTTCGACCAGCCGGAGATCAACTATCTGGCCAAAGATTATGCCAGTTTCCGCCAGTTGATCTTGGATCGTCTCGCCCTGATTATGCCGACATGGCAGGAACGTCACATCCCCGACCTCGGCATTACGCTGGTGGAACTCCTGGCCTATGTGGGTGATTATTTGAGTTATTATCAGGACGCCGTTGCGACCGAAGCTTATCTCGACACGGCGCGCCAACGTATTTCCGTGCGCCGTCACGCGCGCTTGGTGGATTATGCGCTGCATGAAGGTTGCAACGCACGGACCTGGGTCTGCGTGAACATAGTAGATACAGATAAGCTGCCGCTCAACCTGAGCAACTTCTATTTTATTACTGGGTTGAACGATGCCTTACCTGTCAACAAAACGGTGCTGAGCGAAGATGATTTGCGGGCCATCGCCCCCAACACTTACGAAGTTTTCGAGCCATTGGCGTTCAATTTCCAAGCGGGTGTTGCTTCCGCAACGATCGATTTCTATGCAGCGCACAATGCCATCACTTTCTACACCTGGGGCGAACGCGAATGTTGTCTGCCCAGCGGCGCAACCACAGCCACCTTGACTGATCGCTGGCACTATCCCACTGAGTCGGCATCCCCGACTGGCAAACGCACAGGCAAGGCCAAAGCTACAGATGAACCGCCGTCGCTTGACCCTAGCAAGCTCACCCGCGCACTCCAACTCCAGGTGGGTGATGTATTGATTTTTGAGGAGGTAATTGGCCCCAAAACTGGCATCGGCAGCGATGCGGACCCGGCACACCGCCATGCCGTACGCCTGACGCGGGTGCAGCCGCATGAGGACGCGGTGATCACCCAGCCGCTCAAAGTGGGTGAGGTGACCTATGAACTGCCGACGCCGGTGGTGGAGATCGAATGGAGCGTCGCCGATGCATTGCCCTTTGCGCTTTGTCTCTCGGCAATCGGTCCGGCGCCGCAATGCACCGATCTTGAAAATATCAGTGTCGCGTGTGGCAACGTCATCTTAGTTGATCATGGCCGCACGGTTCAACCATCAGAACCACTCGGTCAAGTGCCGGTGGAGAGCACGCAGGCGTTGTGTGATTGTGTAGGCCATCCCGGCGATGTGCTGCGTATTGCCGGTCGGTTCCGCCCCCAACTTGCGCAGACACCGCTGACCTTTAGCCAACGGTTAGCGCCTGCCAATCCAGCGCATCAACGTCGGCGTAAACATAAACACGATTTGCTGCCAGCCGCCCAACTGTTGACCCAGGATGTACATTGGGCCTTGCCCC
This sequence comes from Caldilineales bacterium, assembly GCA_038225095.1. Classification (GTDB taxonomy): domain Bacteria; phylum Chloroflexota; class Anaerolineae; order Caldilineales; family Caldilineaceae; genus JAPLGZ01. The sequence continues at coordinate 12,726 of JBBREZ010000121.1, forward strand.
ATCTTCAGCTCCGCGGCCTGCCAGCCGAGGATGGTAGCGCGCCGCTTTTGATCGATGGAATACAACCGTGGGAACCACACTTCGATTTGCTGGCCAGCCAACCGGATGATCGCCACTTTGTCGTCGAGATCGACAACGCCGGGGTGGCGCAGCTGCGCTTTGGTGACGGCGAATTAGGGCAGCAACCGGCCGCGGGCACAAGCTTCACCGCCACCTATCGCGTCGGCAATGGTGTCGCTGGCAACGTAGGCGCAGAAGCGATTTCGCACTTGGTCTTGCGCCCCGATACAACGGTGAGTGGCGCAACCGTGACCGTGCGCAATCCCTTGCCGGCGCAAGGTGGCACGGACGCCGAACCGATTGCCGAAGTTAAGCTTTTTGCGCCGATGACCTTTCGCAAACAAATAGAACGCGCCATCACTGCCGCCGATTATGCGCGCCTGACCGAGCGCAACCCTGCCGTGCAACGCGCCGCCACCACCTTGACCTGGACCGGAAGTTGGTACGAGGCGGAGGTTGCGCTTGACCCACATGACAGTGAAGTGGCTGACCGCGCTTTAGTAGCCGCCATCACCGGTGATTTGTATCGTTATCGGCGCATCGGTCACGATTTAGCCGTGCGGGGGGCGCGCTACGTTTCACTCGACATCGCCATGACGGTCTGTGTCGCGCCCCATCATTTCCGTGGGCATGTCAAAGCTGCCTTGCAAACTTTGTTCAGCAATCGCCGCTTGGCGGATGGCAAACTTGGATTTTTCCACCCCGACAATTTGACCTTCGGTGACAATATCTATTTGAGCAAATTGGTGGCGACGGCTCAAGCTGTGGTGGGCGTGGAGAGCGTACAAGTGACAAAGTTGCAACGTCAATTTGAATTACCAAACCATGAAATCGAGAATGGCGTGCTCCCACTCGGCCGCTTGGAAGTGGCTCGGCTCGACAACGACCCGAGCTTCCCCGAACATGGTCGGTTGGCGCTGAGCCTGAAAGGCGGGAGGTAAATGATGGAAAATAAAACGTGCGGCTGCGCTACAGCATGCGGCTGCTGTACAGGCACCGAACCGCTGACACCGGTATCGATTGCCAATCGACCGGGCCTGGATGCGTTGACCTCTCGGGTTGGTACGCATGCTACCTTCCTGGAAACCATGAAGGCGCGCCTGGCGAGTTCGGTTATCGAAATTCAACGCGAACAGCCAGATCAAGCGGGCAACTGGACCGACAAACGTTATCCGTTGCAGGGCTTGACCACGCGCACCGCCGACGATCCCGCGATTGCCCTGCTCGACAGCTGGGCGACGGTAGCCGATGTGCTCACCTTTTACCAAGAGCGGCTGGCCAACGAAGGCTATTTGCGCACAGCCACCGAGCGTCGTTCGGTGTTGGAACTGGCGCGGTTGGTGGGGTATACGTTACGGCCTGGGGTCGCGGCCAGCGTCTATCTGGCGCTCACGCTCGATCCAAGTTATAAGACCCTGCTTGAACCCAACCAGTTGCGCGTCCAGAGCATCCCAGGGCCGGGCGAATTGCCGCAGACCTTCGAGAATAGTGAAAAATTCGAGGCGCGCGCCGACTGGAACGTGCTCAAACCGCGGCTTTCTCGCCCGCAAACGCCGCAATCAATTCAGGATCATCCTGACAAGCCAAAGGATGATCCGCGCGTCTATCTGAAAGGCATCAGCACCAACCTGAAAGTGAACGATCCACTCTTGATCGATTTTGGGCTTGGCGACCCTATGCCATTCCGCGTAAAAGCCGTCCAGCCCGACGCCATAGCTGATCGCACGTTGGTCAAATTACGTCCCTGGCAAGTCAGTCCATCATCGCCCGGTGGGCCGGTGACGATAGAATCTGTCGCTGGCGAGCTTCGTCAGTTGTCCATTCGTTATCGCACCGAAACGGCCGGTCAGCTTGGTATAGTACGTACCTCACTGGATCAGACGGCTATCCAAGAGTTAAATAAACTACAGGAACAGTTGCGAATAGAAACATCGCTTCCCCGTGTGATCGGATATGTGCAGAATACGATGCTGCCCAATCTGATGAAGTTACAACAGACAATCGAAGGGAGTCTGGATATCAATTCGAAGCAACGGTTGGGCAGCCTAGTGGCTGAGTTGAATGATACGATTGGACGCGCTGCGACCCAGCATGCGGAGTCGATGGCGCGTGCGTTTATCCCGCCTGGCCTAGCCTCTATGCCGGTAAAAGATTTCAGCGAAGAATTCAAGGGTGTGTTGACAAACTTGGCGAAACCAGCCTCTGTGCCACCGGGCAACGCTTTACAGTTGGCACGCAGCGTCGCTACAACCTTCCAACCCAAGGCCGATACAGGTCTCAAAACCGTAACTGCGCTCCGGCCTGATCTGGACACGACATTACCTCTAGCAGTGGCAAATACCAAAGTGACGCTAGATAGCCAAATTAAAGTATATGCATTGCGTGTGAAAGCTGCACCATTTGGATACAATGCACCCCGAGAACCACAATACGAAACCGCTCTATTAGGCATCGTCAGCAATTCTCGGCCTAATCCCACCGCAGGGAATCTCAAGCCCCAAAGTGAA
>JBBREZ010000122.1:0-15280 GCA_038225095.1 Caldilineales bacterium
CCCATCGCTTCAAAATTGACAAAATATTCGGTGATCAGGAAATTCGACATCCCGGCTACGGCGTGCAGCGTGGCGGCCAGGCCCACCGTGGTGCTGTTGTAGTTGTGGGGCGCCACCGCAATGTGAACAGGGGCAGCCATCGCGGCGATTTCGCGTAGCTCTAAAATGCCGCCACAATTACACACGTCGGGGTTGATAATATCAGCCGCACGCCGCTCGAAAACTTCTTGGAACTCGGCTTTGGTGTACAATTCTTCACCAGTGACAACGGGCAAATTGATGTTCTGTTTGGCTTGCACCAGCCCGTTCAGATCGCGCACCGAGACTGGTTCTTCGTACCAGAAAGGCGCATACGGCTCCATCAGGCGCGCCACGCGAATCGCATGCAGGGGCGCGAGCCGCCGGTGTACCTCGACCAGGATTTCGATGTCTGGCCCCACCACTTCGCGCACGGCTTTGACCTTGGCGACGGCCGCTTCCTCATCTTTGCGCGTTATGTGGGTGCGCCAGGGACCGGGGAACGGGTCAAACTTGAACGCGGTGAAGCCTTTCTTCACGACCGCCACGGCCTGTTCGGCGGCTTGTTCGGGCGTACCATTGCCACCCCAGCCGTTGGCATAGACGCGAATCTTCGTGCGAAACGCGCCACCGATCAGATTATAGACTGGTTGATTCGCGGCTTTGCCAACGATGTCCCACAGCGCGTGTTCGAGGCTGCTGATGGCGCAATAGAGATCCATCGAGCCGCGCTTGCCGGCAAAATCGGTGTAGGCCATATAGGTGAAATGTTTGATGTCAAAGGGGCTAAGCCCGATCAAATAGCGGCCCAGTTGCTGGATATAAGTTTCGATGGAGCGGTCGCGGTCGAGTTGGGTATAGGCTTCGCCCCAGCCATAAATACCCGTGTTGGTTTCCACTTTGACAAAGAGCCAGTTTTTGGAAGTGCCGGGATCGATCAAGAAGGTTTTTACGTGGGTGATTTTCATGTTGTTCCTGTCTGTGGTGGGTGGTGAACTATGCGTTTGTCAAAGTCTAGCACTGCATGGGTTGTGCGTCAATCTGGCCGATTTTAGGCGAAAAGCGTTAATCCCTTGACAACGTGGATTATAATCAGGCGAAAGAAGTTTGAAAAGGACTAGCCAGCAAAGGCAACGGGTTCCCGATGAATCGCACAAGTAGAACGCACTTTGGCATCCTCATTTTCTTATGCATTGTCGCCGTGGCGCTGGCTTATCTGGCCTTTACCATGTTTCAGGTGAACTGGTATGTCACATGGCTAGTTTTTTGGAGCGTAGTTACGTTTATTTATTACGGCTTCGACAATTGGCAGGCCGGCCATGCTGGTTGGCGGGTGCCAGAAACAGTATTGCATAGCCTGGCGCTGCTCGGTGGCTTTGTCGGTGGTTGGGTAGGCAGGATGGTCTTTCATCACAAGACGCGTAAGCCATTGTTTACAGGGCTATTGCTGCTGAGTACAGCGCTGCATATAGTACTCTACATCATCTGGACCCGCTTACAGCGGTAGAAATAAACGTAGGTCGGTGTGCTACAATATCAAATTCTCTAGTTAAATTACTAACGCACGTTACGCAGAAAAAGCAGTTACACAGAGATCGGCGCTAGGCTTATCGAGAATTCACAGAGCTACACCGAGGAAAAACAAACTTGTTTTAATGATGTAGCTCTGTGCACGCTTTTCCTCTGCGTGCTCTGTGTAACCGCTGTTCCTGCATACCATGCGTTAATAAGAGCGGGGTAAGCCCAGTTCATGCTGAGCGATATGCGATAATATGAGGTTGGTAGAGATTGGGGCTACTTGGTAGAGACGGGTCTCGCGAAATTTGCGCTCAATATCGTATTCACGGGCGAAACCAAAACCGCCAAAAGTTTGCAGCGCGACATTGGCCGTTTCCCAGGCGGCGTCGGCGGCCAGCAATTTAGCCATATTGGCCTCTGCGCCACAAGGTTGACCTGCTTCAAACAGCGTTGCAGCCTGGAAGCGCATCAAGTCAGCGGCCCGTACATTGACATAAGCCCTGGCGATGGGAAACTGAACGCCTTGGTTTTGGCCAATCGGCCGGTCAAAGACAATGCGTTCGTTGGCATAATTTGTCGCCCGCTCGATAAACCAGTGACCGTCACCAATACATTCGGCGGCGATCAAAATGCGTTCAGCGTTTAGGCTATCCAACAAATAACGAAAACCTTGGCCTTCTTCGCCAATCCGGTTGGCCGCGGGCACGCTCAGATTGTCGAAAAAGACCTGCGCCGTATGGTGATTGATCATCGTCGGGATCGGCTGAATGGTCACGCCGTTGCCAACGGCGGTGCGCAGATCGATCAGAAAAATCGAGAGGCCGTGGGTGCGCTTTTCAACTTGTTCTAGCGGCGTGGTGCGCGCCAGCAACAACATCAAATCGGAATGGGCGACGCGTGACGTCCAAATTTTCTGACCGTTGATCAGATACTGGTCACCCTGGCGCAGGGCAGACGTGCGGATGCGCGTGGTGTCACTACCGGCGTCCGGTTCGGTGACGCCAAAGGCTTGCAGCCGTAATTTGCCACTGGCAATCGGGGGTAGGTATTGCGTTTTCTGCTCCGCCGAACCATGGCGCAACAGGGTGCCCATGATGTACATCTGAGCATGGCAGACGGCCGCATTGCCGCCGCTGTGGTTGATCTCTTCTAGAATAATCGACGCCTCGATGAGTGTACTCTCGCCGCCACCGTACATTTCGGGAATTAATGCAGCCAGATAACCGGCGTTCGTCATCGCCTGGACAAAAGCTTCGGGATAGGCGTTTTCGGCGTCAATTTGCTGCCAATAGGTATTGGGGAATTGAGCGCATAGGTTACGCACATGACGGCGAAGGTCGGCGTAGGTGTCTTGGGTGGTCATATTTAGGCATGGGCGTACATCCATTTAAATGGAACGCTGAAAAGGAGCATTATCCCTTCATCGAGCCGGTAAATGCCCCGCTAATGACATAGCGCTGTGAGATCATAAAGACAATCACCACTGGCAGCACCATAATCACCCCAGACAGTGCGGCCTCGGCCCGATGAAAGGGTAAGTCGGTGCCAAAGGTAGGGCGCAAGGCTGAAGTGCCGGAAATCAACGCTTGAATTCCCACCGGCAAATTATAAAGCCGGTCATCGTTCAGCATCACAAAGGGGCCAAAGTAGTTATTCCAGTTGCTGGTGAAACTAATGAAAGCCAATAGCCCTAACAGCGGTTTCGCTAATGGCAGTCCCACAAAACGGAACAGTTCAAGCTCATTACAGCCGTCTACGCGCGCTGCATCTAGAATATCTCTGGGTAGGCTAGTGGCATAGTAGATAAACGTCAGGTAAACGCCAAAGGGAAAAAAGATCGCGGGCAGAATCACGGCCCAGGGCGTATTGACTAGCCGAAAAAGATTCATCTCCAAAAAAAGTGGTAAAACGAGGGCTGAGCCCGGCAGCATCATCGTAATGAGGGTAGCCCACAAAACGACATTGCGCCCTGGAAAGCGGGCCACCGCCAAAATATAACCAGCCGGAACGCTAATCGCCAGGCTAAAAATTAGTGAGACGACGACATAGTAAAGCGAATTGTAAGCCCACGTAAGCACTTGCCCATTATTAAAAACCAACAAGTTATTGAAGGCTTCCAGGTAGCGGGCCAAAGAGCCGAAGCGCAACGGGAATGAATTGAGCAGTTCAGGGTCGTTTTTAGAAGGGGCCAAGAGCAGCCACACCATTGGCAGGCCAAAATAAAGCGCAAAAAGCAGCAAAGTAGCCGCCCAGAACAGCGCGCCCGCCCAGCCTATTTCGTCGAAAAGTTGGCGTATAGCGTGGCGTAGCTGGCTAAAAAAAGTTTTGGATGAGGTCATATTGCCGTTTATCCTTTAACTTGCTTCAATTTTGAAGATGCTCGTCCACCGTACCACTGCGTAGGAGGCCACGATACCAATCAACAGCATAATCAGTGAAACCGCTGCTGCCGCCCCAAAGTTGCCCAATTTGAAAGCAAAATAGTAGCCTAATTGATTGGGTGACCAGGGGTTAGGCACATTGCCGCCAGCCACGCCCAGTAACTGCGGCTCGGCGAAAAGCTGCACATTGCCGGCGAGCAACAAAATTGACATATACGTGATGTAGGGTTTAATTAAGGGGATTTTTATGTACCAGGCTTTTTGCCAGGCGTTGCAGCCATCAATCGTGGCTGCCTCCATCACCTCAAGCGAGAGGCTCTCGTAAGCACCGAAGAAGATCGCGATCCACGTCCCTGATCCGGCAAAAAAGCCGACGATGGTGAATAACGAGGGTAAGCTTGACGGGACGATCACGTCGTTAATCGAGTGATAGCCTAGCGCCACTAGCAACCCGCGAAATGGGCTAATATTGGGGTCGAACATAAAAATAGCCAACAGAACGAGCGCTGGACCTGTAACCGCGCCGGGGATGAAATAAATTGTCCGCAACACGGCCGCCAACGATCCCTTGCGGATATGCAGCAATAGTGAGAGCAAGATCACCAGCCCAATCCCCAACGGCACTGAAATCAGCAGGAAAATGCCAATATTTTTAAATACTTCGATAAAACGAAAATCGCTATAAGCGGTGGAATAATTGCTGAGCCCGGCAGCAAAATAGCGCGGCTTTCCCTCCCTAAAATCGGCAAAACTAATCAGCAGCGCGTATAGTCCAGGGCCAACGCTGAAAAACAACATCGCCAGAAGATAAGGCAAGAGGAACAAGAAAGGGAGCAGTCGCCGCCATGTTTTGGAATTCGCTGCCGGATTAGATTGCGCGCGCGGCAGCGCTTCGACTTTACTGGTTTGGGCAGCCATAGCTTCCTCCTAGGTCAATGATGAAGGCTGAACGAAGAGTCCCAGACAATCTAGATTTGCCGGGCCCAAACCGGGATTTGGCAATCCTAAGCAGCAAAAATAAGATCTCCTGAGTCAATTAGAAAAGACCTGCCGGATTGGTGAGATCCGGCAGGTCTTTTCTGAATTATTTGGTAACTACTGTATAACCCTGGGCTTCTGCGACCTTTTGCAACTCTTGGGCGATCAACTGCAAGGCGGCAAGCTGCGTGGTGCCGTTTTGATTTGCCTCTTTAAGAAATTTGCTGGTGGTGGCGCCCCAATCGTAACGCGGCTGCGTATCCAGCGGTGTGATATATTGAACGGCGTCTTTAAATACGGGGTAGGGATCATTGGCGTATAACGCATTGCTTTGAATAGTTTTGGCCCATTTGTCGGCAACGGGCAGGTACGCGGGAAAAGTGGGGCCGGTGGCCTGATAATTATCCGCCGTCGTGACAAATAGGGCAAACTCCACCGCCAGTTTAGGGTTTTTGGTATGGCGGGAGACGGTCCAAGCCGCACCACCGTGGGTGGCCGTCATCGGCGCCGGGTCGGCTTTCCATTTTAAAGGCGCAGCCGTACCCAGTTGTCCTTCGGCCGTTTGGTAATAAGTGCCTTTAGGCTTGCCGCTGAAGACATATTCACCAAACCAGGAGGCATCAGTCAGCATAAGCAACTTGTTATCCGTGGCAATCTTCACAAAGGCCGGGTCAAAGGGGTCTAGCTTGGCGAGCGTGCCGTTGGCAATCATGTGGTCTACCAGCTTGGCCGCGCGCTCACAGCGCACATCGTTAGGATTAATGCGCACCTCGGTCTGGCTGACCACCTCGTTCATGGGGCAGCCGGAAGCCCAGAAATAAACGGCCCAGTTCCATTGGTCACCAAACGCACCCATAATGTAGCCGGGGTGGTCTTTGGCCACGCGGTCGCTCAGATCTTGATAATCTTCCCAAGTGGTTGGTACGGTGTAGCCAAATTGATCCATCAACTTCTTGTTGTAGTAGAGCACGTTTTGAGCCACGTCGTTGCGCAGGCAAAAGAGCTTGCCATCAAGCAAGCAAGGGGTAATGGCATTGCCAAAATTCTTAACCACATCTGCCGAAACCAGATCTTTCAGGTCAAGGGGAAAGTTGTGCGCCGTGTCGGACACCTGGCCCACAATGGAAGGTTCGGCAAAAACGACATCGGGCCAACCAGAATTGGTATTGTTAAACAAAAGCACTTTGGCGGGGAATTCGCCGCGATCCACAATCACTTCTTTAATCAGCGCGGCTTTGTCGGGATTGGCCTTTTTGAAGGCGTCAACGGCCGCCTGGCGTGTGGTATCAATCCACACGGTGATGGGCGCTTGCGCATCGGCTGTCGTCCCGCCGCCAGCGTTTCCGCCAGCGGGGGCGGCGGACGGCGCACAGGCGTTAAGCAAAAGCGCCGATCCAGCCAACAAACTAAACAACTTCCATAATTGTTTCATCTTTTCCTCGTGTTCAATTTTGCAATAGATGGGATTAAGATTACATACCGACGCCGCATGGCAAGGTTAGTCAAACTCTGGGGGAGACCCACCTCTTTATTCTGGAATTGAATCGGTGAATTTATAATACAACTGAGTCTATTTTTGTGCAACCTTGCTTGCGCAAGAATAGACTCAGCGAGCAAACATGGTAAAGGCCTAGCATGGGCAGAGAGCACGCCTGCGTGCGGCTAGGAGGGCACGGGGGCGTGCCGGCTCCTCATGGCTAGCGACGCGATGGGGTTGCTCTATCAGTTATGAGTTAACCGTAGCAAACTCGTCAGCCAACTCATTACCCGTGTAATCCACATAGGCAATTTTATGCGTTCGTAGCAAAGTTATAAATTCGATGCGGCTGATTTCCCCGATGATATGTGGCCCTCGGTAAATAATGATAAGACTAACCATTCGCTGATGCGATGTTGAATCTCCTTCTGCTCCAATCCAAACTGAAGCAAAGGAGTAGGAATCCGAACTTCTAATATAGTTTCTGTCACGCTAACCTCGCCAAGTTTCAATATCTAGCCCTCCAACAGCAAGACTTCCGGGTCTTCTATCAACTCTTTGATCTTGACCAAAAAGCGCACGGCCTCGCTGCCATCAACAATCCGATGATCATAGCTGAGCGCCACGTACATCATCGGGCGGATGACGACCTGGCCATTAAGCGCAATTGGTCGCTCTTCGATCTTATGTAAGCCGAGAATCGCGACTTGAGGCGGGTTGAGAATCGGCGTGCTGAGTAGTGAACCGAAGACGCCACCGTTGGTGATCGTAAAGGTGCCGCCGCGCAGATCTTCAATCGAAAGCGCGCCATCTTGCGACTTTTTGACAAAATTCTTGATGGCCTTTTCAATGCCGGCAAACGATAACTGGTCCGCATTGCGCAAGACGGGCACCACTAGCCCTTCCTCTGCGCCAATCGCCATCCCGATGTCATAATAATGCTTAAGCACAATATCGTTTTCTTGAATTTCCGCATTGATCATCGGAAACGCCTTCAACGCGCCGATGCTGGCCTTGACAAAAAAGGACATAAAGCCAACTTTGATGCCATTGCGTTTTTCAAACTGCTCATTGCGCCGCTTGCGGATGTCCATGACGGCGCTCATATCGATTTCGTTAAAGGTGGTCAGCATGGCCGCAGTCTGTTGTGCTTGCACCAGGCGTTCGGCAATTGTGCGGCGCCGGCGTGACATGCGCACGCGGGTTTCCGACCGATTGTCGGTCGCGGGCTTGGGGGCTGCTTCTGGTTGGCTGGGCGGCGGTGCAACGGCCTTAGCGGGCGCAGGCTGAGGCGTTGGCAGTGGTTTTTCTTCCGGTTGCTGTGTGCGCAGATAGCTCTCAACGTCCTGTTTGGTGACGCGACCACCAGGGCCAGCACCACTAACGGCCGTCAAGTCAATGCCTTGTTCGGCAGCCAGTCGTTTGGCCACCGGCGTGGCATGTTCTTCTTTGGTAGAGGTAGGCACTGGTGGGTTGCCATCTGGTTCGGCGGCGAAGCCTTCTTCCGTTTTACCCGTAGGGGCGGGTTGTCGTGTCACTTGCGCGGCAGGCTGCGCGCCATCCGTTTGTGCCACCGCTTTGGGGGCAGGAGTGCTGGCGTCGGCGTCGTCAATCGTTGCCAACACATCACCAATCTTAACGTCATCGCCAGCCGGATGTTGAATCCCGTTCAACACGCCATCCTTTTCGGCGGCGACTTCCAAATTCACCTTGTCGGTTTCCAATTCCACAACGGCTTCACCAGCTTTCACCGCATCGCCTTCATGCTTCATCCAGCGTGCGACGGTCGCTTCCACCACCGATTCGCCCATGTCAGGGACTTTAATTTGCGTTGCCATTGGTTCTGCTCTCCGTCTTTGGTTGACATAGGGAAGTAGGGAGTAAGGAGTAGGAAGTATGTTGCTCCGCATATTTCCTACTCCTTACTCCCTACTTCCCTATTCTGCAAATGCCTGTTTCACAATTTCTGCCTGATTGATCTGATGCCAGGTGACCGATCCTTCGGCTGGACTGGCGCGCCGTGGTCGTCCCACATAGCGCAGGGTAAATGAGTAATGCCCCTGCGTCATAATATAATTGAGTTGTGGCCGCGCCGCCGCCCACGCGCCCATGTTACGCGGCTCTTCTTGCACCCAACAGACCTCTTGCAAGTTCGAGTAGCGCTTGAACAGTGCATCCAAATGATCCGCTGGGAAAGGATAAAGCTGCTCGATGCGGGCAATCGCGATCCAAGGACTTTGGTTACGCAACTCGTTGGTGACTAAATCCACATAAACCTTGCCGCTGCACAAAAGTAACCGGCGAATATCCGCGGGCTTTTGGGCCGCTTCAGCGTCGTCAATTACCGGTTGCCACTTGTCTTCCGCCAAGTTGCGCAGCGTAGACAAAGCCAGCGGATGGCGCAACAAGCTCTTGGGCGTCATCACAATCAGCGGCAGCGGATCGGTTGTCAACAGGGCCGCTTGCCGCCGCAATAGATGAAAATATTGGCTTGCCGTCGTCGGGTTGGCAATGCGCATGTTGACTTCGGCTGCGGATTGTAGAAAACGCTCTGGGCGTCCACTGACATGGTCGGGACCCTGGCCTTCATAGCCGTGCGGCAAAAGTAACACTAGCGAAGGCGTCTGCTCCCATTTGGCAAAACCAGCCACCACAAATTCGTCGATGATCGCCTGCGCGGTGTTGGAAAAGTCGCCATATTGCGCTTCCCAGATCACCAATCGATCGGGGCGCTCGATGTTATAGCCATATTCAAAGCCAATCACGGCTGCTTCGGTGAGCGGACTGTTATAGACTTCAAATGCGGCGCACGCTTGGGGCAAATTCTGCAACGGTGTAAAGGGTTGGCCCGTATGCGCATCAAAAAGAACAGCATGGCGATGGCTAAACGTACCGCGCAGCACATCTTCACCCGTCAACCGGATCGCCGTGCCTTCGGCCAAAATGGAGGCCAGCGCCAATTGTTCGGCAGTCCCCCAATCGATCGTGGCTTCGTCCAGATTATCCAAGGCATTGACGCTGCGCTGGCGCACCCGTTGCAAGCGTGGATGTACGGTAAAGTCGGCCGGTGTTTCGATCAGCGCATGATGCAGTTCACGCAGAATTTCAGTGGGAACGGCCGTATGCACCTTGCGCGCCGCGCCCGGTGGTGGCGGCTTGATTTCTAACGGCAATTTTTCGTCTGGGGTGATACTGTTCAGCGTGGCTTGGAGTTCATCCATCTGCTGCTGCACCAGTTGATCCGGGCGCGCAGCGTCAAGCGCGCCTTCAGCGATCAATTGATCGGCCAATTGCTTGCGCACGGTGGGATGCGCATCAATCGTCGCATACATTTTCGGCTGTGTGAAGCGTGGCTCGTCGCCTTCGTTATGCCCGTAGCGCCGATAGCCGATCAAATCGATCAGAAAATCCTTTTCAAATTTGTCACAATAGGCCGTCGCCAAGCGCGCCGCTTCGATACAGGCCAGCGCATCATCGGCATTCACATGCACAATCGGGATTTTGAAGCCCTTGGCCAGATCGCTGGCATACAAAGTACTGCGTTCATCTTGCGGATCGGTGGTGAAGCCGACTTGGTTGTTGGCAATAATATGGATCGTGCCGCCCGCGGTGTAGCCTTCCAACCGTGACATATTCAACGTTTCGGCGACAATGCCCTGGCCGGGAAATGACGCATCCCCGTGAATGAGAATGGGCAAGGTCTGATGCGGATCGAAGCGGGCCGGGCCCGGTTGGTCAGTCTTCGTGCCAGCCGCCCGCGCCATACCCTCCACAATCGGGTTAACATGTTCCAGATGGCTGGGGTTTGGCACTAGCCGCACAACCAGTTCGACTTCGGCATCCGCTTGGGGCAGGGCGCGATTGGCGCCGCTGTGATACTTCACATCACCGGTGTAGCCCAGCGCGCTGAGCTGCGTATAATGGCTGGTGCTCGTCGGATCTTTGAACTCAACCAGCATCTGGTGATACGGTTTTTGGAGCACATGCGCCAGCACATTGAGCCGCCCACGGTGGGCCATGCCAATCAAAATCTTATAAACGCCCACATCGACACAATTCGCGATGATTTCGTCGAGCATGGGCACCATCATGTCAAGCCCTTCAATCGAGAAGCGCGTCTTGCCAGGAAAGGAGCGTTGCAAAAATTGCTCAAACGTTTCCACCTGCGTCAAACGCTCCAGCAATTTTACGGCGTCGATTGGCGTCTGCGGTGGCCGGAATTGGCCAGATTCTGCCGCGTGGCGCAGCCATTCGCGCTCCTCAGCACTGCGAATATGATCATAATCATAGCCCGTGCTAATCGAGTACACCTGGCGCAATTGCTGAATCGCTTCCCAAGCGGTCTCAGTTTGCTCAGCAAGCGGACCGCCAATGATGCTGGATGGCAAGCGGCGCAGATCATCGTCCGTAATGCCATAATAAGCGGGATCGAGCGAAGGATCGCCTGGCGAAGGTGTGCCCAATGGATCGAGGCGCGCCGCCAGATGGCCGTATTCGCGGATCGCCTGGGCCAAATTGACGGCGCTGGCCACCTTGTTCATGTCGAGCTGGGTTTCTCGGCTCGGCATGAACGCAGCCGCGACGCCATTGACGTGGACCTCTGGCGCGATTGGCTGCCAGTGTTCAAAATAGGTGCGCGTTGCCGCATCGACCGTGGTCGGATCACGGCGATAACGGTCGTAAAGTTCTAGGATATAACCCGCATTGGGGCCGTGAAAGTCTGATAAGTTGTCCATAGTTGCGCCGTGATCTTTACTGTGATCTTTAAATTTTGCGGTCAAGCTTGCGTTTCAGTACCCAAATAGTAAAATATTGGTATTCTGATCGAAGCCAACATAACGCCAAATTTTTGCTTTGTCAAGGCCGTATTATATACCCAAAGTTCAGATGATAGTACAATTATACACGAGAAGGAAGGTGGTATAGATTACAAATCGAGTGAACACGCGTTAAGTGAATTCTCAAGCTTGAGTTGCTCAAGCACTTGCCCAAGATCGGCCAGCGTGATCGCATTCAAGGGAATCCCTTGTTGGCGATAGTTGGCGCGTTTGAACGCTTCTAACTCGCCTGGTGCGTAGGTGCGCTCAAAGCCGGGCGCCAACTTGGTGTTGTGCACTTGTTGAATGGCTTGGTCTACGCGTGCTTTGAAACGGTCAATTTCTTCAAAAGCGCCCACGCGCAGCGCCATCACCCAATGGCCATCTTCGCCCGGTTTGGGGCCAGTTTCAAGGCTACCCAGTTCGGTGCCATAGGCCGCGCCGGAAAGCAAGGACGCTAAAATGCCCATGATCATTGCGAGTCCTGCGCCTTTGAAACCGCCAATCGGCGCTAACAGACCATCAAGCGCCAGCGCCGGATCAATCGTGGGCCGGCCTTCACGGTCAAGCGCCCAGCCTTCGGGCAAAGTAAGCCCTTTCTGCTGGTACACGCGAATTTTACCGTGGGCCGAACCACTAAAGGCCGCGTCGTAGACAATCGGTGTTTCTGCGCCAGCGGGGATGGCAAAGGAAAGCGGATTGATGCCGAGCATGCGCTCCGCGCCACCCCAAGGAGCCATCGTTGGCAGCGCATTAGTGGTGGCAATGCCGATCATGTCACGGTTCAGCGCCATGCGCGTAAAATAGGCCAGCGCGCCGCAATGGTTGCTGCCCCGAATGGCGGCGACGCCAACGCCCAAGGTGGCAGCCCGCTCAATTGCCTGTTGCATGGCGAAAGTAGTGCCAATTTGCCCCATACTGTTGCCGCCGTCCACCACCAGGCACGCACCATTGTCACGCACAATTTGGGGCTGACCCTTGGGATTCACGCCGCCCGTCGTCAACTTTTTCACATACTCCGGCACGCGCAAAACGCCGTGCGAATGGACGCCACTTAGATCGGCAAAGACCAAAGAGTCGGCCAGCCGCGCCGCGTCGGCGGTCTCCATGGCGCAATGGGCAAAAATAGTCGTCAGCAGTGCTTGCAATTTGTCCGCATGAATCCGTTGTTCTTTTGCCGTTGTCATGGTTTATTCCATCTTTAATTCAGCAACCAAAATGAACAGCACACCTGCCCTCAGAGAAAGTAACTCACGTTACGCAGGCTCCGTGTAGGATGGGTCAGCCGCTCAACGTGAGTTTTCAACCCGTGAGCAGGTCGAGCGGCTGACCCATCCTACGTCACCCGTCTTTCACAGCAACATCTGCTTTCACCGAAAGTGTATCACCTGACGATTGCTTGGACAACTTGGCATAGTCGGCGTGAATTGCGCAACCGACCTGACGCTTTGCTCTCTCTCCTTGAATCCAGTACAATACCGGTGGGGGGGCATGTGGCCCGGTGGTTGTCCTGGTCTTCAAAATCAGTGGCAGGTGGCGTTGAGCCGGCTGCGGTGGGTTCGACTCCCACGCCTTCCCGCCTTTATTGACGATTTTAGATGTACGATTGACGAGCGGTATCGTAAGCAGAATAACTTCGTCGATGGCGCTTTGCGATCAAAAATCGTTAATCGTCCATTTATAGTAAGGTCAAACGATGGAAATATCACTTTTTCAACCCGATGAAAAGCTCCGTTTCGAGCGCATTGTGCTCTATCCGTATCCAGATTTAAAACGAATCTGGATGCGAGCCTGGTTGACGGCTGTGCAAGGCCAGCATCCGAATGTCGAGATCATTGTCTACAACCCGGACGGCAGCGAGAATGCCAGCGTCTATATGATGGCGCATGCCGAGCAGCGCATCGAGACCACGTTGCATATGCGTACCCCAACGCCTGGCCTCACCTATCATGTGGTGGCCGAATTGACGATGGGTCTGACCGACAAACCGGAATTGCTTGAGCGGCAGGAGTTTGATCTGATCCTGGAATTCCGCAATCCGAATCAAAAAGTGCCCGGGTTTGGCTTTGGTGTTGACTGGGATCAAATTCAACAAACGGCGCAGGAGTAAATATTGAGTGCTTGCCCACTGTGCGGCGGACTGGTTGATGCACGACTGCTGGCGAAGAGCAGTGAATTGCGCTTGCCCATTGTACAGCTGATCAAGCAAGACGAGCCGCAGTGGAGCCCACAATTTGGCCTTTGCACTGTCTGTGCTTGCCAATATAGGGAGCGCTTCGCTGCCCAGCGCAGTCTCACCTCATTGCACACGACCACCACGCCACCGACCACCTTTCCCTACTATCATGTGGCCGAAGAAACCGTCCTCAGCCAGCCCGAACGTTTAGCTGATTACCCGACCTTTAGTGGCCGCGGCGTTACGATTGCGTTTTTAGACAGTGGTTATTATCCGCATCCCGATCTAAGCCAGTCACCGATCTGGCCCGAACCAACGCCAACTTGGTCGCGCTTGACGCCGGACGAATGGCAAGCCAAGCTGCAACAAGCCGGTTCACGCATGCTAGAATATGTCGACTTGACCGAAAACGATGAACGCATCGGCTTGGAGCAGCGCAGCCTTTGGGCTGGCGATTCTGACAGCTGGCATGGGCAGATGACGACGGTGCTGGCCGCCGGCAACGGCTTGTTGAGCAACGGTCATTTTCGCGGTTACGCACCCCAAGCGCGCATTCTGGCGATCAAGATCGGGCGCGGCGGCGGACGGATTCCCGAAGCAGACATTTTACGGGGCTTGCAGTGGCTGCTGCGCGATGACCATTGGCGCCGCTACAACGTGCGTGTGCTCAACATTAGCGTGGGCGGTGATGTGCCTGAACCGTGGCAGAACAATGCCGTTTGTTTGGCCGCCGAAGCGTTGAGCGCCAAAGGCGTACTGATCGCAGCGGCAGCAGGCAACCGCGGTCGCGCCGAATTATTGGCCCCCGCACAAGCGCCTTCGGTGATCACTGTCGGCGGTTATGACGATGCCAACCAGCGTTGGGAGCCAGCTGACATCGAGCAACGCGACCACTTGTCACTCTATTCGCATAATTACGGCACGGTGGTTGGCTTACGTGGATCTGTGCACAAACCAGAACTCTTGACGCCGGCGCGTTGGCTGCCTTCGCCCATTTTGCCAATTGCGCCCGTTTTTCAAGCAACCGTTGCGATTGGTGAGCTACGCAGCGTGCTGCTGGCACAGCCTGCTCAATTAACCCTTTCCCCTGAGCAAGCCATCGCGCCAGCCGAAGACGGTGATGAAGTAACCTGGCTGCAAGCGACGTGGCAAGGCGTGCGCCAAGGCATGAATGCGCACAGGTGGGTCCATCCCTACTATCAACATGTGGACGGCACCAGTGTGGCCGTGGCGCAAGTTTCGGGCGTGGCGGCCCAGATGTTTGAAGCGAACCCTAATTTGACCGTAGCCGAGGCGCGCGCGTTTCTGCTCTCCACCGCACTACCGCTGCCCCAGCAATTCAGCACCCAAACCGGTCATGGTATTCTGCAACCATCGCAAGCGGTGGCTGCGGCGCTGCGTACAGCCACTGGCATCCTGGCGGGTCTGCCGCGCAGTGCTACTGTAATCAACCCAAGTGAGTTGCAAAATTGGTCGGATCAAGGTACAGTAGCTTTCCTGGCGAATGAGCGTGCGCCCGCCAATGCGTCGGCGATCTATTTTGGCTATTATGCACCCCAAGCCGCCACCGTCAGCCTGATCGGTTCTTTTAATAGTTGGCAACCTGATAATTTACCGTTGCGCCGATTGTCCTGTGGCTGGTGGCAAATTATCGTTGCTTTACCGCCCGGCCGCCACACCTATCGCTTCTGGATCGATACCGGCCCTTACACGCCAGCTATCTGGCCGCCCGACCCCGAAAACCCGGTGCGCCAGGAAAGCGGCTATGCACAGGATCATAGCGTCGTAGTGGTAAAGTAGAAAATCAAATGTCATAAAGACCGCATGCCTAAAGGCAGGGGCTTCCCATCAGGACTCCACCGCAATTCTGCGTATCTTTGCAGACGCGCAGCTTTGGCTTCATAGTCCGACGTAT